>JAABQQ010000001.1 GCA_011391405.1 Gammaproteobacteria bacterium
AAAATCTGCATGAAGAGCGGGCTCGATGAGCCGCCGCCCGAAATCACGACCTCGCGCAGTTGAGTGCCAAGTTCGTCTGCCATGGCGTCGACGTTGTCCTTCATGGTCAGCGCGATCGCTTCGAGGATGGACCGGTAGCCATGCGCACGCGTGTGGCGCGCGTCGAAACCGAGCATGACACCCTTGCGGAACGGCTTGTCGGTCGGTGCGAGCCAGTCGAGCACGCTCATGAGACCGTCGCTGCCGGCCGCAACGTGCACCGCTTCCTGTTCAAGCATGTGCTCGCGCGTGACGCCGCGCGCAGCAGCCGCTGCAGAAAACTCCGGCCCGAGCAGGTCCATGAACCAGGTGAGCGTCCACATGCCGCGGCGGATGCCGTGGCTCTCGTACAAGTAGCGGTGCGGGACGCAGCCGAAATTGGTCCAGAACTGCCGGGCGTCCTGACGATTGCGCTTGCCGTGCACCATCGAAGCGATGTACGTGCCCAGCGAAATGAGTGCGGTGCGGTCGTCGAGTGAACCGGAGCCGAGCGCTTCGACAGCCTTGTCGTTCGCTGTCACGACGACAGGCAGCCCGGCCGGGATTCCAGTGGCCGCGGCGGCCGCGGCGGTCACATGACCCGCGATGGCGCCGGGTAGCAGCAGCTCGAAAAGCTGCTCGCGCCGAACGCTGAACTGCTGCAGCAGTGCCGGATCGCTGCTCCATTGCCAGGTGTCGGTGTCGATGGGCCACTGCAGCAGGATGCTGTTCGCCGCGGTGTCCTTGAACTCGCCCGTGAAGCGGTGCGTGATGTAGCCGGAGGAGGTGGTTGCAAAGGCCACCGCT
Organism: Gammaproteobacteria bacterium; assembly: GCA_011391405.1. Lineage (GTDB taxonomy): Bacteria > Pseudomonadota > Gammaproteobacteria > Steroidobacterales > Steroidobacteraceae > RPQJ01. Next base: position 826 of record JAABQQ010000001.1, read on the forward strand.
GGATTCTCCGGCATGTACGGCTGGTAGGCGCGAGTGTCCATCCAGCTCATGACGGGCTGCGCGAGCGAGCCGTCGGCTTGCAGGAAAGCCTTGCAGCAGCGAATGGTGCAAAGACCGACGCCGATGATCTCGCGCGGGTCGCCGAGGAAATTCGCCAGCGCCTGCCGGCTCGCGCCGATGATGGAATCCCACAGGTCGTCATCGGGATGTTCGACGACGCCGGGACTCGGGCGATTTGCCGCGCGCAACATCTGCCGGCCTTCTGCGACCGCATTGCCTTCCAGGTCGTAAATCACGACCTTCGTGCTCTGCGAACCGTTGTCCACGCCGACGATGTAACGCCCCCGGATCGCCATGTCGCGTCAGCGCACCAGGTAGCCGCCGTCGACGACGAGCAGGTGGCCGTTGACGTAATTTGAGGCCCGACTCGACAGATAAACGAGCGCCCCCATGAGATCGACTGGCTCACCCCAGCGTTCTGCCGGAATGTGGTCGAGCACACGCTGGTTGGTTTCCGGATTGCTGCGCGTCTTGCGCGTGATCTCGGTGGCGTAGTATCCCGGTGCGATGCCGTTCACCTGGATGTTGTGCATCGCCAGCTCGTCGCAGTACGCCTTGGTGAATCCGGCGAGTCCGTGCTTCGTGGCTGCATACGCGGACGACCAGCGGCCGCCCAGGAAGGAGAACAGCGAACAGATGTTGATGATCTTGCCGCTTTTCTGCGGAATCATTTTCTGCGCGGCTTCGTAACTGAGCTCGAACGCGGCAGTCAGGTTCACGGCAACGGTGGCGTCCCACTGCGGACGTCCGAAGTCGAGCACCTCGGCCATCGGGCAGATGCCGGCGCTGTTGACCAGGATGTCGATGGCGCCGCAACGCTCGACGCAGGTGTTGATGACTTTTGCCGCTGCGCCCGGCGCCGTGATGTCGATCTTGAGGTATTCGTAGCGGCGACCGGCTGCCGCGATCAGTGGGCCTGTCTTGCCGTCGTCTTCCATCACGCTCGGCACGAACACGTCGGCGCCTGCCTTGGCGAGTGCGAGCGAGAAGGCCTGGCCGAGACCGGTATTGCCGCCGGTGACGATGGCTTTCCTGCCCGCGAGCGAGAAGAAGTCCATCGAGAATTCGCTGATCTCCATCGAGGCGCGCTCCGTTGGCCTCGTCACCGCGTCGCCGCGGCCGGGACCTTCTGTAATGTTGGCGCTCGCCGCCGGAGCGCGGGCCGAAGTATAGCCTGCGAGATTGTGCCGCGCGGCAGGCGATGGCCCAGTTTTGCAGCCGTGTTTGACGCGGGCGGCCGCTCCCTGTTACCAATGCGTCAGAAGAATTTACGCAGGGGAAGGCAATGCGTGCGAGCTGGCGCCCGGGGATGGGCCCGCTGCTCCGTGGGCTGCGGTTGTTGGGCGTCGTGGCAACCACGTCGCTCGCCGTTGTGTCCGGCGGCGGAAATGCCGCCGCCGCCGCGGCAGACCCACCCAGCTGCCGCACGGTGCGGCTCGCAGACGTGGGCTGGACCGCAGAAACCGCGACCACGGCTGTGCTCGCGCAGATGCTTGCAGACCTGGGTTACAAGCCTTTGATTACCGTGCTTTCCGTGCCGGTCACGCTGGAGTCGATGAAGAACGGCGACATCGACGTCTTCCTTGGCAACTGGATGCCGGCGCAGGCATCGATGCTGCAGCCCTTCACCGATGACGGCTCCGTCGAAGTCGTCCGCCACAACCTGGTCGGCGCGAAGTACACGCTCGGCGTGCCCGACTATCTGCACGACGCAGGGCTCAAGGACTTCTCGGACATCAACCGATTCAGAAAAGAGCTGGGGGCATCGATTTACGGCATCGAGCCGGGCAACGACGGCAACCACATCATTCTCGAGCTGATCAAGAAGAACGAGTTTGGCCTCGGCGGTTTCAGGCTCGTCGAGTCGAGCGAGCAGGGCATGCTGGCGCAAGTCGAGCGGGCCTACCGGTCCCGACAGCCTGTCGTGTTCCTGGCGTGGGCCCCGCATCCGATGAACACGCACTTCAACGTGCGCTACCTCACGGGTGGCGACGCGAGCTTTGGCCCGGATTACGGCGCGGCCACGGTCAGCACGCTGGTGCGCAAGGGCTACCAGCAGGAATGTCCCAACGTTGCACGGTTGCTCGCGAACCTCGAGTTCACGGTCGAGCTCGAGAACGAGTGGATGGACCGCATATTGAGCGACAAGGTGCGAACCTCCGATCTCGCAGTTGAGTGGCTCGCCAGGCGTCAACCGATCGTGGCAACCTGGCTTGAAGGCGTGCACGGCTTCGATGGTCGGCCCGCACTGCAGGTCGTCGCTGAACCCGCGAAGCTCAGTCACCTGAGTGCCTTCGAAACCTGGATCACGACCAACAAGATTCCGGTCGGCGACACCGCCACGACGTTCGTCGAATACACCAAGCAGCACGCTCGCGGCCTGTTCGACGGCATCGCAGCCGTACTGACCGGTTCCACCAACGTGGTCGCGCGGATCCTGAACGGTGTTCCGGCCCCGGCACTTATCCTGTTGATCGCCGGGCTGTCGTGGGTACTGCGGCGCTCGGTCGGTCTCGCCGTATTCGTGGTGTTGTCGCTGCTCTTCATCATGAACCAGGGTTACTGGGACGCGACGCTGGAGACGCTGACGCTGGTCCTCGTGGCCGCAACGGTCGCTACCGTCATTGGCGTCCCGCTCGGGATCTGGGGTGCGAAGCGACCCCGGGTGTACGCTGCGATGCGTCCGGTGCTCGACCTGATGCAGACGCTGCCGACGTTCGTTTACCTGACGCCGACGCTCGTGCTGTTCGGGCTCGGCATCGTGCCGGGCCTGATTTCGACGATCATCTTCGCGTTGCCCGCGCCGATCCGCCTGACACAGCTCGGCATCGCGTCCGTGCCGAAGACGCTGCGCGAAGCCGGGCAGGCGTTTGGGGCCACGCCGCTGCAACTCCTGTTCAAGGTCGAACTGCCGAGCGCCCGACCGATGATCCTTGCCGGCATCACCCAGTGCATCATGCTCAGCCTGTCGATGGTCGTCATCGCAGCGCTGGTAGGTGCGGGCGGGCTTGGCGTGCCAGTCGTGCGTGCGCTCAACACCGTGCAGGTCGGCATGGGCTTCGAGGCGGGACTGGCCATCGTGCTGCTCGCGATCATGCTTGATCGCATCAGCCGGCCGGCCGAGAAGAAGGGGCAGGAATGAGCAGCGCAGCGCTCGAGTTCGACCGGGTCGACATCCTGTTTTCGGCCGAATCGGGACGCAGGCGCGCAGCCGCGCTCAAGTCCGCCCTGCAGAAACTCGACGAAGGTCGCGATCGCAACGAGATCGAGACCGCGACGGGCGTCGTCGTGGGCGTCAGCCAGGCCAGCCTCGCGGTCCAGCGCGGCCAGATCTCCGTGCTGATGGGCCTCTCGGGATCCGGCAAATCGACACTGCTGCGTGCGGCGAACGGTCTCAACCGCGTCACGCGCGGTCGCGTGCTCGTCAACGATGGTGACAAGCAGATCGACGTCGCCAAATGCGATGCGGCCACGCTGCGCCGCTTGCGCCGCGGCACGATCGCAATGATCTTCCAGCAGTTTGGTCTGCTGCCCTGGCGCACCGTGCGCGAGAACGTGGGACTCGGCCTCGAGCTTCGCGGCGACTCCGCTGCCGAGCGTCGTCGAATCGTCGACGAGAAGCTGCAGCTGGTTGGATTGGAACGCTGGGCCGATCGTTACGGCCACGAGTTGTCGGGCGGCATGCAGCAACGTGTCGGGCTGGCGCGAGCCTTCGCGACCGACGCCCCGATCCTGCTGATGGACGAGCCATTCTCGGCGCTCGACCCGCTGATCCGCACGAAGCTGCAGGACGAACTGCTCGCGTTGCAGGCGCGCGTGCGCAAGACGATCCTGTTCGTCACGCACGATCTCGACGAGGCGCTCAAGCTCGGCAACCAGACGACGGTGCTCGAGGGTGGACGCATCGTGCAGACGGGCACGCCCGAGGACATTGTGCTGCGCCCGGCGAATGCTTACGTCGGTGAGTTCGTGCAGCACATGAATCCGTTGTCGGTCCTGAACGGCCGCATGGTCATGCGTCCCTGGACCGAACTCGCCACGGAAGGTCCGCAACGCTGGCTCGACCCGGGCCGGCAGTTCAGCGCGGTCCTCGACGGGCAGGGCCGTCCAATTGCTGCTGCCTTTCAAGGCCAGGCGCTCGGGATCCGCACTTCGCCAGCGGAAGGCGAGGGCCTCATCGTCGCCGACGTGGACACGCCGCTGCGCCAGCTCATTCAATGGTGCCGGTCCGGACACCCCGTGCTGCTCACCGAAGGCGGCGTCGTGCAGGGCGTTTGCGGACCCACCGACGTCATCCGCGCGCTCGCCACCAGCGATGCCCGCGCTCACGCTCCAATCTAGCCTGACTGGTCGATTCCCCTGCTGGAGATGTCTATGTCAATTCGAAACCTGCTGACCCCGGCCGCACGTACTTCAGGATCGCTCGCCGCTGCCATCGCGGCGGCGTGTGCAATGGGTTCGTCGCTGCCGGCGCATGCACAGCAGGCCGGCGCCAGTTCCGGCATCGAAGAAATCGTGGTCACGGCCCAGCGCCGCGAGGAAAACCTGCAGGAAGTGGGCATCGCAGTGACGGCACTCAGTGGCCAGATGCTGACCGACATGAACATGACCATGGCGACGGACATCACACGCGCCGTGCCCAGCCTGAAGATGAATGCGTACTCATCCTCGCAGGTGGTGTTCAACATCCGTGGCGTGTCGCAGAACGACTACGGTGACCAGCAGGAGCCGCCAGTCGCCGTGTACCAGGACGACAGCTATGCCAGTTCAATCAACGTCGCGAGCTTCCCGATTTTCGACCTTGCACGCGTCGAAGTCCTGCGCGGGCCGCAGGGCACCCTGTTCGGCCGCAACGCGACGGGCGGGGCGATCCAGTTCGTGTCGAACAAGCCGACCGAGGACTTCGAGGGGTACGCCACCGCCACCGTCGGCAGCTACAGCCAGTTCATCGTCGAGGGGGCCCTGTCGGGACCGTTGGCGGACAACTTCCAGGCGCGCATTGCGGCGATCAGCAACACCGACGACGGCTACATGGAATCGATCGTCGCTGGTGTGCCGGACCGCGGCGGCAACGACCACTACGCAGTACGTGGGCAACTCGCGTGGCAGCCTTCCGAGACGACGGACCTCAACCTCATCGTCCGTTACATGAAGGCGAACAAGGAAACTCAGGCCGGCATCTATTCGCAGGAGCCCGCGTGCCCGAACGACCAGTTCCAGGGCGAGTTCACGCAACGCGATCAGTCGTGCGCCTTCTGGGGCACGGGGCCGGGCGAGGGCGGCACCGGGTATCGCAACGACGCGATCACGCCCAGCCGCGGGGGCGACCCGTGGAAGACTGCGGAAACGCAGCGTTCCTACGTCGACCGCGAGATCACGGGCGGCACGCTGCACTTCGACTGGGACATCGGCGACCTGCACCTCGTCTCGATTACCGACTACCAGGACGCTACCAAGTTCTACCTCGAAGGCGGCGATGCGTCGCCCGTGGATGGCGTGCTGTTCTACCAGGGCAGCGACCTCGAGCAGTATTCGCAGGAGTTCCGCCTGTCGGGCGAGATGGGTAGCCACACGTGGGTGGCGGGCCTGTACGGCATGCAGGTCGACGGCGACTACACTGGCAAGTTCGCGACTCCGTTCTACGGTTACGACCCGTCCATCGAGATGTCGCAGGAGACAACCTCGTACGCGATCTTCGCCCAGGACGAATGGCAGTTCGCCGATGCGTGGAAGCTGATCGTCGGCGCGCGCTACTGGAGCGACGACCGCGAGGGAGCTTACTTCGGCACGGCGCCGGAGGTGCCGGGGCTCTCCGCGCCGGTCACGATTATCTTCAACCGCAACGAAGTCGCGCCGACGGGCGGGTCGATCACGCCGGCCGACGCGAAGAACAGCTTTGACGGCGTGACTGCACGCGTGCAGCTCGACTGGCAGCCGACCGACGACCTGCTGCTGTACGGGAGCTTCAACCGCGGCAGCAAGAGCGGCGGTTACACGTTCTCGACGGGTACGCCGTACGACCCGGACGGCAGTCTCACGATCCCGCGCGCATTCCTCGAAGGCATGCCCTTCGACGAGGAAACGCTGGATGCATTCGAGCTTGGCGCGAAGACCTTGCTCGGCGATTCGACGACCCTCAACGTCGCCGCGTTCTACTACGACTATTCGGACTACCAGGCCTTCGCGCAGTTTGGCCCGGTGCAGACCGTCATCAACCTCGATGCCGAGACGACGGGCCTCGAGGCCGAACTCACGTCGCGGCCCATCGCAGGGCTCACGCTGCGGCTCGGCGCCTCGTTCCTCGACACCAAGGTCAAGGACGTCCCGCTGCCGGACGGTGTCACGATCGAGGATCACGACTTGCCGCAGGCGCCGGACTTCTCGGGCAATGCGCTCGCCCGGTACGAATTCGGCCTGGCTGGCGGTACGGTCGGCATCCAGGGCGACCTGCTGTACTCGAGCGAATTCTGCTTCACCGTGCTCTGCGCACCGGTCGAGCAGGAGGACGCCTACACCGTGGCCAACGCCCGGTTGAGCTACGACAGCGGCGACGGTCGCTGGGGCGTTGCGGTCTTCGTCGACAACCTGTTCGAGGAGGAGTATCGCGTGTACGCCTTCGACAGCTCGTTGTTCGCGGGCGTGGTTGCCGGCGTCTATGCCAGGCCGCGCTGGTACGGCCTGAGCGCTACCTATCGATTCGGGTCGCTCTGAACGTCGCCTTGGTCCCCGCGTGTCGCCATGGGTGGCGCGCGGGGGCAAGTCGTTGTCGCAAATTGATCAGTCGTTCAGCGGCGGGGCGACCATACTGGTTTCCTAGCAGCCGGGAACGGAACCACCATGTCCAGCATGGAAGAACAGCAGCCCGCCGCCGAAAAGCGCCCGCAACGCGCCAGCGGCCGTGACGCCAAGCGTGCCGCGCGTGCAGCCCGTGCCGGCGCCTCGATTCCCTTCATTACGCGCTCGATCCCGTACTTCGAGGTCCTGACCGACGAGGGCCTGTCGATCATCGAGCAGAACGCCGAGACGATCCTCGCGGAGTACGGCATCGAGTTCCGCGAGGACGACGAAGCGCTGGCGATCTGGAAAGCGGCAGGCGCCGACGTCCATGGTTCGCTCGTCAAGTTCCCGCGTGGCATGTGCCGCGAACTGGTGCAGAAGAACGCGCCGCGCGAGTTCGTGCAGTACGCGCGCAACCCGGCGCGCAATGTCCGCATCGGCGGCAATTCGACGGTGTTCGCCCCCGCCTACGGTTCGCCATTCATCCTGAACGCGGACGAGGGCCGCCGCTACGCCCGCATCGACGACTTCCGCAATTTCGTCAAGCTCGCCTACATGGCGAATTCGCTGCACCACTCGGGTGGCACGATCTGCGAACCGGTCGACCTGCCGGTCAACAAGCGCCATCTCGACATGGTGTACAGCCACATCAAGTACAGCGACAAGGCCTTCATGGGCTCGGTCACTGCGCCGGAGCGCGCGCAGGACAGCGTCGAACTGGCGAAAATCGCTTTCGGCGCCGACGCGGTCGATCCTGCCACCGGCAAGCTGCGCACGATGATGATCAGCCTGATCAACGTGAACTCCCCGATGGTCTACGACGCGACCATGCTCGGCGCGCTCAAGGTGTACGCGCGCGCGAACCAGGCGACCATCATCACGCCGTTCATCCTGTCGGGTGCGATGTCGCCCGTGACGGTGGCGGGTACGGCAGCGCAGACGCTCGCCGAAGCGCTCGCCGGCATGGCCTTCGCGCAGCTAGTAAACCCGGGCGCCCCGGTGGTGCTCGGCAGCTTCGCCTCGTCAATTTCGATGCAGTCAGGCGCACCGACGTTCGGGACGCCTGAGCCGGCCCTCGTGCTCTACACGATGGCGGCACTCGCGCGGCGGCTCGGCGTGCCGTTCCGTTCGGGCGGCAGCCTGTGCGCCTCGAAGGTACCCGACGCGCAGGCTGCGTTCGAATCGGCGCAGACCCTGTTGCCAACGTGCCTGGCCGGCGTGAACTTCGTGCTGCATACGGCGGGCTGGCTCGAAGGCGGCCTCGCGATGGGCTACGAGAAATTCATGATGGACGTCGACCAGGCCGGGATGATGCACACGCTGCTCGCAGGCGTGGACCTCTCGCCCAACGGGCAGGCCATGGATGCGATCAAGGAAGTAGGGCCGGGCAACCACTTCCTCGGCTGCGCCCACACGCAGGCCAATTTCGAAAGCGCGTTCTACCGGTCGCCACTGGCCGACAACAACAGCTTCGAGCAATGGCAGGCCGAGGGCTCGCTCGACATGGCGCAGCGCGCCAACGCGCTCTGGAAGCGTCAGCTCAACGAATACGTGCCGCCGCCGCTCGATCCCGCGGTGGACGAAGCGTTGCTCGATTACATCAACCGGCAGAAGGCTGCGACGCCCGACTCGAACATCTGAATCGTTCGCCTCTCCAGCTGCAGCAGGATCATCCGCAGGGCGGGTGAGGGTACGTCGCAAGGCCCGCCGGTACGGGTCCGGGTCTTCCTCGGCGCTCCGAGGTCTCACGCGCTTCGTGAATCGCGCGGAGGAACCGCGCGATTCACGGCGATCCTTGCTTGAGCGAGAGCGAAGCGATGGTGGCAGCGAAGCAGCGACACGGCGACGGTGCCGCTTCGCTCTTCACGCTCGAGCTGCGGCGTTCGACACGGAGCGCCGAGGAAGACCCGGACCCGTACCGGCGGGCCTGTGACGGTCATGTGTCACCGAGAACAAGCAGAAACGCTTCCGCTGCAGCGAAGGCGAGAGAGCGGAAGAGCACACG
>JAABQQ010000002.1 GCA_011391405.1 Gammaproteobacteria bacterium
GAACTGCTCGATCGCCGCGATGAGGCTGGGCACGTCCTTGCCGGGCCCCGCGGGCGGTGCGTACACCTTGGCCTGGTTCGCCACCGACAGCGCGCTGACGTAATGGCTGTGCGCATCGAGAAAGCTCGGCAGCAAGGCTTTGCCGGCGAGGTCCACGACTTTCGTGGTGTCGCCCTGGTGGGCTGACTCGACGTCGGCACGCGCGCCCACGGCGAGGATCTTGCCGTCCTTCACGGCCAGCGCCTCGGCGGTTGGCTGCGCATCATTGATGGTGACGATGTCGCCGCCGACGTAGATCGTGTCGGCCACGGTCCTGGGTGCGACGTCCTCGACCTTGGACTTGCTGCATGCGCCGACAAGCGCAAGGCTCGCTGCAAGGGCCGGAAAGAAGATTAGTTTCGTGTTCAAAGGTGAGCCTCGAATGCCCTGGTTACGCCGTTGATCGCTCTACTTCGGGAACAGCAGTGTAAAGACCAGCCGGACGCCGAGTCCCTCGGGGCCACTCTCCGGGCTGTCGGCCCAATAGCGCAGCCCGCCACCCACACTGATCAACTGGCCGCCGACTTTCGTGACCTTTGTGACGATGATGTTGACCGGCACCGACCACTGTTCGCCTTCCCAGTCATAGGTGCTCTCGGTGTTGAGCGCGTAGGACCATGCGGTCGGCGTGGTGTAGGACAGGAACGGCTGCAGGAACGTCGCGTCGACGTCGGAGCGGTTATCGCTGCCCGCAAACGACCAGAGGTGGTTGGCCAGGGCGCCGTAGGTCCAGGGTCCCTGCTGCTTGAGCACGACGGCCGTCGGACCGGCGGCCCACTGGTCCGCAGTGAGCAGGTCGTCCGAACCTGTCGGCAGCAGCAGGACCGGACCGGCGCCCCAGATCCAGCCGCCGGCTGTCGGCTCCTTGGGCGAAAAAAACACACTCTGCACGACGTCGCCGAGGCCGGATTGGCTGCCCGCACCCGGATAGATATCGCTCTGCGAAACGATGGGCAGGATCGTCCGCGAAATGAGGTTCCAGTCCTCGTTGAGCGTGATGGGCACCACCGGCTGCACGTTCATCAGCCAGCGGTCGCCGTCGTCCTCGGGCCCGATGTCCTGGTCGTAGTTGAGCTGAAACGGCACGCTGATCAGTGCCGCCACCGGATTGGCGAGTTGTTGCGCCAGGGCCGAGGCGGAGTCCTGCGCCCGGGTCGGCGCTGCGAGGAGCGCCGCGGTGACGAGCGCGGCCATGGCGGCCGGCCTGCTGATTCGAGTACGCATGTTTGAGGGGTTCCTGGAAAGTCGTGCACTTTACTATGGGTTATCGATTGCTGACGGGGCGTTCGACCGCTGCAACGCGTGGCACTCGAGGATCCGCCAATACTCCGACTCGTGATGTCGTTCCAGCCAATGGCGAGACGTCGCGATAGCGGTGAATGGCTTGCAGATAGGCGCGATGCTGTGAGGAGATCGCCCCACCTCTTTGGAGGGGGTGCCAGTCGCCAGCACAACCGCCACCCTTCAATATGGCGTCAACTCATTCCTCAGACGGTAACTCCGATGACGAGCAACGGCACATACGTTCTCTGGGGCTCGCCCCATTCCTATTACACCGGGAAGATTCGCTCGTACCTGATCAAGAAGGGAGTGCGGTATCGCGAGGAGTTCACATTCCACACGCAGTTCCAGGCCCGCATCCTTCCGGCGGTCCGCCACTTTGTGGTCCCGATCCTCGAGACGCCCGACGGCCGCATCCTCCAGGACACGACGGACATGATCGAGCACATCGAGGCCGCGATGCCGCTGCCGTTGATGATTCCCGACACACCGGTGCAGAAGGCCGTTGCGTGGTTGCTTGGCGCCTTCGGGTCCGAGGCGTTGCTGCCGCCCGGAATGCACTACCGCTGGTCGTACCGCGCGGAGCAGGAGAACTTCCTGTGTGCGGAGTTCGGCCGCCTGCTGCAGGGAGGACCGGATCGCGAGGCGCGCTACGCCACTGCCCGGCAGACGATGCAGTACTTCAACGATTTCCTGCCGATCCTCGGCGTCACGCCCGAAACGATTCCGACGGTCGAGGCGGCGTACTGCGAACTGCTCGATGCCCTCGACGAGCATTTCCTGCATGTCCCCTACCTGCTCGGCGGACGCCCGAGCATTGCCGACTTCGGCCTGATGGCACCGATGTTTGCGCACCTTGCACGCGACCCGGTTCCCGCGACGCTGATGAAGAATCGCGCATCGAACGTTTTTCGCTGGACCGAGCGGATGAACCTTGCCCGTATCGGCGACGGCGAGTTTCCGGATTGTCCCGAGACGTATCCGGCGAACGACGAGATTCCTGCGTCGCTCGAGCCCGTGCTGCGCCTCGTCTTCCAGGACTGGGGAGCGCAGCTGCTTGCCGACGCCCAGGCCTATGACGGCTGGGTGGCGAGCAATCCGAGCGTGGCCGGCGGGACCCTGGTCTCGCTCGGCGGAAAGCGCAGCGTGCATCCATCGATTGGACCGCTCGAGTATCAGTGGCGCGGCTGCACCATTCGCCGGAGCACCTCGCCGCACGGGCTATGGCACTTCGACAAGGCCGCGGCATTTGCTCGCGCGCTCACCGGTGACGCCGAATCCCGCTTCGCTGCCCTCGTCCGCCGAACGGGAGGCGAACAGGTGATGGGAATCCGACTCGCGCGGCCGATGACGCGCCATGACTACGTGCTGGTACTGGCTTAAATGAACAACATCCTGAAAGCAAGCTGCCTCGCGATCTATCTGCTGGCAATCGTGGCGACCGCGGGCGCGCTACCCCATGGCATAACGTCCGCTCCGCGCAAGGGCGGAGCAAAGCAATGAAGGCCGTCGTGTGCCAGAACGCGGAGCTGCGGGTCGAGGACCTCCCGGAACCGGTGCCTGGGCCGGGTCAAGTACTGGTGGCGGTAGAGCGTTGTGGCATCTGCGGCTCTGACCTGCACATGCGTCACCACTGCGACCACCTGAAGGGCCTGCTCGGCAAGGTCGGCGCAGACAAGATCGTGCCGTCCAGCAGTGACCCGTTCGTCTTCGGGCACGAGTTCTGCTGTGAAGTGCTCGACTACGGTCCGGGCTGCAAGCGCAAGATCAAGACTGGCTCGCGCGTCGTGTCCCAGCCCATGCTGCGAGTCGGCAGCGAAATCCACATCGCGGGCCTGTCACCCATTGCGACCGGCGGCTTTGCCGAGCGCATGCTGCTGCAGGAATCGGCGCTGGTCCCGGTCCCGAACGGTCTGTCGGCCGACATGGCTGCGCTCACCGAACCCATGGCGGTAGCCCTGCACGCGGTCCGACGCGGCGAAATCACGCGCAAGGACGTTGCGATCGTCATCGGCTGCGGTCCGGTGGGCCTGGCCGTGATCTGCGTGCTCAAGTCGCAGGGCGTGGCAACCGTGATTGCCAGCGATTTCTCCGCCGGGCGCCGCGCCCTCGCGCTGCGGTGCGGCGCCGATGTCGTGGTCGATCCCCGGGAAGCCTCGCCCTACGCAGAGCGTCCCGGCGACGGGTTCTACCGGGACCTGCCGGCCCTGATCGAGCTCTCCATCGGCACCCAGGAGAAGCTGCGCAAGCTACCCATCCCCTGGCACGTGACGTGGCGGCTCGTGGAAAAGCTCGGCATTGGCGCGCCGCGGCGCCCGGTGATATTCGAATGCGTCGGCGTCCCGGGCGTCGTGCAGCAGATCATCGACGGCGCCCCCCTGATGTCGCGCATCGTCGTCGTCGGCGTGTGCATGCAGGTGGACCGCTATGAGCCGGCACTGGCCTTGCACAAGGAGGTCGACGTGCGGTTCGTCTTCGGCCACACACCGCTGGAGTATCGGGACACGGTGCACCTGATCGCCGAGGGCAAGCTCAACTGTGCGCCGATGATTACGGGAGTGGTCGGTCTCGAAGGCGTGGCAAATGCGTTCGATGCGCTCAAGGATCCGGAGCAGCACGCCAAGATCCTGGTCGACCCAGCTAGTAGAGCCACCTCCCCCGTACCGGTCGGCGTTGCCTGAGTCGAGTGTGGGTCAGTTCTTGCTGGGGTTGATCAGGTACTTCTCGCCGGTGGCGCGAGGGCCTGGGCCGCCTCGGCGCCGATCTTCTGCAGGAACGGCATCAACAACCAGCCACCGACGCCCCACGCGGCGCCGAAGTTTCGCTTGAACTGGGTGGGACCGGTATCGAGCATCCCGTAGATGTAGACCTGCTTGTGAGTCGTCGACCCGTAGCGCTGGTACTCACCTGCCAAACGCATGAGCGCGGCCTCCATGCAGCTCAGGATCTGCCCGGCAAGCGGCCCGCCGCCGATGGCGTCGAACGCCAGCGTCGCGCCGGTGGCGGAGATGGCGTCGGTGAGATCACGCATGAATGTCGGCGCGCTCGAGTTGCAGACGTATTTCGCGCCTTGCTCCCGGAGGACCTGCTCCTGCTGTTCGGAGCGCACGATGTTGACGAGGCCAATCCGGTCCTGGATGCACAAGCGATTCAGCATCTGGCCCAGGTTGGAGGCTGCTGCGGTATGCACCAGCGCCGTGTGACCTTCACGCCGCATCGTCTCGACCATGCCGAGCGCGGTCAGCGGATTGACGAAACAGGCCGCGCCTTCCGCGGCGGACGTGCCCGACGGCAAGGGGAGGCATTGGACCGTCTTGACGCAACGATATTGCGAATACATCTCGCCGGCCAGGACGGCCACTGTCCTGCCCATGAGTTGCTGAGCTGCGACGGAAGTCCCTGCCGCGACGACCACCCCCGCCCCCTCGTTGCCGACCGGCATCGACTGGTCCACACGACCCGCCATGGCCTTCATGAGTGCTGCTGGAATGCTGGCGGTCACGACGGGTTGCTCGTCCGTCCCGGACTGCCGCGCAGTGCTCATGTCCGCCGCCCCGAACAGCAAGCCCAGGTCGGAAGGATTGATCGGGGCCGCCTCGACCCGGATCAGCACCTCGTCGGGCCCCGGCTCCGGGATCGGAATGCTTGCGAGCGAGAGCTCCAGTTCGCCCTCGCTCTTCACGAGGGATCGAAGCTGCACTGCCGTGCGGGATGTGTCGGAAGTCATGCGGGCGATCCTCTGCCAGACCGTTCACTCGTCGCCCCCCCTATGTCGGGGGGCTGAGGTCACCCCGCCTTGGCGAGAAACTGTCGCCAGACACCTGCCCCAGGGAGCGCAAGTAACATGATGAAGCTGAAATCCAAGGTCACTTTGCCGGCCGCCGGTCGATCTGGGTTCGAAACGCCGATGTCGGACGAGGAAACGGGTGTCCAGGACGTCGTTCACCGCTTTGCCAGGGAGGTGATGCGCCCGCTCGGCGCGCAACTCGACAAACTGACGGCCGCGGAAGTCATCGCGCCCGGCTCGCCCTACTGGAGCCTGTTCGCGGAGTACGCGAAGCTCGGACTCGATCCGGCCATGCTCCTGGAATTGCCGCCCGACGTCGCCATCCGCATCGAGTCGCTGATGGGCGAGGAACTCGGCTGGGGCGACGCGGGACTCGCGGTCAGCCTGGCGGTCGCTGCCTTCCCGATGCAGATGGCTGCGGTCATCGGCAACCAGGAACTCGTCGACCTCTGCACGGGCAAGATCGGCTGCTGGATGATCACGCACCCCGACAAGGGCGGTGACGTGACGATGGTCGACGTCACGCGGGAGTTGCCGGCCGGCCAGCAGGGCAACAAAGGCAATATGTGGGGCCGCGTCCAGGGCGACGAAATCGTCATCAACGGGCAATGCTCGGCCTGGGTGTCCAACGGTGCAGTCGCGCAGGTTGCGCTCGGTTACCTCGGCGCCGAATACGAAGACGGCTTCTTCGCGCCGGACGGCAACCCCTATGGCATGTCCGTGATCATTCCGCTCGACCTGCCAGGAGTCTCGAAAGGCAAGCCCCTGGACAAGATGGGCCAGCGTGCGCTGCCGCAGGGCGAGATCTTCTTCGACAACGTGCGCGTCCCGAAACGCTTCGCCGTCGCGCTCAAGGACGAGTACTACGGCAACATGACGTCGGCGTGGTCCTATGCGGGCACGCACATGGCACAGGTGTTCACGGGCGTCGCGCGCGCCGGCTTCGAGATGGCACTGCAGTACTGCCACGAGCGCAAGCAGGGCGGCCAGAAACTCATCGACCACCAACTCACGCGCTATCGGCTCGGTGACATGCTGCGCCGGGTCGAGGTCTGTCGCTCGGTGGCGCGACGCTCGCTGGCGTTCGCACGCCTGTCGCCGCTGTCACACCCGTACGTTACGGCAGCGGGCAAGGTGACCGTGACGCAGGAAGCGATGAAGGTCGTGGACGAGGCCTTCCAGCTGTTCGGCGGCGCGGGCACGTCCCGCGAATACCCCATCGAGAAGCTGTACCGCGATGCACGCGTTGCGCTGATCGAGGACGGGGAAAACACCATCCTGACCATGCGCCTCGGCGTGCTCGCGCAGCAACTCTACGCCGAAGGCTGGTCGCAGAACTGACCGCCTCCGAACACAACACATCACCGAACAGATTACAGGAGAGAACCCATGGCCAAGTACCCCGTCGTCGTCTATGGCGCGAGCGGCTATACCGGCATGCTGATCATGGACTGGCTGATCGACCAGCAGATCCCGTTCACCGCCGTCGCGCGCAATGCGAAGCGCGTGCAGGAAATGATGGCGCAGCGCGTGGTGCGCCTCGAATCGGCCACCTATGAAATCATCGAGACCGAACACACGGTCGATGCTCTCGTGAAAGTATTCAAGGGCGCCAAGGTCGTCTGCAACACCGTCGGACCGTTCGTGAACTTCGGCCTGACGGCCGTCGAGGCGGCGCTCAAGGCCGGCTGCCACCACATCGACACGACGGGCGAGCAAAGCTACATCCGAGCCGTGCGCGACCAGTTCGGCGACCTCTACCGCCAGGCCGGCCTGGTGGTAGCACCCTCGACGGCGTACATGTACGCGTTCGCGGAAATTGCGGCGGAACTCGCGCTGGAAACCCACGGTGTCGACGTCCTCGAGACCGCAACGTTGTGCCGCGGCCCGCGCTTCGCCGCAGCAGGCGTGACGGTCGGCTCGACGGCATCGATCTTCGAGCTGTTCCGCTCCGAGCAGTGCTACCTGTGGGAGAAGAAGCTGGTGCCGCATGCGCCGGGAACGACGGCCAATGTCATCGATCCGAGCTTCGTGCAGCCAGTGTTCTCGCTGCCCTGGGGTGGCACGTCGCTGCCGGTTTTCTACCAGAACGATCCGCGGGTCCACAGCTGCAGCTCGTACGTCGGGTTCTACGACAACAACGTGATGCAACTGGTGCATGGTCTCGGCCAGAAATGGGACGCGGAATACAAAGACCTGCCCAGGGAACACCAGGACGCGGTCATCAAGCAGATCGTCGATTCGACCACTCCCAGCATGCCGCCGCGTGAACGGACGACGGTCGTGCGCACGGTCGACTTCGCCATCGGCCGCGGGCAACTGGCCGCAGTGCGGGCAACTGTGCACGGCCTCACGGCCTATATCTCTACAGGCGCACTGCAGACCGCAGCCGTGATGAAGCTGCTCGACGGTGAGACGAACAAGGTCGGTTTCGTGTCGGCGTGCAAAGCCTTCGGTCACCGTTACCTGCTCGGTTTCCTCGAACAGCGTGGCCTGGCGCGCGCCACCGTCACCCAGCTTTGAGCGACTGAGCCATGGCGATCATCGACTTCTTCGATCGTGGCTGGCGCATCAACCCGAAGGGCACCGCTTACCTGCAGGACGACCGTCGTTACAGCTTCGACGAGATCGGTGAGCTGTCCTGTCGTATCGCCAACGGCCTGCTGGCCGCTGGTCTCCCGAAGGAGACCAAGGGCGCCGTCTGGGCCGTCAACGACGTCACGGCGTGGGCGTGCACGCTCGGCCTCTGGCGCGCGAACATGTGCTGGATTCCCGTCGGGGCGCGCAACTCGGCCGACGAGAACCACTACGTGCTCGACGCCTTCGACTGCGAAGTGCTGTTTTTCCAGAAGTACTTCGCGCCGGTCATCGCCGAGCTCAAGCCCCGCTTGCCGCAGATCAAGCTGTGGATCTGCATCGACGACGAGTTGCCCGAATTCCCGGGCGCCCGCTCACTCGCGAGCTGGGTGAAAGACCAGCCGGCGACGCCACCGAACGTGCCGGTCGATCTGGACGACGTGGTGATGCTGTCGGCCACCGGCGGCACCACCGGCATGCCGAAAGGCGTGATGAACACCCATCGCAGCGCGCAGACTTTCTGTGCGCATTTCATGATCGGCTGCCCGTACGAGGGCAACGACAAGCCGGTGAACCTGGCGGCGGCTCCGATGACACACACCGCCGGGCTGTTGTCCGTGCCGTGCACGGCGCGTGGCGGCACGGTGGTCGTTGTCACGAAGCCGGATCCGGCGATCCTGCTGGGAGCCATCCCGAAGTACCAGGTGACGGAGCTCTTCCTGCCGCCGACGGTCATCTACCGGTTGCTCGACATTCCCGATCTCGGCAAAAAGGTGGATTTCTCCTCGCTCAAGTACTTCATGTACGGTGCGGCACCGATGTCGGTCGAGAAGCTCAAGCAGGCGATCGAGGTCATCGGCCCGGTGATGATGGGCGGCTACGGCCAGACCGAGGCGCCTGCCTCGATCGCCTACCTGACGCCGGGAGAGCACCTCGTCGACGGCAAGCTCGCCTCGGATGAGCGGCTTGGGTCCGTTGGAGTCCCCAATCCGCTGGTCCGCGTCGAGATCATGAATGACGCGAACGAGATCCTGGCGAAGGGCGAGACCGGCGAGATCTGCGTGCGCGGCGACCTGGTGATGAAGGGCTACTACAAGGCCCCGGACAAGACCGCCGAGACGATCATCGATGGCTGGCTGCATACCGGCGACGTCGGCCACATCGACGCCGAGGGTTACCTGCACATCACGGACCGCAAGAAGGACATGATCATCTCGGGGGGGTTCAACGTCTACCCGAGCGAGGTCGAGCAGGTGATCTGGAGCCACCCGGCCGTGCAGGACTGCGCGGTGATCGGCGTGCCCGACGAAACCTGGGGCGAGGCCGTCAAGGCCGTCGTCGAGCTCAATGCAGGACAGCAGGTCTGCGCCGAAGAACTGATCGCGCGGTGCAAGGAGAAGCTCGGCTCCGTCAAGGCGCCGAAATCCGTGGACTTCGTCGATGCCTTGCCGCGCAGCCCTGTGGGCAAGGTGCTCAAGAAGGACCTTCGCGCGCAGTACTGGCAGAACACCTCGCGTAAGATCTGAGCGCCACCTGGGGTCAGAGACATGAGTTGCTTTACCGGAAGAGTGGTCGTCATCACGGGCGCCGCGTCGGGCATCGGCCGCGCGTTGGCGCAGCAGCTCGCCACCAGGGGCGCCCGCCTCGCCTTGTCCGACATCAATGCGGAAGGTTTGCGCGAAACCCTGAATTCGCTCTCCCCGGTCGGCGAAGCGCGCACCTACCTGGTGGATGCATCGAAGCGTGACGCCGTGTTCGCGCACGCCGACGCAGTGCAGCGTGATTTCGGCACGGCACACTTCGTGATCAACAATGCCGGCGCCACCGTGGTCGGCACGATCGCGCACCTGAGCATCGAAGAGATCGAGTGGCAGCTCGCCATCAACCTGTGGGGCGTGATCTA
>JAABQQ010000003.1 GCA_011391405.1 Gammaproteobacteria bacterium
CTTCGCACCGATGCGCGTGAAGTCGTCGAGTTCGAGCGGCACACCCGCCGCGTGCGCGATCGCCAGCAGGTGCAGCACGGCATTGGTGGAACCGCCAAGCGCGATCGTGACGACGATGGCGTTCTCGAAGGCGTCACGCGTGAGGATCATCGACGGCTTGATGCCGAGCTTGATCAGGTTGACGACGGCCCGCCCGGCACGCTCCGCATCGGTGCGCTTGTTGCGCGAGACGGCTTCCTGCGCGGAACTGTTCGCGAGACTCATGCCGAGCGCTTCGATGGCCGATGCCATGGTATTGGCCGTGTACATGCCACCGCAGCTGCCCGCGCCGGGAATAGCCGTGCGCTCGACTTCCTTCAGGTGCTTGTCGCTGATGATTCCGGCCGCGTGCGCGCCAACGGCCTCGAAGACCGAAACCACGTCGCGCTTCTTTGCACCCGGTTTGATCGTGCCGCCGTAGACGAACACAGCGGGACGATCGAGCCGCGCGATGGCCATCATGCAACCCGGCATGTTCTTGTCGCAGCCGCCAATCGCGACCACGCCATCGAAGCCCTGCGCGCCGACCACGGTCTCGATCGAGTCCGCGATCACTTCGCGGGACACGAGCGAATACCGCATACCGGGCGTGCCCATCGAGATGCCGTCGGACACGGTGATGGTGCCGAACGTGGTGCTCTTGCCCCCCGCCGCGTTGGCCCCCTTCGCCGCCGCTTCGGCCAGCTTGTCGATGTGCATGTTGCAGGGCGTGAGGTTGCTCCACGTCGAGGCGATGCCGACCTGCGGCTTCTTGAAATCGCGGTCGACGTAGCCGACTGCGCGGAGCATCGCCCGGCTGGGCGTCTGCTTGACGCCGTCGAACACGAGCTTCGAATACGGGCGGGTATCTACTTTGCGTCGGCTCATCGAACGGGCTCCGGGCGTGAAGAATTCTCGGGGCAATTGTGCGGCCTGCGGATGCCGCGGTCACGCAGCGTTTGCTGCCACCTGCAGGCGATGCAGGGCGTGAAAGCGATAGGCCCCGCGCATGACGAAGAACATGGGCAACAGCAGCGCCGCCGGACCGAGTCCAGCATGCAGGCTGCCGAGCAGGTGATACAGCGCGATCGCGAGTGGCGGCGCGACCAGTCCGCGCAGGCCGGTGAGCGTCACGTGCAGCGCCATGTAGCGCGTCTCCTCGCCACGCGGGGCGAAGTCATTGTGGCCCAGCGTCCAGCCGAGGCTGCCGGCCGCCGAGCTGACGCCGAGCAGCACGGCGCCCGGCGCCAGCAGCAGCGGCCAGTGCAGCAGCACCGCCATGACCAGCAACACGACCGCGACCACCGTGAACTTGCCGTGCACGGAGCGGAACGCCAGCACGCGATGGAGATCCAGGTAGCGCGCCCACGGCTGGATCGCGAACGGCACCACCATGACCGGGATCGCGGTCGTGACGAGCACCTGCCACAGCGCCGGCAACTGCAGCACGTCGCCGAGGCAGATCACCATCAGCGGCGTGAGCGAGAGCAATCCCGCGCCGAACATCGACATCGCGTACTGGTAGCGTCGGAACGCCGCGTCGCGCGCGAGCAGCGCTCGCATGCCGCCGAAGCCGAAGGAGGCACCTGCCACCAGCCGCGCGCGCTCGGCTTCGAGCAATTCCTCCTCGCGTCGAACCTTGAACTGCCGGAAGGCGAGTGCGCCCGCCACGCCGCAGGCTGCGCCGAGGGCAATCGCGATACGCCACCACGGACCCTCGTGCCCGAGCAGCCAGCCGATACCGAGACCGGTGATCGCAAGCGCGATCGAGGTGTTGATCGTGATGCGCCCCGTGATCCGCGCGCGCAGCCGCGACGGGTAGTTCACGCTCCAGAGCACGGAACGCACGGTTTCAACACCGGCCCAGAGCAGGCGCGCTGCAGCGTACAGCGCTAGAAACAGCAGCAGCCCTGCCCCGCTCTTCGGCACCAGCGCCAGTGCGCCCACGCACGCCGCCATCGCCAGCAGCAGCGGCAACAGGAACGATATCTTGCGCTGGCCCTGCGCGCGCCTTGCATACGTCATGCTCGCGAGGTTGGCCCAGGCCGGCGCCGCGCTCACGATGGCCACGACCAGATCCACCGCAAGCGCCGGGGCCTGGTCGCCGAACAGCGACCGGACCATCACTGCCGCGGTACCGCCTTCAACCAGTCCGAGGCAGAGGTAGATCAGCGTCCACGCGCGCCTTTCGTAACGCAGGTCGATCACGTGGCAGGTCGCTTCAGCGGCTCGTCCTGCGCCTGGAAAGGCAGACACGCGCTCCGGACGAGCCGCTGAACCGACCTGCCTGGTGCAGCCCGCCCTGTCTACGCATAACGTTCGGCGATCATCGCGTGCAGCGCGCGCACGGCATGCGCCTCCGCCCCGACAGGACGGCCTGGCCGATCCTTCGGGTTCCACGCGAACAGGTCGACGTGCACCCAGTCCCCGGCATTGGTCACGAAACGCTTGAGGTACAGCGCCCCGATGATCGCGCCTGCAAACGCCGAGGCCGATGCGTTGCTGATGTCCGCGACCTTGCTGGCGATGTCGTCGTCGTAGCCGCTCCAGAGCGGCATCTGCCACAGCGGATCCGCCACTCGCCGGCCGGCCCGCAGCAGTGCGTCGATGGTTTCCTGGCGCGTGCCGAACACCGCCGGTACTTCGGGACCGAGCGCCACTCGTGCCGCGCCAGTGAGTGTCGCGAGGTCCACCATCAGGTCGGGCTTTTCTTCGTCCGCAGCCGCGATGGCATCGCACAGCACCAGCCGGCCTTCGGCATCCGTGTTGCCGATCTCGACGGTCACACCCTTGCGTGTGCGAATCACGTCGCCCGGGCGATACGCGTTGCCGGCGATCGCGTTTTCGACGGCCGGAATCAGCACCCGCAGCCGCACGCGCAGTTGCGTCTGCATCACGAGTTGCGCCAGGGCCAGTGTGCACGCTGCGCCACCCATGTCTTTCTTCATCAGCGCCATGCCAGCCGACGGCTTGATGTCGAGACCACCGGTGTCGAAGCAGACGCCCTTGCCGATCAATGTCACTTTTGGATGCGTCGGATCGCCCCAGACGAAGTCGACCAGTCGCGGGGCGCACGTGGAAGCCTGCCCCACGGCGTGGATGGCGGGAAACCCGCGCCGCAATTCGTCACCCATGATTTCCTGCGGGGCCGCACCGTGCTCGCGTGCGATCCTGATCGCCTCGGCGGCAAGCCGTTCGGGCGTCATGTCGGACGCCGGCGTGTTGACGAGATCGCGAGCAAGCGCCGTTGCGCCCGCAAGTTGCAGGGCGTGGGAGTGGTCGACGGCTGACGGCGCGATGAGACGTGCCCTGACCGTAGCCGGCGGTGTCGACGACTTGTAGGTGTCGAACTTGTAGCTGCCATAGGCCCAGCCCAGGGCGAGCGCGCTGGCCGCAGCGACGGTGAGTTCGTTCGTGACCCGCCAGTGGGTACCGGCCGGCAAGCGATCCGGCAGCCCTGCCACGTGCCAGAGTTCGAGCGCATCCAGCGAGGGCAGTGCTCCGAGACCGAGAGCCGCCCGGTGCGGCACGCCGTCGGGCGACGGCACCAGCAGCACCTGGTGACGCTCCGCTTTGAAACCCGTCGCGGCGACCCAGGCTCGAGTGGGTGCATCCTGGGCCTCCAGCCAGCGAGGCAGGTCGGCCTGGAGCACGAGCGCGAGTTCGAGCGCGGTCGCGGCACCCGGGGTGCCGGCTTGATCAACCAGGAAATCCACGGTGGGCAGGTTCCGTTGCGGGTAGAACGTACGCAGCTTGTTAGCTTAGCAGCGCGCCACCTGCAGACGCGGTCGACGCGGAACCGAGCCGTCACTGGCCCGCCGTGGACTGACTCTTTTTGCACTGCGGTTGACAATGCCCGGCACGCTGTGCTGCTATCCGCACCCTACTTTTTTCGCTCTCATGCGCAGGCGCTGGATGCAGTCGTCGCTCGACTCCTCCCTCATCACTTCGGTCACCCTGCTGGCCGGCCTGCTGCTTGCGTCGCTTACCCTGCTTCCCCTGCGGAGGTGCGGGGCTCCGAACTGAGAGCGCATAGGCGCGATTGGACATCAGGAACCCCGCACGGCCAGCCAGCCGGCGCGGGGTTTTTAGTTTTAGTCATGGCAAAAGCGGAAACGATTCCGAGGAGATGACCAGATGCGTGCGTATTCGAAGAAGGACGTCGACAAGAAGGCGCTCAAGGGCGCGAAGATCACCGTGGTCGGCTACGGCAGCCAGGGTCGCGCGCATGCGTTGAACCTCAAGGATTCGGGCCACGACGTCGTCATCGGCGTCCGCAAGGGCGACAGCTGGAAGCAGGCGAAGAAGGACGGCCTCGCGGTCGCCACGCCGGCCGAAGCCGTCAAGGGCGCCACGCTGGTCGCGCTGCTCACACCCGACACCACGCAGGCCGAGAACTACAAGGAAATCCTGCCGAACCTCGCCCAGGGCGCCACGCTGCTCTTCGCGCACGGCTTCAACATCCACTTCAAGCAGATCAAGCCGCGCAAGGACCTCGACGTCGTGCTGATCGCGCCGAAGGGCCCGGGCGGCCTCGTGCGCCGGCAGTACCAGGAAGGCCGCGGCGTGCCATGCCTGATCGCAATCGCACAGGACGCCTCGGGCAAGGCCAAGGCCAAGGCGCTCGCCTATGCCGACGGCATCGGCGGCACGCGCGCCGGCGTGATCGAAACCACCTTCAAGGAAGAGACCGAGACGGACCTCTTCGGCGAGCAGGCCGTGCTGTGCGGCGGTGCGACCGAACTCGTGCTCAAGGGCTACGAGACGCTGGTCGAAGCCGGTTACCAGCCCGAAGTCGCTTACTACGAGTGCCTGCACGAACTGAAGCTGATCGTCGACCTGCTGCACGAAGGCGGCCTCGCCAAGATGCACAAGTACATCTCGCACACCGCCAAGTGGGGCGACCTCACCCGCGGCCCGCGCGTCGTGAACAAGGCGACGAAGAAGGAGATGAAGAAGATCCTGGGCGAAATCCAGGATGGCAGCTTCGCGCGCGTCTGGATCCGCGAGAACAAGACGGGCCGCAAGAAGTACGACGCCCTGATGAAGAAGGACCTGGCGCACCCGATCGAGAAGGTCGGCGTGCAACTGCGTGCCCGCATGCCCTGGCTCAACCAGGGCTGAACACCGCCCCCCTCTCCAGTCCACCACGGTGACGACCATGTCCAACCGCGACCCGAACCGCGTGCTGATCTTCGACACCACGCTGCGCGACGGCGAGCAATCGCCGGGATGCAGCATGACGCAGCCCGAGAAGCTGCGGCTGGCGCGCGCCCTGGCCGAACTGGGCGTGGACGTCATCGAGGCCGGGTTCCCGGTCGCCTCCCCGGGCGACTGGGAGGCCGTGCACGAGATCGCGCGCGAAGTGCGGGGCCCGATCATCGCCGGCCTGGCGCGCTGCAACCGCGAGGACATCGACAAGGCCTGGAGCGCGGTCAAGGTGGCCGAGAAGCCGCGCATCCACGTGTTCCTCGCCACCAGCGCGATCCATCGCGAGCACAAGCTGAACATGGCCAAGGAGCAGATCATCCACACGGCGGTAGCAGGCGTGAAGTACGCGCGCAGCCTGTGCGCGGACATCGAGTTCTCGCCCGAGGACGCCTCGCGCACCGAACCCGAATTCCTGCGTGAAGTGGTCGAAGCCGTGATCGAAGCCGGCGCGACCACGATCAACGTGCCCGATACCGTTGGCTATACGGTGCCCGAGGAATTTCATGACGTCTTCACGTTCCTGACAAAGAACGTTCGTGGCGCCGACAAGGTGACCTTCAGCGTCCACTGCCACAATGACCTCGGCATGGCCGTCGCCAACAGCCTCGCCGCCGTCCGCGGCGGCGCACGCCAGGTGGAATGCACGATCAACGGCATCGGCGAACGCGCGGGCAACGCCTCGCTCGAGGAAATCACGATGGCGCTCAAGGTGCGCGAAGGCATCTACGGCCTGCACACCGGCATCGACACCAAGCGACTGTTCCCGACCAGCCGCCTGCTCTCGAGCATCACCGGCATGCCGATTCCGCGCAACAAGGCGGTGGTCGGCGAGAACGCGTTCGCGCACGAATCCGGCATCCACCAGCACGGCATGCTCAAGCACCACTCGACCTACGAGATCATGCGGCCGCACGACGTGGGCATGTCCCGCACCAACCTCGTGCTCGGCAAGCACAGCGGCCGCGCGGCCCTGCGCGAGCGCATCAAGGAACTCGGCTTCGAGCTGTCCGACGCCGAACTCGCGCGCGTGTTCGACGACTTCAAGTCCCTGGCTGACAAGAAGAAGGAACTCTTCGACGGCGACATCGAGGCGCTGGTGCTCAAGGCGGAGATCGGCCACGACGGCGGTCCGTGGCACCTCGAGAACCTGCACGTAGTGAGCGACTCGACGCGCTTCGCGACGGGCCGCGTCGTGCTGCGCCACGTCGACGGCCGCATCGTCACGCAGGAATCGTCGGGTGACGGCCCGGTCGACGCCGCGCTCAAGGCCATCGAGCAGGCCACCGGCGTGTTCGTGAAGCTGCGCAAGTTCGAAGTGCGCAGTGTCTCGAGCGGTGAAGACGCGCAGGGCGAAGCCGTCGTCACCTGCGAGTACAACAATCGCAGCTACCGCGGCACCAGTGTCACGACCGACATCGTCGAGTCGGGCGTGCGCGCCTTCCTCGAAGTGATCAACGCCATCGAATCCTCGCGCCGCCGCGGCGCCGACCAGAACGAGACGTCGCCCGCCGCGGCCGTCTGACACGAACGACCGGAGCCGGAATGACTGCGCAGAGCCTGTTCGAGAAAGTGTGGCAACGGCACGTCGTCGTGCCCGAGACGGATGACACGCCCGCGATCCTGTATATCGACCTGCACCTGACGCACGAAGTCACCTCCCCCCAGGCCTTCGACGTCCTGCGGGCCCGCAAGCTCCCGGTCCGCCGGCTTGACCGCACGCTCGCGACGATGGACCACTCGACGCCGACCGACACGGCACAGATCTTCGGCGGCCTGCCGATCAAGCTCGAATCGGCCGCCCGGCAGGTGCGCCAGCTCGAAGTGAACTGCGCCGAGTTCGGCGTGAACCTGATCGGGCTGCAGGACTCGCGCCGCGGCATCGTGCACATCATCGGGCCCGAACAGGGTGCCACGCAGCCCGGCAAGACCATTGTCTGCGGTGACAGCCACACCAGCACGCACGGCGCATTCGGTGCCCTCGCCTTCGGCATCGGCACCACGGAAGTGGGTTACGTGCTGGCCACGCAGTGCCTGCTGCAGCGCAAGCCGAAGACGCTCGAGATCGTCGTCAACGGCCGGCTGCCGGCCGGCGTGTCGGCCAAGGACGTCGTGCTCGCCGTCATCGGCAAGATCGGCGTCAACGGCGGCACGGGCCACGTCATCGAATTCCGCGGTTCCGCCATCGCAGCGATGTCGATGGACGAGCGCATGACCGTCTGCAACATGTCGATCGAGGCCGGCGCACGCGCGGGCATGATTGCGCCGGATGCCACCACCTACGAGTACCTGAAGGGTCGTCCCTTCGCGCCGCAGGGCACGGATTGGGACAAGGCCGTCGCCGACTGGAACACGCTCAGCAGCGATGCGGGCGCGGCCTTTGACAAGTCGGCTGCGTTCGACGCCAGCACGCTCGAGCCCATGATCACGTTCGGCACCAACCCGGGCATGGTCACCACGATCAGCGGCAACGTGCCGGAACGTCCGGGCGATGCCGTGTTTGCGAAGTCGCTGGCGTACATGGGTCTCACCGCAGGTGAGCGCATGGCCGAAAAGCCGGTGCAGGTCGTCTTCATCGGCAGCTGCACCAACGCGCGCCTCTCGGACCTGGAAGCCGCCGCGACCATCCTGCGCGGACGCAAAGTCGCCAGGGGCGTGCGCGCACTGATCGTGCCCGGCTCGCAGCAGATCAAGCTGGAAGCCGAACAGCGTGGCCTGGCCAAGGTCTTCACCGATGCGGGCGCTGAATGGCGCGAGTCGGGCTGCTCGATGTGCCTCGGCATGAATGGCGACCTCGTCGACGCCGGCCAGTACTGCGTCAGCACCAGCAATCGCAACTTCGAGGGCCGGCAAGGCATCGGGGCACGCACCCTGCTGGCAAGCCCTGCCTCCGCCGCTGCCGCCGCTGTCCGCGGTCGCGTCACCGACCCGCGCGAGTTCCTCGGCTGAGCCGGGGCGCGCCACCACCACAGAACCCGCACATGGACCCGATCACAGTCATCCGCTCGCGGACGGTCGTCATGCCGTCCACCAACATCGACACGGACCAGATCATCCCGGCCCGCTTCCTGACTACCACCGTCCGCGAGGGCCTCGGCGTTTCGCTGTTCGCCGACTGGCGCTATGACCAGGCCGGCCAGCCGAAACCCGACTTCGTGCTGAACCAGCCGGCGGCCAGGGGCTGCCAGGTGCTGGTGGCGGGTCGCAACATCGGCTGTGGCTCTTCGCGTGAGCACGCTCCCTGGGCGCTGCTCGATTTCGGCATCCGCGTGGTCATCAGCACCGAGATCGCGGACATCTTCCGCAACAACAGCCTGAAGAACGGACTGCTGCCGGTCGTCGTGGACGAAGCGACGCACGAGTGGCTGCTCGCGAATCCGGGCGTCGAAGTCGAGGTCGACCTGCCTGCTTCCACGCTGCGCCTGACGGACGGTCGCGAAGTGACGTTTCCGATCGAGTCTTTCTCGCGCTATTGCCTGATGAACGGCATCGACGAACTCGGTTACCTGCTGCAGCAGATGGACGCGATCGAGCGTTACGAGCGCACGCGGGAAGGCGCATGAAGGCGCGTATCGCGGTGCTCGGGGGCGACGGTATCGGCCCCGAAGTCACGGCCGAGGCCGTGCGCGTGTTGCAGGCCGTGGGCTCGAAATACGGTCACGACTTCGAATTCGCCGAGGCGCTGGTTGGAGGAGCGGCGATTGATGCGTCCGGCTCCGCGCTGCCACCCCGCACGATCGACGCCTGCCGCGAAAGTGCGGCGACGTTGCTCGGCGCCGTGGGTGGCCCCAAGTGGTCGGATCCGGGTGCCCGGGTACGTCCCGAACAGGGACTGCTGGAACTGCGCCGCACCCTCGGTGTGTTCGCGAACCTGCGCCCGGTGCGCACCATGCCGTCGATGCTCGACGCGTCGCCGCTCAAGCCCGAGGTGATCAGCGGCGCGGACATCATGGTGGTGCGGGAATTGACCGGCGGCATCTACTTCGGCAGGAAGAGCCGCACCGCGCACGAGGCCGAGGACGTCTGCACCTACACCACCATCGAGGTGGAGCGCGTGACACGGGTCGCCGGTCGGCTGGCCATGGGCCGTCGCCGTCGCATCGTTTCCGTGGACAAGGCCAACGTGCTGGAGACCTCCCGGCTGTGGCGAGCAGTCGTCGAGCGTGTACTGCGAGAGGAGTTTCCGCAGGTGGAGTTCGAGCACATGCTCGTCGACGCCGCCGCGATGCACCTGATCCGGCGTCCCGCTTCGTTCGACGTGCTGCTCACCGAGAACATGTTCGGAGACATCCTGACCGACGAAGCCTCCATGATCGCCGGATCACTCGGCCTGCTGCCCTCCGCCTC
>JAABQQ010000004.1 GCA_011391405.1 Gammaproteobacteria bacterium
TACCCCGCGTGCGACCAGATCTTCTCGGAGCTCGCGCGCCTGCGGTATCGCAGTGCCGGCGACTTCTGGGCGCCCGTCACGATCCGCACCCCCTGTGGCGGCGGCATCCGCGGCGGGCAGACGCACTCACAGAGTCCGGAAGGCATTTTCACGCACGTCTGCGGCATCAAGGTGGTCATGCCATCGACGCCGTACGATGCGAAGGGCCTGCTGATCGCGTCGATCGAGGACGACGACCCGGTCGTGTTCTTCGAGCCGAAGCGGCTCTACAACGGCCCGTTCGACGGCGATGCAAACAAGCCGGCCGTACCGTGGAGCACTCATCCGAAAGGTGAGGTGCCCGACGGTTACTACACCGTGCCGATCGGCAAGGCCGAGGTCGTGCGCAAGGGTACTGCGGTCACGATGGTCGCGTACGGCACCATGATCTACGTGTGCGAAGCCGCAGCAAAGGCGCTGGGCATCGACGCGGAAATCATCGACGTGCGTTCGATGGTGCCGCTCGACACCGACACGATCTGCACGTCGGTGAAGAAGACCGGTCGCTGCCTGATCGCGCACGAAGCGACGCGCTTCTCGGGTTTCGGCGCAGAGCTTTCGGCGACGATCCAGGAAGAGTGCTTCTGGGACCTCGAGGCGCCGATCGGCCGCGTCGCAGGCTGGGACACGCCCTATCCGCACGCGTTCGAATGGGAGTACTTCCCCGGTCCGCTGCGCGTGGCTGCGGCCCTGAAGGCCGTGATGGAGGCCGCATGACACGTTACGTCTTCAAGATGCCGGACCTCGGCGAGGGCACCGTCGAGGCCGAGGTCGTCGCGTGGCACATCAAGGTCGGCGACATGGTGCAGGAAGACCAGGTCATGGCCGAGGTCATGACCGACAAGGCGGCGGTGGAAGTGCCAGCGCCCGTCAGCGGCAAGGTCGTGACGATCAATGGGCAGCCGGGCGACATGGTTCGCGTCGGCTCCGAACTGGTCGTGTTCGAGACCGAGGCGGCGGACGATGATGTCGTCGCGCCTGCTCCCGCTCACGTAGTTCACGCGACCTCTCCCGCTCAGCCAGTAGAGGTGCAGCGCTTACCCGTGGTTCCCGTGACTTCTCCCGTGCAGGCGGAAGAGGCGACCAGTGAAGCGGCAGAGGTGAGCGGTCGCGTGAAAGCTTCGCCGGCCACACGGCGCAAGGCGCGTGAGGCGGGCATCGACTTGCGGCGGGTTCCGGGCTCCGGGCCGAGTGGCCGTATCATGCCGAAGGACTTCGTGGCCGCGCTGAGCGGTGCCGCGCCCGCCGGCATGAACGGGGGCTCAGCAATCGCGCCGTCGCTGCTGCGGCAACGCACCGGCACCGAAGAGGTCAAGGTCATCGGCGTGCGCCGCGT
This sequence comes from Gammaproteobacteria bacterium, assembly GCA_011391405.1. Taxonomy (GTDB): domain Bacteria; phylum Pseudomonadota; class Gammaproteobacteria; order Steroidobacterales; family Steroidobacteraceae; genus RPQJ01. The sequence goes on from JAABQQ010000004.1 coordinate 1,376, forward strand.
CATTGCGCAACGCATGACGGATGCGGCGCGTACGATCCCGCACTTCTCGTACGTCGAGGAAATCGACGTTACCGAGCTCGAGTCGCTGCGCACGCACCTGAACTCGAAGGCGCCGAAGGGCACGCCTTCGCTTACCTACCTCCCGTTCCTCGCAGCTGCGCTGGCGCGCGTGCTTGAAGAGTTTCCCCAGTGCAACGCGCACTACGACGCCGAACGCAACGTGCTGATCCGGCACCATCCGGTGCACCTGGGCGTGGCCACTCAGACGCCGGACGGCCTCAAGGTGCCGGTCGTGCGGCACGCAGAAGCCCGCACGCTCTGGGACCTCTCGGACGAGATCCGGCGCGTTTCCGAAGCGGCCAAGAGCGGCAAGGCCTCGCGTGAGGAACTGAGCGGTTCGACGATCACGATCACCAGCCTCGGCAGGATGGGCGGCATCGTTTCGACGCCGATCATCAATGCGCCCGAGATGGGAATCATCGGCGTCAACAAGGCGATCGACCGTCCGGTCGTCCTGGACAGCGCCATCGCCATCCGCCGCATCATGAATCTTTCGTCATCGTTCGATCACCGCTTCGTCGATGGCTATGACGCCGCGGCGATGATCCTGGCGCTCAAGGACCTGCTCGAGCACCCGGCGACGATCTTCATCCCCGGTTAAACTGTCGCTTTCACAGCGCCGACCCGTCCCGAGAACAACGCAATGACCACGACTCCCCCAGCGCGTCCCGCCTTCGGCACCGTGCTCGCCGACCAGATGAGCATCGCCACCTACGCCAACGGTGCGTGGGGTGCCGACAAGCTCATGCCGGTTGCACCAATCCCGATGCACCCATCCGCGCACGTGCTGCACTACGCCAGCACCTGTTTCGAAGGCTTCAAGGCTTACCGCTACGCGGACGACAGCATCCACGTCTTCCGCATGGACCGGCACATGGCGCGCCTGCGCCAGAGCGCGAAGCTGCTCATGCTGCCGGTGCCGGACGAGGCGCAGCTCGAGCGCATGATCCTGCAGACGATCGATCGCAACCGTGTACAGGTGCCGGAGCCCCCGGGCGCGCTGTACATGCGGCCGGTCTTGTTCGGCACGATGCCGAACATCGGCGCCGCGTCGCAGCCGTCGAACGAAGCGACGCTGATCGTGCTGGCGAGCCCGGTGTGGGATTACTTCGCCGGCGGCATGAAGCCCCTGCGCATCTATGTCGAGGACCAGAAGCACCGCACCGCGGAGCACCTCGGCATGGTGAAGACAGGCGGCAACTACGCCGCGGCCATGGGCCCGACGCTCGCCGCGAAGGAAAAGTACAAGATCGACCAGGTGCTGTTCTGTCCGGAAGGCTCCGTGCAGGAAACCGGCGCCGCGAACTTCCTGCTGATCCGCGCAGGACACATCCTGACGCGCAGCCTCGACTCGTCCTTCCTGCACGGCGTCACGCGCGATTCGCTGCTGACGATGGCGCGGCACATGGGATTCAAGGTCGAGGAACGAGTGTTCGACGTGGCCGAGATGATGGAGTGGGTCAAGACCGGTGAGGCCGCGCTGTCAGGCACGGCGGCCGTACTCGCGGGTGTCGGCACGCTCGTACGGAGCGACGGCACGGACGTCCGCGTCGGCTCTGGCGACGTGGGTCCGGTGACGCAGAAACTGCGCGCCGCGCTGGTCGCGATCCAGAACGGCACTGCACCCGACACGTTCGGCTGGACCCGCAAGGTCTGAGGCGAACCCCGTGACTGCGCGCACCGTCGCCGTCGTCACGGGAGCCGGCAGTCCGACGGGTATCGGCTTTGCCACGGCGCGGGCGCTCGCTCGTGTCGGGCACTGCCTCATGATCGTCTCGACCACCGATCGGATCAAGGAGCGTGCGGTTGAACTCCGCGCCGAAGGGCACGAGGCCCACGCGGTTGTTGCCGACTTGACGAGCGAGCCCGACGTCGAGCGACTGCACGAGCATGCGGAAGCGCTCGGCGACGTGAGCGTCCTAGTCAACAACGCCGGCATGGCCATGCTCGGCGAAATGGACCCCCTCGGCAATCTCGAAAGGCTCGATCTCGGTGCCTGGCAGCGCTCGCTCGAGCGCAACCTGACGTCCGCATTCCTCGTGACGCGGGCGTTCCTGCTCGGCATGAAGGCTCGTGGCTATGGCCGCGTCGTGAACGTTGCGTCGACGACCGGGGCCGTGTCTGCCGTTGCCGGAGACACCGCTTATGCCGCGGCGAAGGCTGGCCTGGTCGGCTTCACGCGCGCCATCGCGCTCGAAGCAGCGCCGCACGGAGTGACCGTGAATGCAATCGCGCCCGGCTGGATCGCGACCGGCTCGCAGACCGAGCGGGAAGCGGCAGCCGGACTTCGCACGCCGGTCCGACGCTCGGGCTCACCGCAGGAGATCGCCGCGCTGATCACCTTTCTCGCGTCCCCGGGCGCGTCGTACGTCGTGGGCCAGTTGATCGTTGCCGATGGCGGCAACTCGATCATCGAGGACCACAACGCCTGAGCGGCGTCCGCGATCAATCCGCCAGCAGTATCGAACCGCCGACCGGTCGACGCGCGAACACTGCGCCACAGACGGCAAACACCGCACCGAGTGCGATGGAGAATGTCAGCGTCGCACTCATGCCCGGGCCGACGAGGCCGAACGATTGCAGCAATCCCGGCGCGACCGAATCGAAACCGACGACCACGCCGCCGACGACGGAACCCAGCGCTGCCGCATTGAGCACCGTTCGCCAGCCGAGACCGCGACCCAGGTTCCGTCGCATTGACGCATATTCGCGTTCCGCTGCGGCGAGCGCCGCCGTGCGATTCGGCACTTGCGTGAGTTGCGCGATCTGCTCCCGCAAGCGTGCATCGAAGCCTGGCGACAACGCGGGGCGTGGCAAGGCATCGGCGAGCGCTGCATCGAGTGTGCCAAGCGCCTGGGCATAGGCACGGCAGCGGCTGCATTGCGCCATGTGGCGTTGCACGGCGCCGGCGCGGCCGGCTTCGAGCGAGCTTTCGAGCAGTTCGACGAGATCGAACTCGTAGTCGGGGCATGGCCCGAGCGAGAGTGCGTGTTCGTGGGGGTGCTGGTTCATGCGGCCTGGACCTCCTCGGGCCGGGCAAGCTCCATCAGGCGCCTGCGGGCCCGGAACAGAAGATTCTTGACCGTTCCGAGCGGCATGCCGAGCGCCTCGGCGACGGCATCGTAGGAACGTTCTTCAAGATAAAACAGTCGGACCGCCTGCTGCTGGTTGGCGGGCAGCATCTCCAGCAGCCGCAGCAGATTGTCGCGTTCGGGGTCGTCCGCCGGTCCCGTCGCGATGCTCGTGGCCGCGTGCTGCGCCTCGGTCGAGTCCGGGTCGTCGAACGAGACGGTCGGTCGGCGCTTGCGCAGTTCCATCAGGCAAGTGTTCCGGGTAATGGCGTAGATCCAGGTGCCGAGGGCTGCCCGGCCGTCGAAACCCGGCAGGGCTTTCCAGACGCGGACCAATGTCTCCTGGGTAGCGTCCTCGGCCGCGGCGCGGTCCTTGAGGATTGAAAAGGCGAGCCGAAACAAACGGTTACGGAATTCCGGCACGATCAGGTCGAAGGCGCGGGCATGCCTGCCCGCCGCCAGATGACCTTCGATTGCCGCGTCCATGGGCCTTTATATGCCTCCGGGAGCCGCAAGGTTGCAAGACGGGCCGATGCAACCTTTGCCGCGGCTGGCGCATACAAACGTCAACAGCCCAGGAGGCCCGTCCATGAATGAAGAAGTCGTCGCCGTATTCATCCCGATCGTCGCGATCGTCATGTCGCTGGGGATTCCCATCATTTATCAGATCCTCGACTACCGCCGCCGTCGCGACGTCGTCGAGGCGCACCACAAGGAACGCATGGCCGCCATCGAGCGCGGCATGGAGCTGCCGGCGTTGCCCGCGGCGTTCTATAGCCCGCTGGACGGCAACAAGCGTCCCCGCCATCTGCTGACCGGCATGGTCTGGCTGTTCATCGGCATCGCCCTGTTTCTGGCGCTCGGAGCGGTGGCAGGCGACGAGGTGCGGTTCTTCGGCCTGATCCCGGCCGGGGTGGGTCTAGCGTACCTGATCTACTACTTCGTCGAAGGCAAGCACGAGGCCGCAGCTTTCCGGGCCAAGGAAGCGGCCCGGGACGCGGTCGCCGCCAAAGCCTGAGAAGCAGGACGCCGTGGCGCAGCCCGTTGCAGGACGGGCTGCGTTTTACTTCGATAGAGCCCGATCGCCTGACTCGGGGCCCGCTGAAATGCGAAAATATCGCGGTCACCCACGGCAGCCTGGAAACACAAACGTGCGATCCGTTATTGCTTCGCTGCGCGCGGTCCGCGCTTATTTCATTACCCCCGCCTTGCTGGCCCCGGCGCTGCTGTTGTGCGCCGGATACGCGCAGGCGTTCGACGGGCCCAAGGTCGTCGCTACCCAGAAGGCCAGGGTGGAGTTGACGGTCGTCACGAGTGGGCTCGAGCACCCCTGGGGTATCGCATTCCTGCCGGATGGCCGAACGCTCGTCACCGAGCGCCCGGGTCGGCTGCGTATCGTCGATCGCAGCGGCAAAGTCAGTGAGCCGCTCGCCGGCGTTCCCATCGTGGATGCGGTCGGGCAGGGCGGACTGCTCGACGTCGCGCTCGATCCGGAGTTCGTCCGCAACCAGCGAATCTACCTGTCGTTCGCGGAAAAGCGTGGCGACGGGATCAATGGCACGAGCGTCGCTCGCGCGAAGCTTGGACCCAAGGGGCTGGAGGAGGTGACGTTCATTTTCCGGCAGCAGCCGGCGATGAAGGGTGGACATCACTTCGGCTCGCGGCTGGTTTTTGGTCGCGACGGTAACCTGTTCGTGACGCTGGGAGACCGTAACTCCGGTCGCGACAAAGTCCAGTTGCTCGACAATCACATCGGCAAGGTCGTGCGCATCGATTGCGACGGCAAGGCACCGGCGGACAACCCGTACCTGAAGCAGGCAGGCGCGCTGCCAGAGCTCTGGTCCGTCGGTCATCGCAACATCCAGGGTGCTGCGCTCGATCCGGCGACCGGCGAGCTCTGGACGAACGAACACGGGCCGAAGGGCGGCGACGAACTGAACCGCACGCTCGGCGGTCGCAACTACGGCTGGCCGCTGGTCACGTACGGCATGGAATATTCAGGCAAGCCGGTCAGCGACAAGACCGAGGCGGCGGGCCTGGAGTCGCCCGTGCACTACTGGGTGCCTTCGATTGCGACGAGCGGACTCGCGTTCTACACGGGGACGGCGATCCCGGCCTGGCAAGGCAGCGTATTCGTAGGTGGCCTGAAGTCAGGAGAACTCTCGCGGCTGGAGATGCGCGATGGCAAGGTCGTGAGCGAGGAACGGTTGTTTGGCGAGGCACTCAAGAAACGCATTCGCACGGTTGTGAATGGACCCGATGGTGCGCTGTATCTGTTGACCGACGATAGCGCGGGGCAGTTGATCCGGGTGACGGCGGCGAAGTAAGCCTGAGCATTCGCAAGCCTTCGCTGTGACACGGCGTCGCGTTCTGTAGAATCCGGGTCTTGTGGGCCTGTAGCACAGCGGTTAGTGCAGGGGACTCATCGAAAGGTGCCTCCGCGGAGTAATCCACGGAGTGGACGGGATGAATTCAGGGAAACCTAATGGCGAAGGCGCCGATGGCAACCCTGAGCCAAGCCAGCGGTACACCGCTGGAAGGTGCAGAGACTACCTGAGGGCTGCAGTGCCCTTAATGACAGGTTCAGCGTCCCGCACCCGACCGGCACGAGGCCGAGGGTGAAGAGATAGTCCACGCCCGAAGGAAACTTCGGGGTCGCGTGAATCCCTTGGTCCTGGGTTCGAATCCCAGCGGGCCCACCATGATTTCATCCGTGAAGCCGCGCGCGGCAACGAGAATTGAATGCGGCGGCGAGCTGCAGGACTTACGACGCCATGACTACCCGCTTCCAATGAGTTCCTCACCCCGCATCGGTTGGCTTTTCGCTTACGACTGGGATCGAGCGGCAATGCGGCGCCTCAGCGCGCCCGGTGGTCCGGTGCGCTGTGATCATGCCGGCTTCGACCTGTTCTCGTTCCCGGGCAATCTGCAGTTGCCGGCGTTCGACCTCGAACGCTTCGCGGCGCGGCAGGCGGCGCGCGGGCGGCGGCGCGGCTGGCAGGCTGTGCTGTCCCATCACGAGCAATTCGGCACCCTCGCCGCAGCGCTGGTGGCCGAGCGGCTCGGGCTACCTGGCGCGACGCCGGCAAGCATCCTCGCCGCGCAGCACAAGCTGCATGCGCGGCGCGTGCTGGCGCAGGTTGCGCCCGATGCCAACCTTCGCTTCACTGGTCTGGATGAGGGCGATGACGCGCCCGTTCCCGGGGAGCTCGACTACCCGGTGTTCGTAAAGCCGGTGAAGGGTGCGTTCTCGGTGCTTGCGCGTCGCGTTGAGGAGTCCGATCAACTCCGCGCGCATATGCGTTTCGGCTGGCCCGAGCGCTGGCTCATCCGCCAGCTGATCGAGCCCTTCGAGCGCGTTTGCCGTGCCCGGCTGCCGCAGGCGGGCAGCGCGTACCGGATGCTGCTCGAGGAGCCGGTCGCACCGCAGACCGCGCAGTTCAATCTCGACGGCTGGGTACAGGACGGACGCGTGCATGCACTGGGCGTGGTGGACGCGGTCATGTACCCCGGCACCCAGGCCTTCATGCGCTGGGAACACCCGAGCCGGCTCGCCGCGGCGGTGCAGCGGCGCGCGCTCGAGGTGGCGCGGCGCTTTCTTGGCGCCATCGGCTACGCGCACGGCTTCTTCAACCTGGAATTCTTCCACGACGATCACGACGATTGCCTCCGCGTGATCGAGTGCAATCCTCGGCTGGCCTCGCAGTTTTCCGACCTGTACGAACGCGTGCACGGCGTGGATGCCCACGCCATGGCGCTGGCGCTGGCGCTCGGTGCGGATCCGCAGTCCCTGCCGCTCCGTCGGCCCACCGCCCGGGCGGCCGCCAGCCTCGTGTACCGCGCCTTCAATGCGAATGGTGACGTGCCGCCAGCACCCGCCGCGCCGCAGCGCGAGGCCCTGGCCCGCGGATTTCCCGATGCTCTGCTGTTCGGCTTTCCCAAGCGGGGGCGTGCACTCGCCCGCGACTTCCGCTGGACCGGCAGCCACCGTTACGGGATCGTGCACCTGGGCGGGCGCGACCGCGAGCACCTGCGCCAGCGCTGTGAGGACGCCAGCGCGCTGCTCGGCTGGCCGGCGCCTTACCTTGACCACGGCCCGCTGCCGGCGCGCGTGCACGCGGCGACCCCTTGTCTCTCCTCGCTCGGCGCGCCGTCGGCCGAGGCCTCTGCGGTATGAGCGGAGCGCCGGCGCGGCAGGGTCCTGCGACCTTGCCCGACGCGGAGGTCCGCGCTCGCTCGGTGCTGAAGTACCGGAAACGGGCCGCGGGCTATGACGCCACCTGCGGTCCGACGTGGCCGATCCGCGAGCGTACGGTGGCTGCGCTGCGGTTGCAGCCTGGACAGCGAGTACTCGATGTCGGTTGTGGCACCGGCCTCAGCCTGGCCCTGCTGCGCGATGCCGTCGGCGAAAGTGGCTTGGTCTTTGGCTTCGACCAGAGTCCCGAGATGTACGCGAGCGCGTGTGCGCGGGTCACCGCGGCGGGGTGGAGCAACGTGCTGCTGTACGAAACGCCCGCGCAGGCGCTGCGCCTGCCAGAATCGGTCGACGCGCTCTTTTTTCACTACACGCACGACATCCTGCGCTCGGCGTCCGCGGTGAGCGCGGTGCTGGCTTGCGCGCGACCGGGTGCCGCGGTGGCGGTCGCCAGCATCAAATACTTCCCGTGGTGGCTCGCCCCGCTGAATCCGTGGGTCTATCTCAAGAATCGCGGCTACAACGGGGCGCCCGGCGAGCTGCGCGCGCCCTGGGACCGCATTGCGCCGCGGCTGCTGGACTGGCACCTCACGCCGGTGCAGTTCGGCATGGGCTACATCGGCGTCGGGCGGGTGGCGTGACGGCCTATCGCCGAACTGCCGCGGCGCTGCTCGCGCTGGTGTTTCTCAATTGCAGCCTGAGCTTTCGCAATTGGTGGCC
>JAABQQ010000005.1 GCA_011391405.1 Gammaproteobacteria bacterium
GTCCTTCCGGCCCTTCCGGCCCTTCCTGTCCTTCCGGCCCTTCCGGCCCTTCCTGTCCTTCCGGCCCTTCCGGCCCTTCCTGCCCTTCCTGCCCTTCCTGCCCTTCCTGCCCTTCCTGTCAGGCTGCAGCGGTGAGCCCGAGCAGCCCCGCCCCTGGCTGGGCGCGGCAACGCTCGTCGCGACGCCGACTGCAACGGGCGCGCGCTTTCCGAACCTGGCCACCGACGGCCAGTCCGTCGTGATGAGTTGGCTCGAGCCTGGCACGGGTGACGAATTCCGCCTGAGTTACGCTGTGTGGCAGCGCGAGCGGCGCTGGGGCTCGCCGATCGCAGTCGCAGCGGGCAAGGACTGGTTCGTCAACTGGGCGGATTTCCCGTCCGTCGTCCCGGCGCATGACGGGCTTTGGACCGCGCATTGGCTGCAGCAGAAGCCGGGCGGCGTGTATGCCTACGACGTGATGACCCGGCTCAGCGGCGACGGTGGCCGCACGTGGAGCGAGCCGCGTGCACCGCACGACGATGGCACGGCCACGGAGCACGGCTTCGTCTCGGTCGCGAGCCTTGGCGGTCGTCCTTACGGCGTCTGGCTCGACGGGCGCAAGACCCTGGGCGAAGGCCATGATCACGGCGCGGACGATCACGCTGCGACCGCCGGCGCGATGACTTTGCGCGGCGCTGTGCTGACGCCCGCAGGCGCGATCGACGGCAGCGAGATCGACGCGCGCGTTTGTGACTGCTGCCAGACCGATGTGGCGGTGAGCGGGGCTGCGCTGCTCGTCGTGTACCGCAATCGCAGCGAGGACGAGACACGCGACATCCAGGCCGCGCGGTTCGAGCACGGCGTCTGGACGACACCGGTCACCGTGCATGCCGACGGGTGGCGCATCGACGCGTGCCCGGTCAACGGGCCCGCCGTGGCGGCGCGCGGTGACGAAGTGGCCGTTGCCTGGTTCACCGCTCCGGACCAGCCACACGTGCGCCTGGCCTTCTCCGCGGACGGCGGGCGCACCTTCGGCCCACCGCTCGACGTTGCCAGCGGCAAAGTCGTCGGTCGCGTCGACGTCGTATTGCTGCAGGACGGGCGCGCCGTGGTCAGTTGGCTCGCCGAAACCGCGAGCGGCGCCGTGATCCGCGCCCAGCCGTTCAATCACGCCGGCGCAGCGGATGTCGCCAGGGACATTGCGACATCCAACGTCGCCCGCTCCTCAGGCTTTCCGCAGATGGTCCAGGTGGCGGACGGCCTGCTGTTCGCGTGGACCGAAAATGGTTCCATCCCGGCAGTCCGCACGGCCTTTGCGCCGCTGCGCTGACCTGCACGCCCGGTCCCGGCGGTGGGGCCACTGTGCTAGCATTTCGACCCCGTTTTCCAACAAAACCAGACCCATCGGAGCCAGGTGATGTCCACCGCGGTCAAGCTCAACGTGCCCCCGCAGGGCCAGAAAATGACGATTGCGAACGGCAAGCTCGTCGTTCCAGACCAGCCCATCATTCCGTTCATCGAAGGCGACGGCACGGGCCCCGACATCTGGCGCGCCTCGGTGCGCGTGCTCGACGCCGCAGTCGCCAAGGCCTACGGTGGCAAGCGCAAGATCCACTGGATGGAGGTCTACGCCGGCCAGAAAGCGAACGACCTCTTCAACACCTGGCTGCCGGACGAAACCGTCGAAGCCTGCCGCGAATACCTGGTTTCCATCAAGGGTCCGCTCACCACGCCGATTGGCGGCGGCATCCGCTCGCTGAACGTCGCGCTGCGCCAGATGCTCGACCTCTACGTCTGCCTGCGCCCCGTGCGCTGGTTCGAGGGCGTGCCTTCGCCGGTCAAGAACCCGGGCAAGGTCGACATGGTGATCTTTCGTGAAAACACCGAGGACATCTACGCCGGCATCGAATTCGAGGCGGGCAGCCCCGAGAACGAAAAGTTCAAGCAGCTGTTCAAGGAAGCGTTCCCGAAGCTGTACGGCAAGATCCGCTTCCCCGACTCGTCCGGTATCGGCATCAAGGCCATCTCGCGCGAAGGCACCGAGCGGCTGTTCCGCTCCGCCATCGAGTACGCGGTCGTCAACAAGCGCAAGAGCGTGACGATCGTGCACAAGGGCAACATCATGAAATTCACGGAAGGCGCGTTCCGTAACTGGTGCTATGCCCTCGCCGAGCGCGAATTCGCCGCTCAGACCTACACCTGGGACCAGTGGGAGCGCACCAGGGCCGACAAGGGCGAGAAGGTCGCCAACGCCGAGCAGGACGCGGCGAAGGCCGCCGGCAAGGTCATCATCAAGGACGCCATCGCCGACATCACGCTGCAGCAGGTGCTGACGCGCCCTGAAGAGTTCGACGTCATCGCGACGATGAACCTGAACGGCGACTACCTCTCCGACGCGCTCGCGGCGCAGGTGGGCGGCATCGGCATCGCGCCGGGCGGCAACGTCAACTACATGACGGGCCACGCAGTGTTCGAAGCCACGCACGGCACGGCGCCGAAATACGCCAACCTCGACAAGGTGAACCCGGGCTCGGTGATCCTGTCGGGCGAGATGATGCTGCGCTACATGGGGTGGTTCGAGGCGGCGGACGCCATCATCGCCGCGATGGACAAGAGCATCGGCCAGAAGACGGTCACTTACGATTTCGCGCGGCTCATGGCAGGCGCCACCGAGGTCAAGTGCAGCGAATTCGGCGACGTGCTGATCCGCAACCTCTGAGCGGATCCGGGCCGGGCTGGGCGACGCAAGGAACGTTTCGACGATGAACCTGTCCGTCGCACAGCCCTCCTCGCGCGACACGCTGGTCGCCGACTGTGCCCAGCTGCTGGTCGACGCCTTCGCCGACTACAACGCGGAATTCCGCCTGGTCACGCGGCGCGCGCCGCAGCGCTTCGAGGAGCGCGACTGGCGTGGCAGCCAGAAAGATGCCGTCGAGCGCATCGAGCTCTACGACAAGTACGTCACGGGCAGCGTCGAACTCATGCGCCAGCGCCTGGGCGAGGACGTGCACGAGCGCGCCATCTGGTCGAGCATCAAGCGCCGGTTCGACGAGATCATCGATCCGCTGCCGGACAACGAATTCATCAAGACGTTCTTCAGCTCGGTCACGCGCAAGACCTTCGGCACGGTCGGCGTCGATCCGGCGGTCGAGTTCATCGCGCTGGACCTCGACCCGCTCGGCAACGTGCGCACGCACGTCGAGACCAAGGTCTACGCCAACGGCGGCGACATCGAACTGCTCGCCGAGGAACTGCTGGCCGATTTCAGCTTCCGCACGCCTTATCGCGACTTCGAGCACAGCGTCAAGATGATCGCCGACGAGGTGAAGGCCCTCGTCAACTCCGGCAAGGAGCGCCGCGAGATCGAATCGGTCGAGGTCATCAAGAAAGTCTTCTACCAGATGACGCGCGCCTACCTGGTGGGTCGCATCAACGGCCGCGGCTGGACCATGCCGTTCGTGGTTTCGCTGCGCAACGGCGACAGTGGCGTGGTGGTCGACGCCATCATGCTCGAGGAAAGCACGGTCAGCGTGCTCTTCAGCTTCACGCGCTCGTATTTCCACGTTGACCTCGCGCACGTCGGCGAAGTCGTCAAGTTCCTGAAGACGATCCTCCCGCTCAAGCGCGTCAGCGAACTGTTCACCGTGCTCGGCCGTGCCAAGCAGGGCAAGACCGAGCGCTACCGCGAGCTGTTCGGCCATCTGCAGCAGTCGGACGACGAATTCGTCCTCGCGCCGGGCGAGCGCGGCCTGGTGATGATCTGCTTCACGCTGCCGTCGTTCGACGTGGTGTTCAAGCTGATCCGCGACAAGTTTCCGTACCAGAAGAACATCCTGCGCGAGGACGTGCTGACCAAATACGAGCTCGTCTTCAAGCACGACCGCGCCGGCCGCCTGGTGGACGCGCAGGAATTCAAGCTCATCAAGTTCCCGCGCTCGCGCTTCTCGGCGAGCCTGCTCGAGGAACTGCAGAAAGAGGCCGCCCGTACGGTGCACTTCGAGGGTAACGACCTCATCATCGACCACGTGTATATCGAGCGGCGCATGACGCCGCTCAACCTGTACCTGCGTTCGGCCTCGCGCGAGGACGCTGAGAAGGCCGTGATCGAATACGGCCAGGCCATCCGCGATCTCGCCGTCACCAACATCTTCCCGGGCGACCTGCTGCTGAAGAACTTCGGCGTGACGCGCCACGGCCGCGTGATCTTCTACGACTACGACGAACTGTGCCTCGTCACGGACTGCCGTTTCCGCGAGATTCCGCAGTCGCAGCACGACGAGGACGACATGCGCGCGGACGCCTGGTTTTACGTCGGCGAGAGCGACGTGTTCCCCGAGACGTTCATCAACTTCCTCGGGTTCGATCCGCAACTGAAGCAGGTGTTCCTCGATGCGCATGCCGAGGTGCTTACCGCCGAATGGTGGCGCGGCATCCAGGAGCGCCTGCGCGAGGGCGAGTTGCTCGAGGTCCTGCCGTACCACCGGCACCGCGTCCGGGTCTTCAGCAGCCTGTAGCGCCGTCCTGCACACGCACCGGACACACCACTAATGAGCACCGCTCACACCCGCGTGCCGCTGTGGCTCGTCGCCCTGCTGTGCCTCATGGCCTTCGCCTTCCAGGGCACGCGTGGGCTGTGGGAACCCGATGAGGGTCGCTACAGTTCCGGCGGCATCCAGATGCAGCAGAGCGGCGACTGGCTCATCCCGACGGTGGATGGCGAGATGCCTCATCTCACCAAGCCGCCGGTGACGTACTGGGCGCTTGCCGCGAGTTTCGCGCTGCTGGGGCACAACGAATGGGCGGCCCGACTGCCCGGCGCGCTCGCGTACGTGGGCACCGGCCTGTTGCTGTTCGGGCTTGGCCGCAGGCTGTGCGTGGGGAAACCCTGGCTGCCCAGCGTCGTGTGGGGCCTGTCGTTCGCGCCGGCGATCGCAGCTAACGTCGTCTCCACCGATCCTCTGCTGGTGTTATTCGAGACGGCCGCGATGTACTTGTTCGTCGAGGCGTGGTCACGGGAAGGTGCAGACGCGCGCCGCTGGTTCGTCTGGATGTGGCTCGCCTGGGGTCTGGCGTTCATGACGAAGGGCCCGCCCGGACTGCTGCCGCTGCTTGCCATGACACTGCTGCTGACGATCCACGACCGCGCGCGGTTGCGAATGATGTATTGGCCCGCAGGGATCGTGGTTTTTCTCGTCGTTGCCTTCACCTGGTTCGGCGTCGTGGTGGCACAACAACCCGACCGGCTGGGTTACTTTCTCGGGTACGAGGTGTACGACCGCGTCTTCACCGCGGCGCACGACCGCAATTCGCAGTGGTACGGCGCGTTCAAGGTCTACCTGCCGGTACTGCTTGCGGGCACGCTGCCGTGGCTGGTGTTGTCGCTGATCGCCGCCGGCGGACCGGTAAACGCCTACCGCTCGCTCCGCAGCCGGCTGCGCGAGCGTGACCGACACTGGTTACTGCTGTGCTACTGGCTGCTGGTGCCGCTGGCCATCTTCTTCCTGGCCCGTTCGCGCCTGCAGCTCTACATGCTGCCCCTGTTCGTGCCAATGGCCCTGATGATGGCGCGCCCGCTCGCACGCTGGCGCAGGCTCGAGGGCCGTCGCGCCGTCACGGTCATCGCCCTTACTGCCCTGGCGCTGCTCGGACTCAAGGCCACGCTGGCTTACTGGCCCTCCGACCGCGATTCGCGCCAATTGGCTTCGCAGCTGCGCCAGCAGCTGGCGACGCATCCAGCCGACGAGATCATCTTCGTCGGCATGCGCCCCTTCTACGGGCTCAACCTCTACCTGCCGCAGCGCGTTGACGGTCTCGAGATCGACGCACGTCGGTTCGACTATTCGACGCACGTGACTCGTCAGGAATTCTGCCGCGAGATTGCCCGGCGCGAGCGCACGGTGTACCTGCTCAAGGAACGGCTGGTCCCCGAATTCGAACGTGCCCTGGTCGACTGTGGTCTGCAACCAGCGCGGCTGGGGTCGGTGCACGCCGACGGCAATGACCTGGCTCTCCTGGCCCCTGGCACTGGCACGCGCTGAACCTTTTCGGGCTACGATTGTCGGCACGGCCGGATTGCCGGCCCGCCCGCTGGACCGGCCAGCGTTTTCGTACGCGGAGGGAGGAAAACGAATGAAAACCAGGTACGGCCTTGCGAGCCTGCTCGCGACGATGCTGCTTGCCATGGGAACGACGGCGGCCGCACAGGATTCGAATATCACGCAACCCATCGCGGACCTTGAACAGCTGCTGGCCGCGGAACCGCTCGTGATCACGCAGGCCGAGATCAGCCGGCCCAAGGCCAAAGGCGACATCACGCTCAAGGCCGACGTCTCGTTTGGTGGCGCACCACCGCTGCGCGTGAAGCTGCGGAAAGCAGAACCCGGAGCCGAAGCGTTCAACAACGTGCCCCGTTACGACCTCGCCGCCTACGAGCTGCAGAAGCTCTTCATCGATCCCGCCGAGTACGTGGTGCCGCCAACCGCGCTGCGCTTCATTCCGCGTGCGGAGTTCGCGCAGTACCAGTCCGACGTGGCGCGAACCTTCTCCTCCGCCGAGCAGGTGCTGGCCGTGCTGCAGTACTGGCTGAGCGACATCGCGGTAATCGCCGACGTCTACAACCCCACCCGATTCGCCGCGGACCCGGTCTATGCGCGCCACATCGGGCAACTGAACGTGCTCACCCACCTGATCGCACATCGCGATTCGAACGCGGGCAATTTCCTCATCGGCAAGGCTTCGACGGGCGCGCGCGTCTTCTCCATCGACCATGGAGTCGCATTCGCGTCCGAGGACAGCGATCGCGGCGAAGCCTGGAAAGTCATGCGCGTCGACCGCCTCCCGGCCGACACAGTCGCACGACTTCGCACCGTCACCGTGCCGGTGCTCGAGAGCCGCCTCGGCGTGCTGGCGCAATGGCGGCTGGAGGACGACCGGTACATCCCGGTCGCGCTGGGACCCAACCTTGGGGTCAACCGTGGCGTTCGGCGCGAGGGCAAGGACCTGCAGATGGGCCTGACCCGGAGTGAAATCCAGGCCGTGCACCGATTACTCACTCGTCTGCTCGAGCGCGTTGATGCGGGCGAGATCACCGTCGTGGCCGTCCCGAACCCAGGAACGCAAGAATGACAAGGCATCGTCGGCCGGGGTTCGCGCTCGCGTCGCTGCTCGGTCTCGCTGTAGTCACTGGCCTCGTGCGGCCGGCACCGGCGGTCGCGCAGGCGGCGCAGGTGCAATGGAGCGGCGTGGAGCGGGTGGTCGCGTTCGCCGACGTGCACGGCGCCTACACCGAACTGATCACGCTGCTCCGCGAAACCGGCATCGTCGACGCGCAGGACCGCTGGGCAGCCGGACGATCGCACGTCGTGAGCCTGGGCGACCTGCTCGATCGCGGCGCCGATTCGCGCAAAGTCATGGACTTGTTGATGCGATTGCAGGGCGAGGCCCAGGCGGCCGGCGGGCGACTGCACGTCGTGCTCGGCAACCACGAAGCGATGAACGTGCTCGGCGACCTGCGTTACGTCGACCCCGGCGAATTCGCTGCGTACATCGACATCGAATCGGCGACCGAGCGCGCGGACCTGCGCAAGGCCTGGGAAGCGGCACAGGGTGCCGGGTCCGGGCCTGCATTCGACCAGAAGTTTCCGCCCGGGTATTTCGGTCACCGCGCCGCGCTGTCTCCCAAAGGTACCTACGGCCAGTGGCTGCTGTCGCTACCCGTTGCAATCGCGATCAACGACACGCTCTTCATGCACGCCGGCCCGTCCAACGTGCTGCGCGGCATGAGCCTGCAGCAAGTCAACCTGCGCTATCGCACGGCGCTCACCGAATACCTCGGCCTCGCCGATCGGCTCGAGCAGGCCAGGCTGCTGCAGCCCGGCGATGCATTCCACGCCCGACCGCAGCTGGCGAAGGAGCGCCTCGCGGCGATGACGACGGCCACGTCGACGAACGGCGGAACGACCGATGGTGCGCTGACCGACGCGGTGCAGCGGTTCCAGGCGGCCGACGACGACGCCCTGCTCTCCCCTGACGGCCCCAACTGGTATCGCGGCGCCGCACTGTGCAACGAGGTAGCGGAAGCCGACGTGCTGCACCCTCTGCTGCTGCAGTTCGGGGTGGCGCGACTGGTCGTTGGACACACCCCCACGCGCGACCTGCGGGCGGTCACGCGCTTCGACGGCAGGGTCGTGAAGCTCGACGCCGGCATGAACCGCGCGGCTTACAAGGGTCGTGCGGTTGCGCTCTTCCTGCAGCCCTCCGGACTCAGCGTGCGTTACGCGGGCGAGCCGGACGCCGTGCCACTGCAGCCGGAGGGCCTCTTCGTCGCACCCAACGAAATCGACGATGCCGGCGTGCTGGCCGCGCTGAGCGACGGTGAGGTGACGGTTGCGGGTCCGCGCGGGCCGAATGAGCTGAACGTCTCGGTGAGTCACGCGGGCAAGCGGATTCCCGCGGTTTTCCAGGCGCGCACGGCCGATGCTGCCCGCAACGAAGTCGCGGCCTACCGGCTCGATCGCCAACTCGGGCTCGGCCTCGTGCCGGTCACGGTCGAGCGGGAGGTGCAGGGACAGCGGGGCGTGCTGCAGGGACGCCCGCTCAAGTGGGTGACGCAGACCGAGGTGCAGCAGCAGCAGCTACGCGGAGGCGGTTGGTGCGGCGCCGAGCCCCAGTTCCAGCTCGTCTATGCGTTCGACACGCTGATCGGCAACGAGAGCCGCACGCCCGAGTCGCTGCTGTTCGATTCCAGCACCTGGTTCGTCTACGTGACGGCGCACGATCGCGCCTTCGGCTCGACGAAATCGCTGCCCGCCTACCTCAAGGCGCGGCCGCCCGCGCCGGGTGCCGAGCTTCGACGCCGGGCCACGGCGCTGAACGAGGACAATCTCGCGACGTCGCTCGGCGAACTGGTCGACGCGAAGGGGCGCAAGGCGATACTGCAACGCCGCGACGCGCTACTGGCGCTGCCTGCGGCGGCGAGTGCTGCAGCGAAGCGTCCCTGACACAAACTCCGACACGGCGCAGACTTCCTGGCGTACCTTGCGCGGGAGTCTGCGTCAGGTCATTACGAACCGTCTGACGACGAACGTGGCGCGCGCCTCGAGCCCGTCGACGTCGCTTGCGATCACCACGATGCGCAGTTCGTCGATCTGGACGTCGACCGGTACCGTGCCCATGAACGCCCGCTGACGCTCGTCGAACCGTACCCAGCGCGGCAGCGGTTTGCCGTCATCGCAGCAGGCGCGGAGATTCAGCACATCGCCGGGATCCGCGTCCCGGAACGTGGCCGGTGATACCGGGTGCAGGAACGGCTGGCCGGGCGAAAAGACCAGGTCGGGGATCTCCTCGACCGCCTCGGGCGCGACGTTCATTACGTTCTCGAGCGCCTTGCGA
>JAABQQ010000006.1 GCA_011391405.1 Gammaproteobacteria bacterium
GAAGGAATCCCAGGTCAGATCCCAGGGTCAGATGGACATGCTGCTCGGTCTGCTGCAGGTCGACCCCGAACACCTGGTGTCGTTCCTCGACGACACGAGCGCGGCGCTTGCCCAGGTCAACAATGTCCTCAAGGTCCCGGCGCGCGGCGATGGCGATTTCCGCACCAAGATCGACCAGTTGTTCCGCGAAATGCATCGAATCAAGGGTGACGCCGCGACTCTCGGCCTGGCTTCTGTCGAGGCCCGCACCCACGCGTTCGAAGATCTGCTGCACGACTTGCGGAACCGCTCACGGCTGTCCGGCAACGATTTTCTGCCACTGGTCGTGAGCCTTGACGAAATCATTGGCCATCTCCAATCGATCCGCGAACTGGCCAGCCGCGCCGATGCCCTGCGGGCGAATGCGTTATTGACCACCGCTCCGCGCGCGCACGCCGTGACGACGACAATCGAGGCCGGCATACACGACATTACGCCCGCCCTGGACGCGCTGGCCCAGCGCATCGCCACGGATGCCGGCAAGAAAGTCCGGCTCGTCACCACGGGCCTCGACGAAGTGCCCGGAGACATTCGTAAAACGGTACGTGACATTGCCATCCAGCTCGTGCGCAACGCGGTGGTGCATGGCATCGAGGATGCCGGCACCCGGCGCGGACTCGACAAGGACGAAGTCGGGCTGCTGCAGATTCAGTTCAAGTCGTGCGAGCAGAGATTAGAACTGTTATTCCAGGACGACGGCTGCGGCATCGTCCCCGAGCGGTTGCGCGAAACCGCGGTACGGCGCGGCGACCTGAGCGCGGAGGCAGCCCAGCGACTCGACACGAGGGCAAGCCTCGCCCTCATCTTCAAACCCGGCTTCTCGACCCACGACGGCAACAGCCTGGACGCCGGACGCGGGGTAGGCCTGGACTTCGTGCTGAAAGCCGCCCAATCGATCGGCGGCAAGATCAGCATCGCCACCGCGCCCGGCAAATACACCCGGTTCTCCGTGTTGCTGCCCGCGCAAAGTGGCCAGCAAGGCGCCGTCGCCTGACGTTCGCCACGGCAGGAAACCTCGCGATGGCCGCCAACGCTCCATTCCTGACGACGCAGCTCAAACTGCTCATCGTCGATGACTCCAATGTCATGCGCCGGCGCATCGAGCGCTGCCAGCAGATCGAGCACTTGCAGGTCGTGGGACTCGCAGCGAATGGCGTCGAGGCCATCGAGCTCTTCCGCCAAACCGACCCGGACGTCGTCACGATGGACATCACGATGCCCGAGATGGATGGCATCGAGTGCGTCGAGCAACTGGTCGCCCTGAATCCGCACGTCCTGATCCTGATCATCTCCGCCCTGGCCGACAAGGCCACCGCGGTCGAGGCCATGGAGAAAGGCGCCAATGGCTTCCTGAACAAGCCGTTCTCGGACCGCCAGCTCAACGAAGCGCTGGCAGAACTGATCGGCGGCGCCTGACACACCCATGCTCGAGGAACAGGACATCCGCGCGTTCGTCTATGGCACGACCCGCTATTTCGAGGTCGCTGCGCAGCAGGCGGCCTCCGTTGGCTCACCGTATCTCGTCACCGAGGGCGCGCCCGACATCCACGACTACAACGGCGTCATTGCGGTGTCGGGCCGTCGCAACGGCATCGTCTGCTTTTCGGCACCCCGCGGCATGCTTACCGTGCTGCTGATGAAGATGAACGAAAGCAATGTCTCGCACGAGTACCTGTGCGACCTGGTCGGCGAGGTCGCAAACACCATCGCCGGCACCGTGCGACGCGATCTGGGCAAGGACTTCGCGATCTCGGTGCCCACTGTGGTGGCCGGCGCAGGAAATACCGTCGAATTGCCGATCGGCGACCGGCCAGTGGTGATCCCGATCAACTGGCGCAGCCACGTGGCCAAACTGGTCGTGTGCCTGAAGTAGTCCCTGACACCTACTCCCTCTCCTTCCTCCCCTTCCTCTACCTGTTACTCAGCCCGTGTGCAGCGGCTTGAACCGCGCCTGGAAGAAGCGCAGGTAGCGCGGTTCGTGAATCATCGTAAGCCCGCTCGCGCCGGCACGCGCGCCATACACTGCGGCGACCGATTCGGCGACGATGTCCATGTGCGCCTGGGTGTATACACGTCGCGGAATCGTCAATCGCACCAGTTCGAGTTTCGGGTAGTGGTGCTTGCCGGTGGTCGCGTCGCGGCCGGCAGAGACGACGCCACGTTCCATCGCGCGCACGCCGGAGTCGGCATACAGATAGGCCGCAAGTGCCTGCGCAGGGAACTGGTCCTGCGTCATGTGCGGGTAGAATGCCTTCGCATCGAGGTAAACGGCGTGTCCACCCACCGGCCGCACAATCGGGACACCCAGGTCGATCAGCTTGTGACCGAGGTACTCGACCTGGCCGACACGCGCGTGCATGTGGTCATCCTGCACTGACTCAACGATGCCGCGCGCCATGGCCTCCATGTCGCGACCGGCCATGCCGCCGTAGGTGTGCAGGCCTTCGTACACGACAACCAGGTTACTGGCTTCCTCGTAGAGGACTGCGTCGTTCAGTGCGAGCCAGCCGCCGATGTTAACCAGCGCGTCCTTCTTTCCGCTCATCGTGCAGCCGTCGGTGTAGCTGCAGAACTCCCTGAGGATCTCGGCAACGCTGCGTTCATGGAAACCGGGCTCACGCTGCTGGATGAAGTACGCGTTTTCGACCGCGCGCGTCGCGTCGAGCATCACGCGGATGCCATGCCTCGCAGTCAACTCGCGCAGCTCGCGCATGTTCGTCATCGACACAGGCTGCCCGCCGGCCATGTTGACGGTGCCGGCAACGCAGACGTATGGAATCCGTTCGGCGCCGACGCGCGCGATCAGCTCCTCGAGTGCACAGAGGTCGACGTTGCCCTTGAATGGTCCTTCGTAAGTCGGATCGTGCGCCTCGGGAACGATCACGTCGACGAACGTGCCGCCGGCCAGCTCCTGATGCAGTCGCGTGGTCGTGAAGTACATGTTGCCGGGCACGTAGTCGCCAGGTCGCACCAGGACTTTCGAGAGCAGGTTCTCCGCACCGCGGCCCTGGTGGGTGGGCACGATGTAGTGGTAGCCGTAGTACTGCTGGATCGCCTCTTCGAGGTGATAGAAGTTGCGACTGCCGGCGTATGCCTCGTCGCCCAGCATCATGCCGGCCCATTGCCAGTCGCTCATTGCGCTGGTGCCGCTGTCGGTCAGAAGATCGATGTAGACTTCCTCGGAGCGCAGCAGGAAAGTGTTGTAGCCCGATGCCTCGAGCGCCTCCTGGCGCTGCTCCGAGGTGAGCATCCGGATGGGCTCGACAACCTTGACCTTCCAGGGTTCAGCCCACGAACGGTGTCGTTCCATCGTTATCCTCCTGAATGACTGACTGCATGAACTCTAGCTTCTTGGTGCCGAATTCCCGGCTGTGCAGCCAGGCGGCCTGCCGCACAGTGCGACGCGTGCGGGTCCACTCGTCCAGCATCGCAGGTGCAACCTCTCGCAGGCGCGCGAGCATGTCGGGCGTCGAGGTGTCGGCCACGAGTTCCAGGCGGTGGCCGTTCGGGTCGAAAAAATAAATCGACTGGAACATTTCATGGTTGGTGGGGCCAGTCACCTCGATGCCCCTGGCCTCGAGTCGCGCCTTGGCTGCAAGCAGCGTCGGCAGGTCCTTCACTTTGAAAGCAATGTGCTGCACCCAGTCCGGCGTGTTCGGGTCCCTGCCCATCGGCGGCGAGTCCGGGATCTCGAAGAAGGCGAGCACGTTTCCCTGACCCGCATCGAGAAAGACATGCATGTAGGGATCGGGCTCCTTGGTCGAGGGAACTCGGTCCTCGGAGATCGCCAGCAGGAACTCCATGTCGAGATGGTCGCGGTAGAAATCGACCGTCTCGCGGGTATCGCGACAACGGTAGGCGACGTGGTGGATGCGTTCGAGGAGCATGTACGTATTCCTTGCTGCGGAGGGCATAGGGTGGGGACGCGCCGCGGGCCTTACAGGACGCCGCGCCGTTCCTGATCCTTCTCGAGACTGCGGAACAGCGCTCCGAAGTTGCCCTCGCCGAAGCCGGTGTGGTTCGCGCGCTGGATGATCTCAATGAAGATCGGCCCGATGAGATTGCGGGTGAATATCTGCAGCAGGTAGCCTTGCTCGTCACCGTCGACGAGTACTTCGTGCGCCGCGAGCCGTGCGCGGTTCTCCTTCACGCCGGGCACGCGGTCGAAAACGTCGCGGTAATAGTTCGAGTCGATGTCGAGCGTCTGGATGCCACTGCCCTCCAGCGCATCGAGGGAAGCAAGGATGTCGTCGGTCAGGAAGGCAAGGTGCTGGACTCCGGGGCCCTTGTATTCCTTCAGGTACTCCGAGATCTGGTCGGCATCGGACTTTGGCTCATTGATCGGTATGCAGAAGCTGCCGTCCGGTGAGCGCAGCGCGTAGGAGATGAGGCCGGTCTTGACGCCACGGATGTCGAAGTAGCGCACCTCGGTGAAGCCAAACACCTGCTGGTAGAAGTCGGCCCAGCGCTGCATCTCGCCGGCCGGTACGTTGTTGGTCAAATGATCGACAGTCAGGAAGCCCTTCTCAGGGTGCCATTCGGGTTGGTCGAGAGGAACGAAGTCACGCTCGTAGATGCTGCCGCGGCTACCGAATCGGTCGATGAAGTAGATCAGGCTGTCGCCGATGCCATAGATCGCCGGATAGGGGAGTCCGGTGGTCCTCGGCTCCGCGGCGCGGGCGCCGCGCCTGACCGCCTCTTGCAGCGCGAACTGCGCGTCGTCCACGCGCCAGCCCATCGAGCAGATTGACGGGCCATGCACCCGCGAGAACTCCACGTTGAAGCCCGCCTTCTCCGCGTTGAGCAGAAAGTGGATGTCGTTCTGCCGGAAGTAAGTGATGTCGAACGCCGGGTGTCGGCGCAGCTTTGAGAAACCAAGCGCAAGGAACAGCCGTTCCAGTGCGTCCACGCTCGGACCGCAGAACTCCGTGAACTCAATACCGCGCAGGTTCAGTGGATTGTCGCTGCTCACAGCCGGGTTCCTTCTTGATGACGACGCCTGGTTTGATCACCCGCCTGCGGTGGCCACCGTGGCGGGCATCTCCTGGACGCAGGCTAGGCTCGAAAGACAATCGAATAAAGCGTAGGCTTTGATTATTCAAGATCTAATTCTTCGATAATCATGCGTCTCGATCTGGACGGCCTCGAAGCCCTCGATGCGGTGGTGCGCCACGGCGGGTTCGCCCACGCGGCCGCGCGACTGCACAAGGTGCAGTCGGCCATCAGTTACCAGGTGCGCAAGCTCGAGCTGCAGCTCGGTGTGCAGGTTCTCGACCGGTCGGGCTATCGCGTGCAGCTGACTGCCGCCGGCGAGGCGATCCTCGGCGAGGGTCGCAGGCTGCTGGCCGAAGCCCGCCACGTTGAGGCCCTCGCACAACAGCTCGCGGAAGGCTGGGAGGCGCGCCTGCTGGTCATTGTCGACGGCATCCTGCCCACCGAGCCGACACTCGCGGCCTTCAAGGCACTTGCGGACGAACGCATCCCGACCTGCTTCCAGGTCAAGGTCGAGTTCCTGCGCGGTGTGCAGTTCTGTTTCGAGCGCGACGACGCAGACCTGATGCTGGTGAAGGACTACGAACCACAGCCGACCCTGCAGACGGAAGACCTGCCTGAGATCGAGAGCATTCTCTGTGTCGCGCCGGCCCACGCGCTGGCCAAATTGAAGTCGGTCCGGCTCGAAGACCTGCGCCACCACGTGGAACTTTCCGTGCAGGATTCAAGCGGCCGCCGCGACGATCCCCATGGGTTTGGGGGCGAGCGCGTGTTCCACCTGTCGGGATTCATTGCCAAGAAGCAGGCCCTGCAGATGGGGCTCGGCTTCGGCTGGATGCCCGCTTATCTTGTCGCTGACGAATTGCGTGACGGCAGTCTAAAGGAGCTGCCTTATGCCGGCGGGTCGCGCTATCGGTTTACGCCGCGACTGGTGCATCGCGGCGACCGGCCACTGGGTCGGGCTGGCCGGCGGCTCGTGGAACTGCTCCAACAGTCGGTATGGTTGCCGCCACCAACCGTACGGCGACGCCGGAAGACCGCTCAGGAGCGGGATCGTTCGAGTGCTCGATGAATGTGCTCGTCGACAACGTCGGCAAGCACGGGCAAGGTCACCGGTCCAGCAGCCAGCAACGCATCGTGAAACGACCGGATGTCGAACCGTTCGCCGAGTTGCCGCTCCGCCTGAGCGCGGAGTCGTCGGAATTCGAGCCCGCCAATCTGATAGGCGAGCGCCTGCGCTGGCATCGAGATGTAACGATCAACTTCCGACTCGATCGTGGACCGAGGCATCGCTTGATGCACGGACATGTATTCAATGGCCCGTTCGCGGGTCCAGCCCTGGCTGTGCAGTCCGGTGTCCACGACGAGTCGGAGCGCGCGCCAGATCTCCATGTCGAGTCGGCCGTAGTGCTGGTGCGGCGTCTGGTATAGACCCATCTCGACCCCGAGCCGCTCACAGTAGAGCGCCCAGCCTTCAAGGCAGGCGCTGTAGCGCAGTGCGCCGTAGCGACGAAACGCGGGAAGGTCGTCCATTTCCTGGATCAGCGCCAGGTGCATCAGGTGTCCGGGCCAGGCCTCATGCAGCGCAAGGGGCACGTGCATGAAGCTCGGCGCCTTGCGCGGCAAGCTCGTCACCCAATGCACACCCGGGCCGGAACCGTCCGCGGGATTGGGTTGCGCATAGGCAGGTGGCAATAGTGCCGACATTGCTTCCGGAATTGACTGCACGCCGTAGGTGCTACGCGGAATACGGCCGAAAAAGGCGGGAATCTTGAGGTCGATGCGCTTCGAGAGAACCTCGATCTGCTCGCGCAATGCTTCCTTGGACGGGGCGATGCCCGACGGGTCGGACGCGAGATGCTGCCGATAGCCCGCCAGGTTGCCTCGATACCCCGCCTCTGCCGCAACGGCCTCCATTTCCGCCGTGAGGCGCCCGACCTCGGCAAGACCCAGATCATGAATCTGCTGCGGCGTCAGATCGGTGGTGGTGTGGTGGCGAATCCAGGCGCGATAGAACGCTTCGCCGTCCGACGAGTCCGTACAGCTCACGCTGTCTCGTGCGCCCGCTGATAAGGGCCCCTCGAGAAATTCCGCGTAGGCCGCGAATGCCGGCACAATCTGCTCGCTGACGATCAATCGTGCACGGCTGGCCGCCTTGTCCACGGCGCTTCCCGTCAGCGTGGTTCTCTTGAAGGGTCCGTGCCAGGCCTGCGCGTCGTCGGGTCCGGCTAGGCTGGCACGCGCAGCCCGGGAGGCGCACTCGAGTACCCTCTTCGGATAACGGAAGCCGGCGGCGTGACCGTCCGCCAGATTTTCGATCAGGTCAGACAGGAAGGTCGGGATCGTGGCCAGCCGGTCTGCATAGAGCTGCGCCCCGTCCACCTGTGAAATGGCGGCCGTGTTTGCGAAATAGGTCATCAAGAACTCGGGACCGATCGGAAACAGCGGCGGGCGCTGGTGCGCGCGCAACTCGTAGAACACTCGGAGGTCGTCGAACTCTCGCTGCAACAGTCTATGCGTCACCCGGTCCTGCGCCGTCAGGCGATCGGTCAAGATTCCGTCGAGTTCGAACAGGAACCCTGCGGCCGCCGCATAGCGTCGCGCGTGATCGGCCGGCGACTCGCGCATCAGCACGGCGTCGCGCGTGGCGACGCCCGCCTGAATCGCGATCAGTGGAAATTCGTGGCACTGAAATGACCAGAAGCGTTCCGCCAGGTCGGCCAGCTTGACCGACGGCGTCAACGACGTGTTCATGCTCTCCACACCGTGCTCCCAGGCTTTCGATGAGCCAATCACCGCGCCAGGCCAAGTCCGGCAGCGTCATCGACGGAAGGACGGCCGTCCGTGACGTTGGCGCGGCCGACCTGTGAATCATATTGATGAATTCTTGCAACCGCCTGTTAGACGCGCCATTGCCGCACTGCCTCAGCCACAACCTGCAGCGCCAGCGAGGGATGGCAGCGCTGGCCGTGGTGGCCTGAACTGGGGGGGGTCGGCGTTGCCGCAGATGCGCACCTGGCTCCGGGACTTTGGAATCCGGGCAGTTTTTTGTGCCAAAGCGCCATAGAACCGTGGCCGTGGCCCTGTAGTACGTGTGCGACGACCGGGTTGTGTGGCATGAAGGGAAGATTCGGTTCATCAACCGGTTGCAGCGTCTTGGCCGCCGGTCAAGCTTGAATTGCAGATTCGCCAGAGGAGAAGCAGCAGTGAAATCACACGCTCAGGTGGTGGTGATCGGCGGGGGTATCGTCGGGTGCAGCGTGCTCTACCACCTGACCAAGCTTGGCTGGAAGGACGTAGTGCTGGTGGAGCGGAAGGAACTCACCGCCGGCTCGACCTGGCACGCGGCAGGCGGCTTCCACGCGCTCAACAGCGACATGAACGTGGCGCGCCTGCAGGTGTACACGATTTCAGTCTACAAGGAGATCCAGGAGATCTCGGGCCAGGACGTCGGCATTCACTTCACAGGCGGCCTGAACCTGGCAGCGACGCCAGAGCGTTGGGACTATCTCAAGGCAGACTGGGCGCGCCACCGGGTCATCGGCCTCGAAACCCAACTGGTCGGCCCCGACGAGATCCGGCGGATGTGCCCGATCATGGACACGACGAATATCCTTGGCGCGATCTACGACCCGAACGAGGGGCATCTCGACCCATCCGGTGCCACACACGCCTACGCCAAGTCTGCCCGCCTTGCGGGCGCCGAGATCTACCGACAGACACGCGTGATGGAACTCAACCCGACACCCGACGGCGGCTGGCAGGTCGTGACCGATCGAGGAACGATTCGGGCCGAGCACGTGGTGAACGCAGCGGGTCTGTGGGCAAGGGAAGTGGGCCATATGGCAGGTGTCAGCCTGCCGCTGATCCCGATGGAGCATCACTACCTGATCACCGGCGACGTCCCGGAACTGGCATCCGCGAAGCAGATGCTGCCGCTGGTGCTCGACCTCGACGGGGAAAT
Source organism: Gammaproteobacteria bacterium (assembly GCA_011391405.1). Taxonomy (GTDB): domain Bacteria; phylum Pseudomonadota; class Gammaproteobacteria; order Steroidobacterales; family Steroidobacteraceae; genus RPQJ01. The sequence continues at coordinate 8,996 of JAABQQ010000006.1, forward strand.
CTACATGCGCCAGGAGGGCAAGGGCGTGCTGGTCGGGCTGTACGAGCACAATGCCACGCCCTGGGCGCTCAAGGGTACGCCGTGGGACTACGGCCAGAACGATCTGCTGCCACCGGCGCTCGACCGACTGGCGGAATACCTCGAGCGAGGCTTCCAGCGCTTTCCGTCGGTTGCCCAGGCAGGCATTCGTCGGGTCGTCAATGGACCATTCACGTTCACGCCCGATGGCAATCCGCTGGTCGGTCCGGTTCCGGGACTGCGCAACTACTGGTCAGCATGCGGGGTGCTGGCGGGCTTCGCCCAAGGGGGTGGCATCGGCCTCGCGCTGTCGCAGTGGATGGTGGAAGGAGAACCGGAGGGCGACACCTTCGC
>JAABQQ010000007.1 GCA_011391405.1 Gammaproteobacteria bacterium
CCACGAAGAGGATCCGGTGTGCACGGTTGCGGCAGTGCTGGCTATTCCCCCCCCCTTCCTGACCTTCCTGACCTTCCTGATCTTCCTCCCCTTCCTACCCCCTTCCCGAACTTCCAAACCCCCCGGCTCCCCGGTCGCTGGCCGAGAACGCCTCTACCACCTCGAACTCCACCTGCACGACGGGCACGACGACCATCTGCGCAATGCGCTCGCCCGGTTCGATCGTGAAGGCCGCCTGGCTGCGATTCCAGCACGAAACCATCACCTGCCCCTGGTAGTCGGAGTCGATCAGGCCGACAAGATTGCCGAGCACGATGCCGTGCTTGTGCCCGAGACCGGAGCGCGGCAGCAGCACGGCGGCCAGGCCCGGATCCTCCAGGTGGATGGCGATGCCGGTGGGAACCAGCTGCGTCTTGCCCGGTTCGAGCACCAGAGGTGCGTCGAGGCACGCACGCAGGTCCAGTCCAGCGGAACCGGGCGTCGCGTAGTGCGGCAGCGGATATTCCTTGCCGATGCGGGCATCGAGGATGCGCACCTGCAGCCTCGGTCGCACTCTACTCATCGCGGCCGGCTCCCGGCGTAACGCTCGGCGATCACTTCGATCAACTCCCCGGCGAGCCGGCACTTCGGCGCTCGCTCAAGTTCGCGCTTGCCGCCCTGCCAGTACAGCGTGAGGGCGTTGTCGTCGCAGTCAAAAGCGAGGCCTTCACCCACCTGGTTGGCAGCAATCATGTCGAGCTTCTTGCCCTCGAGCTTGAGCAGCGCATTGCGCTCGACATTCTGCGTTTCGGCCGCGAAGCCGACCACGAACGGGCACGGCGATCCGGCCGCCACGGTCGCGAGGATGTCGGGTGTGCGTGCCAGTTGCAGCGTCAGCTCGTCGCTGGTTTTCTTGATCTTGTGTTCCGCGATCTCGCGCATGCGGTAGTCGGAAACAGCCGCGGCAGCGATGAAGATGTCGGTATCGGCAATTTCGGCCTGCACCGCAGTCATCATCTGCTCGGCGGTCTCGACGTCGACTCGCTTCACGCCCGGCGGCGTGGGCACGTTGACCGGGCCGCTGACGATGACCACGCTGGCGCCGGCATCGCGCGCAGCCTCGGCCACCGCGTAACCCATCTTGCCGGAGCTGCGATTGGTGATGAAACGCACGGGGTCGATACGCTCGCGCGTCGGACCGGCGGTGACGACGACCTTGCGTCCGCGCAGCAGTCCGGCTGTTTCGGCGCGCGGCGTCGCAAACACGGCCTCGACGATTTCCTGGGGTTCGACCATGCGGCCGGCGCCCGTCTCACCGCAGGCCTGGCTGCCATCGGCGGGACCGAGGATCGTCAACCCACGCTGGCGCAGTACGGCGACGTTCGCTTGCGTCGCGGCATTGGCCCACATCAGGCGATTCATCGCGGGCACGACGACGATCGGCACGTCGGTCGCAAGGCACAGCGTCGACAGCAGATCGTCAGCCAATCCATGCGCAATCCGCGCAATGAAATCCGCAGTGGCTGGCGCGATGACGATGCGCTGCGGCCAGCGTGCGAGTTCGATGTGCCCCATGGCCGCTTCAGCCGCGGCGTCCCACAGGTCCGTGCGCACGGGTCGGCCCGATAGCGCCTGGAACGTAAGTGGCGTGACGAACTGCTGCGCGCCAGCCGTCATGACGACCTGCACGTCGGCGCCGCGATCCTTGAGTCGACGGGTCAGTTCGGCACTCTTGTAGGCGGCTATGCCGCCCGTGACGCCGAGTACGACGCGCACGTTTAAGGCTTCTGATGCTGACATGGCGCACGATTATGGGGGTGCGCCGCGGGGCGCGGCAAAGGGACTGTCCGCAATCTGGCGTGACGGTCTCAGGTCATAACCGCCGGCTCTGGCGGCGGAGCAAGCAGTCGGGCACCGCCTTCCTACCCGCAACCGGCGACTATTTCTGGCACACGGGGCAGAAATACGTCGAACGCTGGCCCTGGACGAGGTGCCGGATCGGCGTCCTGCAGCGCCGGCACGGCTCGCCAGCCCGCTCGTAGACGAATAGTTTCTGACGGAAGTATCCGGGCGTGCCGTCCGCATTCACGTAGTCGCGCAGGGTGGTCCCGCCCTGGCGGATCGCCTCGCCGAGAACCTGTCGAATCGACTCGACGATGCGCTGCCATTCCACCGGCTTGATCCGACCGGCGGCCCGGCGCGGGCGCACCCCCGCTCGGAACAGGGCCTCGCTCGCATAGATGTTGCCGACGCCCACGACGACGTGCTGATCCATCAGGAACAGTTTCACCGCGGCCTTGCGGCGCTTCGCCCTGGTGGCGAGCAGTTCCGCCGTGAGGCCGTCTTCGAGCGGCTCCGGCCCGAGCGCCACCAGCAACGGATGTTCCTCCACCGGACCCGTGCACCAGTGCAGGCTGCCAAATCGGCGCGGATCGTTGAAACGCAAGCACTGGCCCGAATCGAGCACGAGGTCGTAGTGGTCGTGCAGCAGCCGCGGCGAACCTGCCGGCATCACGCGCAGGCTGCCGGACATGCCGAGGTGGGCGATGAGCGAACCGCGGTCCAGATCGATCAGCAGGTACTTGGCGCGGCGACGCACGTCGTGAATTTGCTGGCCGACGAGTTCGCGCACGAGCTTCGGTTCGACGCGCCAGCGCAAGCGCGGCTCGCGCAGGTCGAAAGCCGTGACGGCGTGGCCGACGATGGCTTCACGCACGCCGCGACGTGTCGTTTCGACTTCGGGTAACTCGGGCATCTGGCTCGCGACGTTCCGCTATTTACCGTCGAAAAAACAGGGGGTTCGGTGTGCGCGCCCGTCGTCGCCGATACCGTGCCTGCGTATCTCGACGGGCCATAGGCGGGAGGCCAGGAACGAAAAACCCGCCGAAGCGGGTTTTTCAGGCATCCAGCAGCACCGGACGCAGCAAGCCAGACCAAGGATTACTTGATCTTCGCTTCCTTGTAGGCCACGTGCTTGCGGGCCTTCGGGTCGAACTTCTTGACCTCGAGCTTCTCCGGGTGAAGACGCTTGTTCTTGGTCGTCGTGTAGAAGTGGCCGGTGCCGGCGGTGGAAACGAGCTTGATCTTGTCGCGCATGTGAGTGACTCCTGCTGCAGCCGGGCCGTCAGACCTTCACGCCCTGGGCGCGGAGCTCGTTCACGACGGCTTCGATGCCCTTCTTGTCGATCGTGCGCATGGCATTGCCGGACACGCGCAGGCTGACCCAGCGCTTTTCCGTCTCGAGCCAGAAACGCTGCGTGTGCAGGTTCGGCAGGAAGCGGCGGCGCTTGCGGTTGTTGGCGTGCGAAACGGTGTTGCCGCTCATCGGCTTCTTGCCGGTGACCTGACAGACTTTCGACATGGTGCTGATCCTGTGACAGACGGGCCGACCGAAGGACGGACCCCGATAAACGAGCCGCGTTTTATACCAGTGCGGCCGGCTTCGGGCAAGCCCCTGACCCCTAACCCCTTGTTTCTAGAGCAGGCCTCTCTCGGCAAATGAAACGCAGGCTGCGTCCCCGACCACGATGTGGTCAAGGACCCGGATGTCCACCAGGGCCAGGGCGTCCCGCAGGCGTCCGGTGATCAGTTCGTCGGCCTGGCTGGGCTCGGCAATGCCCGACGGATGGTTGTGGGCCAGGATCACGGCCGCGGCATTGCGGGTCAGCGCCAGCTTGACGACCTCGCGGGGGTGGACGCTGGCGCCGTCGATCGTGCCGCGGAAGACCTCGTCAAAAGCGATGACCCGGTGGCGATTGTCCAGGAAAAGGCAGCAAAAGACTTCATGTTCGCGGTCGCGGAGCCGGGCTCGCAGGAAGTCCCGGGTAGCCCGAGGGTTGGCCAGCGGCGGGCCAGCCAACATCTGTTCGGCATAGTGGCGTCGGGACAATTCCAGCGCTGCCTGCAACAAGGCAAATTTGGCCGCGCCGAGGCCGGGGGTACGGCAGACCGCTTGCCGCTCCGCCGTCAGCAGGCCGCGCAACGACTTGAACTCACCTAGCAGCCCACGGGCGATGTCGACCGCCGTGCGGCCGCGCGTCCCCGTCTGCAGCAGGATCGCGAGCAATTCGGCCTCCGAGAGCGCCGTGGCGCCCAGTTTCAGCAGCTTTGCGCGGGGACGTTCGGTTTCGGGCCACAGGGGCAACGGCAGCGACGACATCGGAGCTCCTCGGTCGGGGAGCTGCCATGTTCGTGACTGCCGCGGCCCAGGACACGGCTCATATGCGATGAAAGCGCGGTGAAATGGCGCGATCGGCGACCGGACGTCAGAGTGCTTTCCTGGCGAAGCGCTCGCGCAGGGCGTCGGCCACGGCCGGGTGCACGAATTCGGAAATGTTGCCGCCGAGGCTCGCGATCTCGCGGATCAGCGTCGACGAGATGAAGTTGAACTGCTCGGTCGGCGTCAGGAACACCGTCTCGACCTGGTCGGTCAGGTGCCGGCTCATGGTCGCAAGCTGGAACTCGAACTCGAAATCCGACACCGCGCGCAGGCCGCGCATCATCACGTTGAGTCCGTTGACGCGAGCAAATTCCACGGTGAGTCCCGTGTAACCCATGACATCGACGTTATCGAGGTCGGCCAGCACGATCCGGACCAGCTCGATGCGTTTCTCGAGCGGAAACAACGGCGCCTTCCCCGGGTTCGCGGCAATCGCGACCACGACCTTGTCGAAGATCCGGCTCGCCCGCCGGACCAGGTCATTGTGGCCGTTCGTAAATGGATCAAACGTGCCTGGATACATTGCGCGACTGCTCATTCGCTCCCCCGTGCCTGGTGATCGTTGTTATGGGCCGGCGAGCCCCGGCGGGCGAGATGATAGCCGACGTCGCCCGCGCGCTTGCTGCGTAACAGCGTCCACCCAGCCGGCAGCCGAGGCTCGCCCCGGACCGCCGCGTCTTCGAGATAGACCCACGCCCCGGGGGCAAGCCACCCGCCACGATCCAGTTTTTCGGCCAGGACGGGCAGCCAGGCCTCACTGTAGGGCGGATCGAGGAACACGATGTCGAAGGGTTTCGAGGCGGGCGGGCCACGCTCGAGCCATGCCAACGCATCCACCTGTTCCACGCGCCCGCGATCGCAACGGAGCTGGGTGAGCATGTCGCGGATCGCCCGGGCGGACACCGCATCGCGCTCGACGAAGATGACCTCACCGGCACCCCGCGAGAGCGCCTCGAACCCGAGCGCGCCACTGCCCGCGAACAGGTCCAGGCAACGCGTGCCGGCCAGTTCGAACTGCAGCCAGTTGAAGACGGTCTCTCGGACCCGGTCCGGAGTCGGCCGCAAACCCGCCGATGGTGGGAAATGCAGCTTGCGACCGCGCCATTGCCCACCGATGATTCGAACTTCGAAACGGCCGCCTGCGGGGGCAGCCGCGCGGCGAGTCGGGGGGCCGCCCTCCGGACCGTTTGTTGCTTTGGCAAAACGGCCCGTGTGCGGAGTTTCCGGGCGATTGTTGCGCGGCATCGTCAGGCGAGCGTAGGCTTCGTGAAGATTACTAAGACGCGCGATGCTACGCGCGGTTCAAACTGAGGGGATAGTCAAATGTTCGAGTCCAGGAACAGGCCGTTCGCGCCGGCGCTCGCAGCAACGTTGGCAGGCATCGCGCTGGCGGGATGCCATGCGTCGAGTGAGGGACCAGAGTCGCCACCGCCGCCGCCGCCGGAAGTAGCCACGGCAAGGTTCGATCTGGCGACGGGAGTCCTCCCGAGCGCCACCAACCTGCTGCTTGGACCGGAGGACTACACGCTTAACATTCCAGCGGTCCTGGCTTCGACCCGTCCGTTGGTCCCCGCGCTCAACGCCCTCGACGGTTGGTCGACCACGGCCGGTGTCGACACCAGCTTCACGCTGCCAATCGATGCATCGTCGGTCGGTGCCAGCAGCATCAAGATCGTCAAGTTCTACATGAACCCGAGCCTGCAGGTTCCTGCGAATCCGGCAGACCCGGCACAAGCACTGGCCTATCTGCCGACAGGCGCCACGAGTCCGGTGGCGGGTCCACCCCTTACCTACGGCACCGATTTCACGGCCGAAGTAGCGCAGGAGCCCGAAAGCGCTGGCAAGATTCTGCGCATCACGCCGCTCAAGCCGTTGGAGTTCAGCAGGGGGCCCGCCGTTACGGGCGGCAAGGTTCTCAACATCGGCTACACCGTGCTGCTGACCAGCAGCCTCAAGGCGACGGGCGGCCAGGCCTATGGTCCTGACACGCTCTACGCCGCCATCAAGTCCGCGCCAGCAGACTGCAGCTCGTTCACGGACGCGACGCAAAAGAAGGTGTGCCTGATTACCAGGGCGAACCTCGGCGTTGCCGCTGCTGCGTCCAGCACGAGTGCGGATTCCGTCATCCTGTCGTGGACCTTCTCGACGCAATCGATCGACGATTCGCTCAATGTGGTCGCCCTTACCGCCACACCGAAGCAGACGCTGATCGTGCCGGCGTACAACGCGCTGCTCGGCCGCATCCTGACGACCAGGGACGCGAACGCGGCACTGCCGGGCAAGGCGAACATCTACCTCGGCTCGACGCAGCTGCCGTATTACCTGACAGCCGCGACAACCACGTCGGACGCCGCCGCCAGTGCCGCTGTGCTCAGCAGCTTCTGGCAGGCATCAGGACCGCCCCCGGCTCCGTTCACCAACACCGCACGGCCCTACTGGCTGACGATGTTCAACCCCGCGCCGGCGGCGACCAGTACGGTGACCGTGCCACTGCTCGTGACTGTGCCGAACGCAACCTCGGCCTGCGGCGGCGTAGTCCCCACCGGCGGCTGGCCGGTCGTCATCGTGCAGCACGGCATCGGCGGTGACCGTTCGCAGGCGCTTGCGATGGCGGACTCGATGGCCGACGCGTGCACCATCGTTATCGGCATGGACCTGCCGCTGCACGGCCTCACGGTCGCTTACGATCCGAATCCGGCGAACCCGAATCCGCTTTCGAAGGTTTCCTGTGCAGGCCCCCTGGCGGCCGGGAACGCTGCCTGCCTCGGCGCTCGCGAACGTACGTTCGACGTCGACCTGGTCCGGAACAGCGCCACGACCGTAGCCGTCCCTGACGGCTTGATCGATGCATCCGGCACGCACTTCATCAACCTGAGCAGCCCGCTGACGAGTCGCGATAACCTGCGCCAGGGCGAAGCGGACCAGATCCAGCTGGAGAAGTCGATTTCTTGCTCTCCATCATGCCCCGGCCTGACGGTCGCGCAAGCCGCACCGGGCTCGCTGCCGGCCGGCCCGGTGGCTGTCAATGCCACCCGCGTCAGCTACGTCGGCCTTTCGCTCGGCGGGATCGTGGGCGGCTCGCACCTGCACTTCGTCAACGACGTGGCGGCTGCCACGCTGTCGGTGCCGGGCGGCGTCATCACGCAGCTGCTGCTCGACTCGGAAACGTTTGGTCCCAGCATCAGGGGCGGCTTGAGCGCCAAGGGCCTCACACCCTATTTGATCGGCCAGTACGTGCGCGACGTCCAGACCGTGATCGACTCCGGCGATCCGATCAACCACATCGCGGATGCGACGGCGTTGCACCCCATTTACCTGCAGAAGGTCATCGGTGACCGCGTCGTGCCGAACAGCGCGACTGATCGCCTCATTGCCAAGGGCGGCTTTGCGAAGGTCAGTTCAGGCATGGCCCCGGTCCTGCCGGGCAGCCCGAAGTACGTGGCATTCCCCTACGGCACGCATGGCTCGCTGTTCTCTCCGGGCGGCTGCCTCACGGACGTGGCCATCAAGGACGACCCAGCAAAGGTGTTGCTGTGCCAGAGGACGACGGCCGAGATGCAGCGTCAGGCCGTGATCTTCACGTCGCAGGCCGCACCGGGCGGCGTGGGCTCTGCGGTGGTCGTTACCGACACGTCGGTGGTCCAACCGTAAACTGACGTTCACGCTGGTTGAAGGAAGGGCGGGAGCGATCCCGCCCTTCTTTTTTGGGGTCCGCTACAATCGCGGCTCCCGACGCCTGGACGACGACGCAACACCATGGGCTTATTCGGTTTCCGGTCGAAGAAGTCCAGCGAGGGCGGCCCGCCCGACGCCGAGGAAGCTGCGCCTGCCGTTCCCGCACCCGCGCAGACCGTGACCGAAACGCCGCAGCAAGGCTGGCTCGCGCGCATGCGCGCCAAGCTGAACCGCGGCGACTCGTGGCTCACGTACGACCTCACCAACCTGCTGCCCGGCGGCAAGATCGACGAGACCGTCCTCGACGAACTTGAGACGCGTCTGATCGCCGCCGACGTCGGCATCGAGACGACAGAGAAAATCCTGGGCTCGCTGCGCGGTCGCGTGCAGCGCAAGGAACTCGGCGACCTGAACGCGCTGCTCGCTGCACTGCGCTCGGCCATGCTCGAAATCCTGCAGCCGGTCGCGCAACCGCTGATCATCGATGCGGTGAACAAGCCGTTCGTGATCCTCGTGGTCGGCGTCAACGGCTCCGGCAAAACGACGACGATCGGCAAGCTCGCGCACCGTTTCAATGCCGAAGGCCGCAAGGTAATGCTTGCCGCAGGTGACACGTTCCGCGCCGCAGCGATCGAGCAGTTGCAGGTTTGGGGCGAGCGCAACAACGTTCCAGTGATCGCTCAAGGCGCGGGCGCCGACCCCGCGGCAGTCACGTTCGACGCGTTGCAGGCCGCGCAGGCGCGCGGCACCGACGTCCTGATTGCCGACACCGCGGGCCGCCTGCACACGCAGAGCAACCTGATGGCAGAGCTCAAGAAAGTACGGCGCGTGCTTACCCGCCTCGATCCAACGGCGCCGCACGAGGTGCTGCTGGTGCTCGATGGCAGCCAGGGCCAGAACGCGCTGGCGCAGGCGCAGCAGTTTCAGCAGGCCGTGGGCGTCACCGGCCTCGTCATGACCAAGCTCGACGGCACGGCCAAGGGCGGCATCGTGCTGGCTATCGCCGACACGCTGAAACTGCCGATCCGTTACATCGGCATCGGCGAAACGGCCGCCGACTTCGACGTGTTCGATGCCGGCGCATTCGTCGACGCCGTGCTGTCGCCTGCGCGCGCGGGGGCCGGCGCGTGATTCGTTTCGATCACGTTTCCAAGCGTTACCCGAACGGGCGCGAGGCAGTCAGTGACCTTTCGCTTGAAATCGCGCGTGGCGAAATGGTGTTTCTCACGGGTCACTCGGGCGCGGGGAAGAGCACCCTGCTGAAGCTGATCGCGCTGATCGAGCGGCCGAGCAAGGGCACGCTGGTCGTGAACGGCCAGAACACGTCGGCCCTGCCGCGCTCGAAGATTCCAGCGTTCCGCCGCCAGATCGGCGTCGT
>JAABQQ010000008.1 GCA_011391405.1 Gammaproteobacteria bacterium
ATGGAGTACGCGCCGCCCTTCCAGATGGGCCACCCGGCCGCGTTCCAGCTGGCGAACGAGGTGGCGAGCTGGTTACCGAAGGACATGGGGCACGTGTTCTTCACGAATTCCGGCTCCGAGTCGGTCGACACTGCGCTGAAGATCGCGCTCGCCTATCACCGCGCCCGCGGTGAGGCGTCACGCACTCGTTTCATCGGCCGCGAGCGGGGTTACCACGGCGTCGGTTTCGGCGGCATCTCCGTCGGCGGCATGGTCAACAACCGCAAGTGGTTCGGGTCGATGCTGCCCGGCGTCGATCACCTGCCGCACACGCACGATCTGGCGAAGAATGCCTACACGCGCGGCGTGCCGGAGCACGGCGCCAACCTGGCGGATGAACTCGAGCGTATCGTCGCGCTGCACGATGCAAGCAACATCGCGGCCGTGATCGTCGAGCCCGTCGCGGGCTCCACGGGCGTGCTGATCCCGCCGAAAGGTTACCTCGAGCGCCTGCGCAGCATCTGCACCAGGCACGGCATCCTGCTGATCTTCGACGAAGTCATCACGGGATTCGGCCGGCTCGGCTCGCCATTCGGCACCTCGTTCTTCGGCGTCCAGCCGGACATGATCACGATGGCCAAGGGCCTCACGAACGGCGCGGTGCCGATGGGCGCAGTCGCGGCGAGCGACCAGATCTACGACGCCTTCATGCAGGGTCCGGAAGGCGCCATCGAGCTTTTCCACGGCTACACGTATTCCGCACACCCGGTCGCGTGCGCCGCAGGCATCGCGACGCAGGAAATCTATCGTAAGGAAGGCCTGCTCACGCGTGCCAACGACATGGCGGGTTACTGGGCCGACGGCGTGCACTCGCTGAAGGGCTTGCCGCACGTGATCGACCTGCGCAACCTCGGCCTGATCGGCGCCGTGGAACTCGACCCGATTCCGGGCAAGCCCGGCTTGCGCGGCTACAACACGTTCGTGCGGGCTTTCGAGCAGGGACTGCTGCTGCGCGTCACGGGCGACATCATCGCGATGTCACCGCCGCTGATCATCGAAAAGCAGCACATCGACCAGGTGTTCGGGATCCTCGGGGGCGTGCTGCAGGAGCTTGGCTGACGCCAGGAAATTGGGGACGCTCACCTATTACTCACCCCACTTTCAGTAATAGGTGAGCGTCCCCAATTTCCGCCCCTTAAAAAGAAAACGCCCGGCCTCCTCGCGGAGACCGGGCGTTTTTGCTTGCGAGCGCGCTAAGCGTGCGTGCGTCTTATTCCTCGCCGTTCGACCACGGGAACGAGGTCGAGATGGAGAAAATCGCCACGCCTTCGCTGCTGTTCACGTCGTCCGGCGTACCGTCCAGCAGGCTGAGGTCGCTGCCGTCGGCGTACTTGAGCCCGAACGTGAAGTTGCTCCAGTCGTAGGTGACACCGACCGCCCAGTCCATGTAGCTGTCTTCATAGAACAAGTCGATCGCGTCGCCGTCGCTGTAGCCGACGTGTGCGTTCACGCCGAAGTTTGCCGGCAGCTCATACGCTGCGTTGGCTTCGTAGTAGAACGCCGACTCGCCCGAATTGCCGAAGTCGTTCGAGTACCAGACCTTGCCGCTCAGCCAGTTCCAACCGAGGCCCGCGTAAATCTCGGGATAGTCGATGTCATCTGCGCCCGGATAGGCGTAGTAAATGATGCCGACATCCCAGGTGACGGCATCGCCACCGCGGAAACCGGTGTAGAGATCGATTTCGACGTTCTCGTCGCAGCAGTCGCCGAAATCGACGTTGCTGCCCCAGGCGCCGAGGTAGAAGCCGCTTTCATGCGCGTAGTCGATGCCAGCCTGCAACGCAGGGTCCTGCGATGTCTGGGTGATGCCACGCCAGTTGTAGTCGCTGAGCACCGCCGCGTTGCCGGTAACTTCCGCCTGCGCAGCCATCGCAGTAAGCGAGAGCGCCACCGCGGCCAGGCTATGGGTCAATTTCATTTCGGGTACCTCTTTGTTGCCTAACAACAACACGTATTTAACGACCATCACCGCAAGTGTAGCAGACGCGACACGTTTTCAGAACGAACGCCCGCGGCGATGCGGTTCGGCCTCCTGCAATGCAGGAAGCGTGCCATGCGAAAAGGCCTGCCTTGGCGCGGGGTTACCCCGGACCCTTGCACCGGCGAGACACACCAGACGGTCCCGGTGCACCTTGTTGGTTCAGGACGCTGGAGGCTCGTAGATGGCGTAGAACTTCTGGGCGGGTTCCAGCACCTCCCAGAGTCCGGTGAAGCCTGCTGGCATGACAAAGCTGTCGCCCGGCCCGTAGGTCCATTGCCGGCCGTGGTCATCGGTGATGCGGATGCGACCGGCGGTCAGGACGCAAAGTTCGTTTTCCGTATAGCTCACCCGCCAGGCCCCGACGCTGCTGCGCCAGATGCCGGCGAAGAACCGGCCGCTGTTGTCGGTGTATGCATTGCGCACGAATTGCTCGGGCATCGGGCTGCCGGCGGCCAGCCGTGCCGGATCGAGTTCGAGCTGTTCTTCGGCGCCTGACGCGGCGTCGATCGTCACGACGGCGGGGCCAAGGGTTGCGTTCATGCGAGTGCGCTCCGTAGTTCGCTTAGTTACGCGCGACAGGTCAGCAGGCGCCCGTGGGTTGGCGCTCAACGTGCGGGAGGCCTGCACTCCATCTCGCGCAGTGCCACGACGGACTCGCCCGCCCCGATTCGGCGCAGAGCCTCTGCAAACAGCCCCGATGCCGGCAGGACGACCAGCTTCGCGGCGCCCCCTGGAGGAGACGCAAGGCGCGTGGGCAGCAGCGTGTCCGTCACGTACAAGCGGTCGGGCCCGTCCGGCCCGAGCAGCCGCTCGGCACCCGGCGCAAACACGCCATGTGTCGCAAAAGCCGTGACCGACAGCGCGCCCGCCGCGCGGCACGCCTGTACCGCACGCAGAATCGTCGTGCCGGCACTGATCAGGTCGTCGACCACGACGGCGTGCCGGCCGGTCACCGGCCCGATGATGAGGTCGCCACTCACCTCGCCGTTGTCGCGGCGCTTCTCGAGGACGGCGAAATCAACCGGCGCATCCAACCGCACGGCGACGAGTTCCTGTACACGCTGCGCACGTTTGGCACCGCCAAAATCCGGCGACACGATGGTCACGGGATGCCCGCCCGCCTGTTCGACGACTTTGTCCGCAAGCAGCGGCGCGGCCTCGAGCAGGTCGACGCTGCAGCGGAACGCGTTTTCGAACGCTGCGACATTGTGCACGTCCATCACCATCACGTGATCGACGCCCACGGCTTCCAGTAACTGCGCGATGTAACGCGAGTTGACCGGATCACGCTCCTTGGTACGACGGTCCTTGCGCGAATAGGCGATGTACGGCAGGCAGGCCGTGACGCGCGCAGCACCCGCGTCCTTCAGTGCCGCGACCAGGAACAGGATGCGGCAGAGACGATCGTTGGCACTGCCCGCTTTGTCGCCACTCAACGACTGGATCACGTAGACGACGCGCCCGCGGACGCTGACCAGCGGCCTGGATTTGTGCTCGCCCCCTTCGTAATCGCGCTCCTCGAGTGGCGCAAGCGGTACGCCCAGGCACGCTGCGACGCGCTCGCCGAAGGCGCGCGACGCAAGGGGCGCGAAGAGCAGCGGCGCAGGGTCCATCACGATCTCAGGGGCACCGCACCGCCTGGGTCCGACCGGTCAGGCGACCGGCTTTTCACGCAGCGACGGCTCGCCGCGCAGCGCGGACATGCGCTGCTGCAGCTGGCGGCGTGCGGCATCGAACGCATCACGCAGCACGACGTACACGTCCTCGTGCCCGTCACGGTCGGGGCGCTCCATGTCGACGACGACGTCGCCGCCCGGGAGCGAGAGCTGAACCTTGACGTTGAATACCTTGCCCTGGTGGTGGTGTCGGTGCGGTGAATCCACCACGACGCGGCAGGACTGGATACGGTCGCTGAAAGTGCCGAGGTGATCCGTAAGCTCGCGCACGCGAGTCTCGACGGCCGGGGAGCTTTCCATGTGCCTGAAAGTGATCTGGACAGGGATTGTCACGATGCTGAGTCCCTCTGTTGGATGGTCCTGGTTGACGTTTTCATTGTCGAGCCACGGGGCCTGCGGACCATCAGTATTGATCGCAGGGACCCGGCGCACACGTGGCAAGAGTACACTGCCCGGAGCGCCCGTCGAGAGCCGAATCTCGCGTGAACGCCTGCCAATACAACTCCCCGCTCGATGCTCCGGCAGCGCAGGTCGACTTCGCCGCCGCGATGCTGGATCCGGCTGCCTATTCGGCGCTGCATACCGTGCCCGGACCCGTGACCTGCATCGAGACCCACGTCTCCTGGGTGTTCCTGACCGGGCCCTTCGCCTACAAGGTGAAGAAGCCGTTGCGGCTCAGTTTCATCGATTATTCGACAGCCGCGCGTCGTTTTGAATTGTGCCGCGAAGAGCTGCGCTTGAACCGGCGTCACGCACCGGGGCTCTACGTCGACGTGGTGCCGATCACGGGAACGCCCGCCGCACCCCGCGTCGGCGCCACAAACGCCCCGCCATTCGAGCACGCATTGCGGATGGTGCAGTTCGATCCGCGGCTTGAACTCACGCAACTGCTGCAGTCTGGCGACGTCGAGGCGCACGAACTGCAGGAATTCGGTCGGCGCATCGCACAAATGCATGCGACGGCAGCGATCGCAGCCGGCGATGACACTTTCGGCACACCGGACAACGCACACCGCATCACGCTCGACAACTTCCAGGAAATCGCACGAGTCTTGCCCGGACGCGACGAGGCGCAACAGTCAGCGCAGTTGCGCAGCCGGGCGCAACGGCTGTTCGAGGCCGGCCGGCCGCTGATGGAGCAACGCCGGCAGGACGGCCGGATCCGCGAATGTCACGGCGATCTGCACTGCGGCAACGTAGTGCGCTGGCAAGGGACGCTCGCGGCTTTCGACGGTCTCGAGTTCGATCCCGGACTGCGCTTCATCGACGTCGCCAACGATCTCGCTTTCCTGACGATGGATCTCGCGGTCCATGGCCGCACTGATTTGCGGCGCGAGGCGTTGCAGGCGTGGCTTGAGACGTCCGGCGATTTCGAGGCGGTTGCGCTGCTGCCCTACTTCGAACTGTATCGCGCGCTGGTGCGGGCCAAGGTGGCTGCGCTGCGCGGCCAGCAGGCACGCAACACAGCGGCAGGGGCAACAGGAGCCGCGACGCTTGCCCACCAGTACCTCGACTGGGCCGTGTGGCAGATCGGGCGGCTGCGCCCCCGACTGATCGTGATGGTGGGATTGTCCGGCTCCGGCAAGACGTGGCTCGCCCGGCGCATCGCTGCACGCTGCGACGCATTGATCGTGCGTTCGGACGTCGAGCGCAAGCGTCTCGCAGGATTGCAGCCACTGGACACGTCGGCTTCCGCGCCCGATGCCGGCATCTATTCGCGCGATTTCAACGCGCGCACCTACGAACGGCTGCGGGATTGCATTGCTATGTGCCTGCGGGGCCGCGAGAGCGTCGTGGTCGACGCCGCCAACCTGCGGCGTGATGAACGTGAACTTTTCCTGGCCGCAGGGCTCCAGCACGCAGCCGAGGTCGTGATCGTTCACTGTGATGCACCGCTCGAAGTGCTCAAGCGGCGAGTTGCCGGACGGGCCGCCACCGGCGCCGACGCCTCGGAAGCCACGGTCGCGTTACTGGATCGACAGCCTGGGTACTGGGAGCCGTTCAGCAGCGACGAACTGCGGCGCGTGGTTACGGTGGACACTGCTGCGCCCGATTCAATCGAGCGTGCGTTGTGCAAGTTGGCCGAATCGACGAACGTTGGAGGCCCTGTGGATTAGACGTGCCCCGCGTGTCCGCTGGCACGCTGCGCGCGGTCGACCACCGCGGTGGTCACCAGGTCGGAACCGACGTTGGTCATCGTGCGCGTCATGTCGAGCAGTCGGTCCACGCCGAGGATGATGCCGATGCCTTCGGGCGGAATGCCGAAGGCAACCAGCAACCCGGCGATCAGTGGCAAAGACCCCCCTGGAATCGCAGCGACGGCCACGGCGCTCAGGACCGCCAGGAATACCAGCGTCACCTGCTCGGCCAGGCCGAGGTGAACGCCGAACACCTGCGCCACGAACAACACGACGCACCCTTCATAGAGCGCCGTGCCGCTCATGTTCATCGTCGTGCCGAGTGGCATCACGAACCCGGCAGTCGACGGCGCAATGCCCAGCCGCTCGCGGCAGGCAGCCAGTGCGGCGGGCAGCGTGGCGCTGCTCGAACTCGTCGAGAATGCGGTGACCAGCACGTCCTTGATCTGGACGAAGAACTCGCGCGGATTGCGCCTGGCCAGAAACTTGAGCCAGATCGACATCGTGCCGAACAGATGCAGCAGCAGCATCGCGCCGCAACCGAGCACGAACAGGCCGAGCGCGATCAGGATGTCGAAGCCGACTTTCACCACCACGCTGAAGATCATCGCCGGCACCGCGTAGGGGGCGAGCTTCAGTGCGAAGTGCACGATACCGGTCATCAGGTCGCTGACGGTCTCGAGTCCGTCGAGCAGCTTCCTGCGTCGTGTCTCCGGCAAGCCAAGTCCAGCCGCTCCCACCAGGATCGCGAAAACGATGAGTGGCAGCACCTCGCCCAGCATGTTGCGCTGGTTGCCAACGAAGGCGCCGAACAGGTTCTTCGGCATGAACATGTCGACGACCGTCGACGGCGTCACGGCGGGCCGGGCCTCGTTGTTCACGACATGCTGGCCCGCCTGCGAGCTGTACTCCTGCACCAGGCGTTGCGACGTCTCCGGGTCCATGCGGCCGCCCGGATTCAGGATGTTCATCATCAGCAGGCCGAGCGTCGCCGCGATCGCCATGTTGGCGAAGAACAGCGCGAACGTGCGGCCGGCGAGCGGCCCGAGATCCGCGAGTCCGCCGAGCTGGACCACACCGCCGGCCAGAGAGGCGAAGACGAGTGGGATCACGACGAAGAACAGCATGCGCAGGAAGACCTGCCCGAGCGGGTCGAACACGTTGGTCGCCACCCATTTGGCGCCGTCCTGCAGGCCGGGGACGTAGGGCGCGAGGACCAGCACGAGCACACCGGCGACCGCGCCGTACACCAGCCCCCTCAGGATGCGGTTGGCGAGCCTGGCGTCGGTAGCTGCAGACATTGAAACCCTTCCCACGGCGAACGATGGCGCACTTTGTCCGACGCGCCCCGCACTGGCAAGCACGGGACGCACCGCGATCGCACAGCGCGACAGCCGTGGGTGTCGCCTTTGATGCACGCAGGCCCGGGCGTGGCCGGCAAAAGTGGTTATTTCGTCGGGCGATGCGGGTCATTCGCACCCGGATACCTGCAATGGCACGACGATTGCTGGTCCGCCTGCTCTATCGCGGGATGCAGGAGTAAGCCGCGCTGCGTGCCGACTGGCGTACCCGACCGCGATGGAGACGGGTATTCTCGCGCGCACCATGGCGCGACCGACCACGCTTGACCGGACATCGTTGCTCGCAGGAGTGCACGAGCTGGCCGCGCGCGACACGCAGCTCGCGCGCATCGTCGACGAGTTCGGCCCGCCGCCACTGTGGGCGCGACCACGCGGGTTTCCGACACTGGTGCGGATCATCCTCGAGCAGCAGGTCTCGCTGGCGTCGGCCGCGGCACTCTATGCAAAGCTGGACCGGCACTTCGAGGGCAAGTTGACTCCGGCGAGGGTGCTGGCGCCCGGCGAAGCCGCGCTGCTGTCGCTGGGGGTTACGCGACAGAAGGCACGCTACGTCGTCGGACTCGCGGCACAGCTGGAAAGCGGCGCGGTGTCGCTCGAACGTGTCGCTCGCATGCCGGATGCGGCTGCAGGCGCAGCACTGGTGCAGATTCCGGGCATCGGGCCGTGGACTGCCGGCGTGTACCTGTTGATGGCGCTGCGGCGTCCGGATGTCTGGCCGCCCGGTGACCTGGGCCTGCATAAATCGTTGGCAGAACTTCGCGGATTGAGCGTCGTGCCGACAAGCAACGCAGCCACAGCATTCGCCATGCGCTGGCGTCCATGGCGCGCGGTAGCGGCACGACTGCTGTGGCACTCATACCTGTCGCGACGCGCCAAAACCTGGGACCGACAGCCGCCGACCGCCGGTCGCCTGTGATGGCCCAAGTCGCATTTTTCCTGGATACACGACGTATCCGCTCGGTAGACCTTCGCGACGTGGATGCCGGGAACCCAGGCGTAGGCGGCACCGAGTACATGTTCTTCCTCGTCGCAACGCATCTCGCCCGCACGCATCAGGTGTCGATGTACGTGACCGCCGCCGGCCATCACCCGCCTGGGATCCGCATTGTCGTCGTTCGGGATATGCGGGAGGCGGTGGTGGCGATGCAGTCCGCGGGCGAGGAGATCGTGATCCTCCGTGACTCCGAGGTGCTGCCCAACCAGTCGCTGCTCAGTTCCATGCAGCAGAGCGTCAACGTCGTCTACATGGGGTGTCTCGTCAGGAGCAAGGGCTTCCATGTCCTTGCCCGGTACTGGGGCGACATCGTCAGGGCCGTCCCCACCGCAAGACTGCACGTAGTAGGAACCCGGCGGCTCTACAACGAGGGCGCAGCCCTCGGCCCGCTGGGCCTCGCATCGCCACGCTACGAGCGACAGTTCGCCAGGTACGTGACAGAACACGGAAAGCTGCGCGAGGACATCGTGTTCCACGGAATTCTTGGAGCCGACAAATGGCGGCTCCTGCGGGAAGCCAAGGTGGGGGTAACCAATCCAACCGGCGCCGGGGAGACCTTCTGCATCAGCGCCGCAGAGTTTGGACAGCTTGGCGTGCCCGTCGTCACCAGGAACGTGGGTGGCCCGATCGACGTAGTGGAGAGCGGAGCCTCCGGAATACTGTTCGATGACGAACGCGACCTGCCCGAGGCCGTCGTCGGGCTGCTCAAGGATGAAGATCTCCGCGCCTGGATGGGGAGAAACGCAATGACGCGCGTTCGCTCCCGCTTCGACATCGAGATCGTCATCGAAAAGTGGCACAGGGTCATCGACGGGATCCTTGGGGGCGATCCCGTCGCTGCCGGCCTCTGACGCCGGACGGCGTCAGGCTTTCTTGAAGATGCCGAGCGCCCGCAAGATGAAAATCAAAGCAGCCGCGCCGATCACCGCGACGATGAAGCGGAGGATGCCTCCTGTCGGTGCG
>JAABQQ010000009.1 GCA_011391405.1 Gammaproteobacteria bacterium
TTCCCGGACTCAGTGCCTCCTTGTACGAACCGCAAGCCGAGAACGACACCAGGTCCGTCACGCCAAGCTGCTTCATCGCATCGACGTTGGCGCGGTAATTGATCTCGTGCGGCGGGATGCGATGTCCGCGGCCATGCCGCGGCAGGAACACCACTTCGGTCGCCCCGACACGCCCGATACGCAAGGTGTCGGACGGCTCGCCCCATGGAGTCGCGACGACCTGTTCGCGCACGTCCTCGATGCCGGGCAGATCGTAGACTCCCGATCCGCCGATGATTCCCAGCACTGCCTTTGCCATGCCTTCCGCCCTGCCGCTGTGTGGCCCGCAGATTAAACGAGACCGCGAGCCACCGGGAGCCGGGGCTTTCCGCGCCCGACCATGAGACCATGGAATCTCCAGCCAAGGAACAGCCGCTATGCATCGATACGCGACCGTGCTCATCGCCGCATCGGCCTCGCTCTCCGCAAGCGCCGGGGACGTTGTCGCGCCGCACCCGGATCCACGACCGGTTGTGCTCGTCGCCGGTCTCGAAGACGGCCCCTTGAAACGGGAGCTGGCGGCCTGCACCGACGAGCCGGTCCGCCGCACGTCCTTCTCGCTCGGCCATCGCGGCGCGCCGCTGCACTACCCCGAGCACACGCGCGAATCGTACGTCGCCGCCGCGGCGATGGGTGCGGGAGTCATCGAATGCGACGTGACGTTCACTCGCGACAAACAGCTCGTCTGCCGCCACGCGCAGGACGACCTGCACACGACGACGGACATCCTGCTGACACCCCTCGCTGCGCGCTGTAAGGAGCCTTTTCGCCCGGCACAGTTCGATGCCCAGGGCGCGCTGCTCGCACCGGCCGCGGCGCTATGCCGCACCAGCGACATCACGCTAGCCGAATTCCGCACGCTGCGCGGCAAGCGCGACGGGTTCGAACCGCGTGCGCGCACCGTCGAAGACTACGTGTGGGGCGGCAAGGCAGCCTTCGACGCCCTGGGGCCCGGCACCGGCACCCTGATGTCGCACGCGGACAGCATCACGCTGTTCCGGCAGCTGGGCGTGCAGATGGTTCCCGAACTGAAGCAACCCGTGGTCACCATGCCGTACGACGGCATGAGCCAGCAGCAGTTCGCGCAGCGCCTGATCGACGATTACAGAACGGCCGGCGTGCCGCCGGGCGCGGTGTGGCCGCAGTCGTTCAGCCTCGACGACATTCTGTACTGGATCGAACGCGAGCCCGAATTCGGCCGACAGTCGGTCTATCTCGAAGACGCCGAAAGCGCGAGCCAGCTGCCCGATGCCGCCGAGTTCAAGCGCCTGCGTGCACAGGGCGTAGGCATCTGGGCGCCGCCGCTGTTCGCCCTGCTGGCGCTCGACGACCGCGGAGCGATCGTCCCGTCACAAAGCGCGCGCGATGCACGGGCCGCCGGCCTCGAACTGGTCGCCTGGAGCCTGGAGCGCTCCGGCCCGCTCGGGGTCGGCCAGAACGGCTGGTATTACCAGACCGTCGACACCGCCCTGCGCAGTGACAGCGACGTGCTGCAGGTGCTGGACGTCCTGGCACGGCAGGTCCGTGTGCGCGCCGTGTTCAGCGACTGGCCCGCCACTACCACCTTCTACGCAAACTGCACGGGTCTGGACTGATCCCGGCGGCTCCCACCTCGATCAACTCCGGCCCCGCTAGAATGAACCGACGGTCGGTGCGACGTGTGTCCGCCAGCCGTCACTTCGTCTGTAAACCCGAGAGCCGCCTTGAAAACCCTGTTGATCGTCTACCACTCGATGACAGGCGGCACGCGGCAGATGGCCGAGGCGGCGGTTCGAGGCACGGCGGTGGAACCCGCCGTGCGCACGGTGCTGCTCCGCGCGCAAGACGCGCAGCCGGACGACGTGCTCGGTGCCGACGGCTACCTCTTCGCCACGCCCGAGAACCTGGCCTCGATGAGCGGCCTGATGAAGGACTTTTTCGACCGCACGTATTATGCCGCGCTGGATCGGATCAACGGCCGGCCCTATGCGGTGATGGTCTGCGCGGGCAGTGACGGCCAGGGCGCGATCCGCCAGCTCGAACGCATCGCGCTCGGCTGGCGGCTCAAGCCGGTCTCGCCGCCGGTACTCGTCATCACCCATGCGCAGGCTCCAGCGGACATCCTGCGGACCAAAGTCATTGAACCAGTGGACCAGCAGCGTTGCGAGGAACTCGGCGGAACGCTGGCGGCCGGACTGGGGCTGGGTCTGTTCTAGGATGAAATTCCTCCAGCGCTTCATCAAGAGCGTCGACGTCGTGAACGACTGGATCGGCCGCACCGTCGCCTGGCTGACGCTCGGCTGCGTGCTCACGTGCTTCACCGTGGTCGTGCTGCGCTATGCATTCAACGTCGGCTTCCCGTGGATGCAGGAACTCTACGTCTGGCAGCACGCCGCGGTCTTCATGGCCGGCGCCGGTTACACGATGCTGCACCGCGGGCACGTCAACGTCGACGTGATGTACGGCAGACTCGGCGACCGGGGCAGGGCGTGGATCGACATCCTCGGCACCCTGTTCTTCCTGTTTCCCTGGCTCGCGATCCTGGCCGTGACGTCGGCGCCGTTCGTGATGTCATCCTGGAACATCCGCGAAGCCTCGGCCACGGCGGACGGGATGCCCGGGCTGTACCTGCTGAAGTCGCTGCTGTGGGTGCTGTGCGCGCTGCTGTTCGTGCAGGGGCTCGCGCTGATCGCACGGCGCTCGCTGTACCTCGCGGGCCACGGCATCGTCGATCACGACGAAGACAAGGTGACCGATGAGCGCCTGTAGGCGCAGCGTCGGCAGCGGCCCGCGATGAGCGCCGTGCTGATCGGGGAGGTGCTCGCCGTCGCGATGTTTGCGACGACGATCGGCGCCGTGCTGCTGGGCTATCCGGTGGCGTTCACGCTCGCCGGCGTCGGACTGATCTTCGCGACGCTCGGAATCGTGCTCGGAGTGTTCGACGTCGCGATTCTTTCCGCCCTGGTCGGACGCTACTTCGGCACGATGACCAACGAGACGCTGGTGGCCGTGCCGCTCTTCGTGTTCATGGGCGTGATGCTCGAACGCTCGAAGATCGCCGAAGCCCTGCTCACCACCATGGGCGAGCTGTTTGGATCGTTGCGCGGCGGCCTCGGATATTCCGTGGTGATCGTCGGCGCGCTGCTCGCCGCGTCGACGGGCATCGTCGGCGCGACCGTCGTGACGATGGGATTGCTGTCGCTGCCCGCGATGATGCGCGCGGGCTACGACCCGAAACTCGCCGCCGGCACGATCTGTGCGGCGGGCACGCTGGGGCAGATCATTCCGCCGTCGACGGTGCTGATTTTCGTCGGCGACATCCTGCAGGGCGCCAATCAGCAGGCACAGCTCGAACTCGGCAACCTGTCCCCGGATCCGATTTCGGTCGGGCAGTTGTTCGCCGGCGCCATGTTGCCGGGCCTGTTGCTGGTCGGCCTGTACCTGCTGTGGATTCTGGCGAAATCGATCTTCGATCCGAAGTCGTGCCCGCCCCTCGAAATGAGCGACGTCCAGCGCGCCGGGCTTGCTGGCCGCGTCGTCAAGGCGCTGGCGCCGCCGCTGCTGCTGATCCTGTCCGTACTCGGCTCGATCCTGGCCGGTGTCGCGACGCCCACGGAATCCGCTTCGGTGGGTGCGGTCGGCGCGATGCTGCTCTCAGCGGCCAACCGCAGCTTCAGCCTCTCGATCCTGCGCGAGGTGATGCGGACGACACTGACGATCAGTTCGATGGTGTTCGTGATCCTGCTCGGTGCGAGCGTGTTCAGCCTCGTGTTCCGCGGACTCGGTGGCGAGAACCTGGTGCACGCGGCGCTGTCGTCACTGCCGGGCGGCACCTTCACGGCAGTGCTCGCCGTGATGCTGGTGATCTTCTTCCTGGGTTTCTTCCTCGACACGTTCGAGATCATTTTCGTCGTCGTGCCGATCGCGGCGCCGGCGCTGATCAAGATGGGGGTCGATCCGGTCTGGCTCGGCGTGATGATCGGCGTGAACCTGCAGACGAGCTTCCTGACGCCACCCTTTGGATTCGCGCTGTTTTACCTGCGCGGCGTGGCCGGGAAGATGCTCACGACGCTCGACATCTACAAGGGCGTGGTGCCTTTCGTCGCGCTGCAGGTGATCGGGATCTGCCTGCTCTGGGCGATGCCGGCTCTCGCGACGTACCTGCCGGACAGGCTGTTCGCGGACGCAGCGCCATTGCAGGAGGACGCCCGCGGCCCGAGCATTCCGACGACGCCGTCCGGCTCGCCGGTGGCGGACGATTTCAGCGACCTGTTCGACGGACCCGCTCCGCACCGACCACGTCCCTACCAGGACAACCTGCAGGACCTGTTCCCGCCGGACGACGGTGACGTGAATGAATGAGGGGCGCTCGACGGCTGCTGACTGCAGGCCACACGCCGTCCAGCGATGAACGGGCGGCGGCGCCCTTGAACTATTTCAGCTTGAATTCGAACGGCAGCCGTCGTGCATTGACAAACGCCTGCTCGCCAACGCGCGTCCACGGTATGACATCTTTGCGGAACGCCAGGAAGTCTTCGATGATGCGGCGGACGATGCGGTTCGGCGACGTATCACCGGCATGGATCTCGTTCAGGACTTCGTTCGACTTCTCGCCGCACGCGATCAACACGTCTTCCGGCAGGCTGCGCACGATCACGCCATGCTTCTGCACGAGCGTCCGCAGCGCGGGGCCCGACTGCGCGGTGTACTCCGCGTACATGTCGGTCGTCGCGGCATCCGCAGCTGCGCGCACGATCGCCTGCAGGTCGGATGGCAGCGAACGCCAGGCCTGCTCGTTGACGGTGAGCTGCAGCGCGGGACCCGGCTCGTGGTAGCCGGGCGAATAGTAGTAGCGGCACACCTGGTAGAAACCCAGCGCCAGGTCGTTGTACGGACCGACCCATTCGGCGCCATCGATCGCCCCCGATTGCAGCGCCGGGAAAATCTCACCACCCGGCAGCGAGACGGGGGTGACACCGAGCTTCTGCAGGACGCGGCCCTGGTTGCCCGGCGTGCGGAACTTCAGGCCGTCGAGGTCGGCGAGCGAGCGGATTTCACGCCGGAACCAGCCGAACATCTGCGTGCCCGTGCTGCCCGCCTGGAACCCGCGGATGCCGAACGGCGCGTAGAGCTCGTCCCAGAGTTTCTGTCCATTGCCGTGCTTGATCCACGCCGCCATTTCGCCCATCGTGAATCCGAACGGGAAAGCGGTGAAGAACGCGCAGCCTTCCGACTTGCCCGTGTGGTAGTAGGCAGCGTCGTGCCCCATCTGCGCCGTGCCGTTCGCGACCGCGCCAAGGCATTCGAGCGCGGGCACGAGTTCGCCGGCCGAATACACCTTGATCGTCAGGCGGCCGCCGCTCATCGCGGTGATGTTCGCCGCGAGGCGCTCGGCGCCCGTGCCGAGTCCCGGCAACCCCCTGGGCCAACTGGTGACCATCCGCCATTCCATCAATCCCTTCGAGATGGCCGGCGCGGCAAAGGCGGCGCCGCTGCCGAGCACGGCGGCCTTGAGTAACGACCTGCGTTTCACACGCGATTCCTCGCTGGACGATCCCCGCTGACGGCCGACACGATAGCAGCACGCGCGTGACAACGTCCGGCGCCTGAACGCGGATGACTTGACACCGCTGACCCGCCATAGGACGGTGCGCGCCACTTTGCTGTTCCCGGAGCTACCCCAAGTGGCCAAATCCCATGAGTTGAGCCGGACCCTGCTGCCGCGCCACATCACGATGATCACGATCGGCGGCGTCATCGGCGCCGGCCTGTTCGTCGGCAGCAGCGCCGCTATCGCGGCGGCCGGCCCTGCTGCCTTGTTGTCGTACATCCTGGCGGGAACGATCGTCTTCATCGTGATGCGCATGCTCGGCGAGATGGCTATCACGCATCCGGGCGTGCGCACCTTCACTGAGTTTTCCCGGGCAGGACTCGGCGACGCCGCTGGCTTCATTGCCGGCTGGCTCTACTGGTACTTCTGGATCGTCGTGGTGCCGATCGAAGCGATCGCAGGCGCCCAGATCCTGCAGCAGTGGATCAACCTGCCGATGTGGCAGATCGGGCTGGTGCTCATGGCCGTGATGACGGCGGTCAACCTGCTGTCGGCGCGCTCTTACGGCGAGTTCGAGTTCTGGTTCTCGTCGATCAAGGTGGCGGCGATCGTCGCCTTCATTCTCGTCGCGGCCGCTTTCGCGCTCGGCCTCACGTCACCTGATGGCGCGACGTTTGCGAACCTGACAGACCATGGCGGATTCGCTCCCAAGGGCTGGGTCCCGGTGGTGGCCACCGTAACGACCGTGTTTTTCTCGCTTGTGGGCGCCGAGATCACGACCGTCGCAGCAGCCGAATCGAAGGAACCGGAGAAGGCCGTGGTGCGCATGGCGACGACGATCACGTGGCGCATCCTGCTGTTCTACGTGGTGTCGCTGGGGCTGATCGTCTGCGTCGTCGCCTGGCCGACGGTCAAGCCGGGCGAGTCGCCCTTCACGCTGGCGCTGAACGTCATGGGGTTCAAGTGGGGCAGCGCGGTGATGAGTTTCATCATCCTGACAGCCGTGCTCTCGTGCCTGAATTCGGCGGTGTACGTCTGCTCGCGCGTGTTGCACGTGATGGCGGACCGCGGCGACGCGCCGCGCTGGCTGGCCGAGGTCAATTCGCAGCGCGTGCCCGCGCGCTCGATCCTGCTGGGCTCGCTGGTCGGCGTGATCGGCGTCGTCATTGCGATCGTCTCGCCAAACCGGGTCTTCGCGTTCCTGATCAGCACGACGGGCACGGTGATCCTGTTCGTGTACCTGATGACCGCCATCGCGCACATCCGGTTGCGCCGCCGGCATCCGGAAACTGAAACCAAGGCCGTGCGCGTCTGGCTGTTCCCGTGGCTCAGCTACGTGACGATCGGCGCCATGTTCGCAGTGCTGGTCGCGATGGCGGTGACGCCGGAGCTCGCGAGCCAGTTCTACTTCAGCCTGTTGACGCTCGCGGTCGTGGTGGTCGCGTATTACGCGTTCCGTAAGTCGCGGGGCGCCTGAACCGATACCGACGAGGGTCATGGCCCGAACGCCATGGCCCTCGCCGTCGTGCACGACCGGGCTAGCCGCCGTTCTGGCCCGTGACCGACTTCGTGCAGCTCCGCGCGTCCTTGTCGCAAGCGAAGTCCACCGTGCGCGAGTTCACCTGCCCGCTCGGCAGCGTTCGCGTCACGTCCCTGGTATGGCCTGCCTCGGTGCGTTGCGCGTCACTCGAGTATGTGGTGGTCCGCCCGTTGAAGCCCGTGGTGGTCGCATCTACGGACCGGGTACCGGCCGCGCGATCGTTGACCACAGTCGTATCACGCGTTGCGGTCTTGCCGTCGTTGCGCGTGGCGGTCGTGCTGCGGGTATGGCCGTTGGCGGTGCGCTGGCCGGTCGTTGAACGCGACCAGCTGCCATTGACGCCCTGCGCGGTGTGGGCCTTGTGCTTGCCGCCGTTGTCCGCCCGGGCTTCCGCCATCATGGCACCGGCAAAGAGGAGCGTCGCGCTCACGGTTGCGACGACGGCCAACCGGGTCAATTTCACATAAAACATCGGGTCGTTCCTTGCTGCATGAGAGGGATGAAGTGCGTACTTCCCTCACAACGCGACACGGCAAGCTGCGTTGACAAGGCCTCGCGTAATGCGAGGCCCTGCCACCGCTGAAGACGCGCCTTCAGCCTTCTTCTGCGCGCAGGGATTCGCCGTTACCGCGTGCAGTCAGGTGCCACAGGATGCCAAGCACCGCCATCGCCCACACGATCACCGGGCTCGACGGCAGGTCCGTAAACAGCGAGACGGCGAGTCCCACGACATAACTCGCGAACGCGACTGCGTACCCCAGCAGCAGCTGTCGGTTGCGCGCGTGCCGGTACGTCGCCAGCGCGGGCACGATCAGCGTGGTGAACACCAGATAGACACCCACGAGCTGCACGGACATCGTGACCATCAACGCGAACAGCACGT
Source organism: Gammaproteobacteria bacterium (assembly GCA_011391405.1). GTDB lineage: Bacteria > Pseudomonadota > Gammaproteobacteria > Steroidobacterales > Steroidobacteraceae > RPQJ01. The sequence continues at coordinate 7,993 of JAABQQ010000009.1, forward strand.
AGAAGCCGATCTTGCCGATGCGCTCGCGCCAGCGAAACCAGACGACCAGGAAGGCCGCGGTGAGCACCGCCGCGCGCACCAGCTGGTCGGTCGAAACCCAGAGAATCTGCCCGGCCAAGAGGTCCTTCAGTTCTTCGCCGCCATGCGGGTTGTTGGCCAGCAGCAGGATCTGCGCGGTCGACGCGAGCACGAACAACACACCGATCAAGGCTTCCTGCACTTCGGGACGCTTGCGCTCGGTCCAGGTCAGCAGCAGCGCGCCCAGCAGCGCCGCGACCACGGCGGCTGCCTGCGTCGTCCAACCCTGCAACTCCGTGCCGAACGATTGCGCGGCGATGACACCGAGACCCGCCACCTGCGCGATCGCGAGGTCGATGAAGACGATGCCGCGCCTGAGCACCTGCTGCCCCAGCGGCACGTGCGACAGCACGACGAGGATGCCGGCCACGAGGGCCGGCCACAGGATGCTGAAATCCCCGGTGAGATCGCTCATTTGGCGGCCGCCTGCAGCCGGCGGAGCGTGTCTTCGAACAGGCCGAACAGATCCTTCGCTTCCGGCGTCCCGCCCACCGAGAACGGCAGCAGCACCACTGGCGCCCCTATCCGCTTCGCCAGCCAGTCGGAGGCTTTCGGATCGTTGTAGGCATTGCGCAGGATCATCCTGGGCGGCGTGGTGCCGAGC
>JAABQQ010000010.1 GCA_011391405.1 Gammaproteobacteria bacterium
ACGAACCGCACGCCGCGCAAGGCGACCCCGGGTAATCCGGGGGAGAAGCGCGAGCTGCGGATCGAACTCAAGTTGCTGGCCGACGTTGGCCTGCTCGGCCTGCCGAACGCGGGCAAGTCCACCCTGATCAGCGTGGTGTCGTCGGCCAAGCCGAAGATTGCGGACTATCCGTTCACTACGCTGCACCCGAACCTGGGCGTCGTCTACGTGGGCGAGCACCAGAGCTTCGTCATGGCCGATATTCCGGGCGTGATCGAAGGTGCGGCGGAGGGCGCGGGACTCGGCATCCGTTTCCTGAAGCACCTGCAGCGCACGCGCCTGCTGCTGCATCTCGTGGACATCGCACCGCCGGATCCGGAGGCGGACCCCGTCGTCGATGCACGCGCCATCGCAGGTGAGCTCAAGAAGTTCAGTCCGGAGCTCGCCACGCGCGAGCGCTGGCTCGTGCTCAACAAGATGGACCTGCTGCCGCCGGCGGAAGCCGAGAAGCGCTGCAAGGAGATCGTGCGTCGCCTGCGCTGGAAAGGTCCGGTCTACCGCATCTCCGGCGTCACCCGGCAGGGCACCCAGCAGATGTGCTTCGACATCATGCGGCGGCTCGAAGAAATCCGGCTCTCCGGGGTAGAGTTACCCGACGCGCAATAATCCGACGTTGCCGCGCTGACGTGCGGCCCAGTGCTGCCTGCGAGGGCTGTTCGCTGAAAACAAAAAAGCCGGCGGTGAAGCCGGCTTTTTTGTATCGATCAGGCCGCGGCGTTGGCGCCGCGACGGGCCGCTGAATTACTTGGCGGCGGCACCCAGGGCCTTGATCTTGGCGTTCAGCTCGCTCTTGTGACGGGCGGCCTTGTTGGCGTGGATGATGCCCTTGGTCACCATCGTGTCGATCACGGGCTGGGCCTGCTTGAACGCAACCGTGGCCTCGGCCTTGTCGCCGGCGCCGATCGCAGCCAGGACCTTCTTGATCGACGTGCGCAGACGCGAGCGGGCGGCCATGTTGTGGGCGCGACGCTTCACGTCCTGCTTGGCGCGCTTTTCTGCGGACTTGATGTTCGCCACTGACTTCAGCTCCTGCGGTCGGCATGCCCTCCAGGGGCGGCCAACCATCGGGTAATCGGGTTAAAAGAGCCGCGTATTTTGGCGATCGAGGGGCCGGAGGTCAAGGAGAGAATAGGGGAAGGCGAGGAAGGGCAGGAAGGGCAAGAAGGGCAAGAAGGATCAGGAAGGATCGATTCCGTGTCGCTTCCTCAACTTCCTGTCCTTCCTGCCCTTCCTCCCCTTCCTCCCCTTCCTCCCCTTCCTAGTATCATCCGCGGCCCATGTCCCTGACTGCGACCCTTTCGTGAGCGGCGGTTTCTTCCGCAGCACCTCGATCGTCGGCGCCTTCACGCTGATTTCGCGCGTGACCGGCCTGCTGCGGGACATGGTCTATTCCCGGATGTTCGGGGCCGGCCTGCTCATGGACGCGTTCCTGGTCGCGTTCAAGATTCCCAATTTCATGCGGCGCCTGTTTGCCGAGGGCGCGTTCTCACAGGCGTTCGTGCCGGTCGTCTCCGAATACAAGGTCCAGCGCGAACACGAGGAAGTCCGCGAACTGATCGACGGGGCGATGGGCACGATGGCCTGGTTCCTGTCGGTGATCACCGTCGTCGGCATCGTCGCCGCGCCGCTGCTGGTGCTGCTGTTCGCGCCGGGCTTCCGCGCCGACGGCGATCGCTTCGACCTCACCGTCGACATGCTGCGCTGGACCTTCCCCTACATTCTCTTCGTCTCGCTGGCGGCGCTCGCGGGCGGCGTGCTGAACAGCTACGGCAAGTTCGCCGTGCCGGCGACGACGTCCACGCTCATGAACCTGGTCATGATCGTGTTCGCCGCCTTCATTGCGCCGCATTTCGCGCGGCCCGGTGTCGTGCTGGCCATCGGCGTGTTCGTGTCGGGGCTCGTGCAGCTCGGTTTCCAGCTGCCCTTCATGCTCAAGCTCGGTCTGCTCCGACGGCCGCGCTGGCGCTGGGAGCACGAGGGTGTGAAGCGGATCGGCCGGCTCATGCTGCCCGCGATTTTCGGTTCGTCGGTGTCGCAAGTGGCCCTGCTGCTCGACACGCTGATCGCGTCGTTCCTCGCCACGGGCAGCATCGCGTGGCTGTATTACGCGGATCGCCTGGTCGAATTTCCGCTCGGCGTGTTCAGTATTGCGCTCGCCACCGTGATCCTGCCCGGCCTCGCCGCGCATCATGCCGCGCAATCGCCTGAGCGATTCGCATCGACGCTCGACTGGGCTGTGAAGCTCACGACGATCGTCGTGTTGCCCGCGACGGTCGCACTGCTGCTCCTCGCGGGGCCGCTGACCGTCGTGATCTTCCACTACGGCAAGTTCGACGAGCAGGACGTGCACATGTCCACGCTCGCGCTGATGGCGTACTCCATCGGCCTGATGGGATTCAGCATGGTGAAGGTGCTGGCACCCGGCTTCTTCGCGCGGCAGGACACGAAGACACCCGTGAAGATCGGCGTGCAGTCCCTCGTGCTCAGCATCAGCCTCAACCTGGCCATCGTGCTGCCGCTCGCGTTCCTGTACCCGGACAAGCCGGGGCTGCACGCGCTGCTCGCGCTCAATACGGGCATCGGCGCATGGTTCAACGCAACGATGCTTTACCGGGGGCTGCGCAAGCAGCACGTGCTGCACCACTCCAGCGGCTGGGGCCGGACGCTGGTACAGGTCCTGGCCGGCAACGTGCTCATGGGTATTTTCCTATGGGTCGTCGCGGGCGACACGCAGCACTGGCTCGAGATGAACGCGTGGCAGCGCGTCGGCTGGATGGGCGTGCTGGTTGCCGGCGGCGCAGGTATCTATTTCGGCACGTTGTACGTGCTCGGCATGCGCATGGGAGACCTGCGGCACCAGACGATCGTGGTCCCGCCGCGGTCCGACGGCACGACGTCGTGAGCCGTCCGCTCGAACTCGTCCGCGGGCTGCACAACCTGCGTCCCGAGCACCGCGGCTGCGTCGCGACGATCGGCAATTACGACGGGGTGCATCGCGGCCACCAGCACATGCTCGAGGCCACGCGGCGCAAGGCCGATGAACTCGGCGTGCCGGTCACCGTGGTCACGTTCGAGCCGACTCCACGCGAATTTTTTGAAGGTGCGGCGGCGCCCGCGCGCCTGATGCGGTTGCGCGAGAAACTCGAAGCGCTCGCGCTCTACGGGGTCGACCGCGTCGTGGTGCTGCGTTTCGACGCACACATGCGCAACTTCAGCGCCGCGGAATTCGAACAGCAGCTGCTGGTGGCAGGCCTCGGCGTGCGGCACATGGTCGTGGGCCATGACTTTCACTACGCGCGCAAGCGCGAGGGCAACATCCATTCGTTGCGGGCTGCCGGTGAGCGGCACGGATTCTCGGTGGAGGAGGTGGGTGAGTTTCTCGTCGCGGGCGAACGCGTCAGCAGCTCACTCGTGCGTGAAGCGCTCGGCCGCAACGACATGGCACGTGCCGCCCACCTGCTCGGCCGGCCGTACCGCATGACGGGTCGAGTGCGACGCGGCGTGCAGCTCGGTCGTACGCTCGGGTATCCCACGGCCAATCTCGCGCTGCACCGGAAGGTGGTGCCGCTGTGGGGCATCCTTGCGGTGCGGGTCAGCGGCGCCGGTCTGCAGGACCACCCCGCGGTAGTGAGCCTGGGCACGCGGCCCACGGTCAATGGCACCGATCCGTTGCTCGAGGTGCACTTGTTCGATTACGAGGGCGACCTCTACGGCGAATACCTGAGCGTCGACTTCCTGCGCTGGCTCAGGGCCGAGCAGAAGTTCGAGTCGCTGGACGCACTGGTCGTCCAGATGGGTGTCGATTCGGCCCGCGCCCGGGCAGCCCTCGCCGAAATTCCGCTGCGGGCCTGAACTCGCCGCTCCCGGCGCCGCTAACGCTAGATTAAAACCATGAATTGCCTCAATATTTCCGGTTCCGTGCCGACGTGCGCGATCCGCTCCGAAGTCCCTGCCCATGGCTGACTACAAGAACACCGTAAACCTGCCGGAGACGGCGTTCCCGATGAAGGCCGATCTCGCGCGCCGCGAGCCGGACATGCTGGCGTGGTGGGACGAGCACCGCACGTACGACAAGCTGCGCGACATCGCGAAGGACCGGCCGAAGTTCATCCTGCACGATGGTCCGCCGTACGCGAACGGCGCGATCCACATCGGCCACGCGGTCAACAAGATCCTGAAGGACGTCATCGTCAAGTCACGCACGCTCGACGGCTTTGACGCGCCCTACGTGCCGGGCTGGGACTGCCATGGCCTGCCGATCGAGCACGCGGTCGAGAAAGTGCGCGGCCGCGAAATGAAGCAGCTCGACGCCAAGGCGTTCCGCCAGGCGTGCCGTGAATTCGCGATGCAGCAGATCGACGTCCAGCGCAAGGACTTCATCCGGCTCGGCGTCATGGGCGACTGGTTCAACCCGTACCTGACGCTGGCGCCGCGCTACGAAGCCGAGCAGCTGCGCGCGTTCGCCCAGATCATCCGCAATGGTCACTTGTATAAGGGCTACAAGCCCGTGCACTGGTGCCTCGACTGCCGTTCGGCACTCGCCGAGGCCGAGGTCGAGTACGAAGAACGTACTTCGCCGTCGATCGACGTCCGCTTCGACGTGGTCGATGGCGCCGATCTCGCGCGGCGTGCTGGCGTGAGCCTGCCGTCGGGTCGTGCGAGTGTCGTGATCTGGACCACCACGCCGTGGACGCTGCCGGCCAACCAGGCCGTCGCGGTGCATGCGGAATTTGACTACTCGCTGCTCGCCATCGCTGCGGGTGCGGGCGAAGAGCTGCTGATCGTCGCGTCGGAGCTTGCGCCGTCGGTGCTGCAACGCGCCGAAGTCGCTGCGTCACGCGAGCTTGCACGGATCAAGGGCGACGCCCTCGAGCACCTGAGGCTCCGTCATCCGTTCTACGATCGCGTCGTGCCGGTGATCCTCGGTGATCACGTGACGCTCGAAAGCGGTACCGGCGCCGTGCACACCGCACCCGGCCACGGCCAGGAAGACTTCGTCGTCGGCAAGAAGTACGGCCTCGCGGTCGACAACCCTGTCGGCAGCGACGGGCGTTTCCTGCCGGCGACGCCGATCTTCGCCGGCGAGAAAGTCTTCGACGCGAACAAGCACGTCGTCGAGGTACTCGCGGAGCGCGGTGCGCTGCTGCACCACGAAGCGTTTCGTCACAGCTACCCGCACTGCTGGCGCCACAAGACGCCGGTGATCTTCCGCGCCACTCCGCAGTGGTTCATCAGCATGGAACGTGCAGGCTTGCGCGCGGCGGCGCTCGCCGAGATCGGCAAGGTCGAGTGGACCCCGGGCTGGGGCGAGCAGCGCATCTACAGCATGATCGCCGGCCGCCCCGACTGGTGTATCTCGCGCCAGCGCATGTGGGGTGTGCCGCTGTCCCTGTTCACGCACAAGGAAACGGGCGAGCTGCATCCGCGCACGCCCGAGCTCGTGGATCAGGTGGCCGGACTCGTCGCAAAGGACGGTATCGATGCCTGGTTCGATCTCGATCCGGCCACGTTGCTCGGCGCGGAGGCATCGAGCTACGAGAAGGTCACCGACATCATGGATGTCTGGTTCGACTCGGGCGTTTCGCACCATTGCGTATCGCAGAGCCGGCCGGAAATCCTGTCGCCCGCCGACCTCTACCTCGAAGGCTCGGACCAGCACCGCGGCTGGTTCCACAGCTCACTGCTGACCTCGGTGGCGCAGAAAGGCCGCGCGCCCTACAAGGGCGTGCTCACCCACGGCTTCACCGTGGACGAGAAGGGCCGCAAGATGTCGAAGTCGCTTGGCAACACCGTGCTGCCGCAGAAGGTGATGAGCACGCTCGGCGCCGATGTGCTGCGCCTGTGGGTTGCAGCCACCGACTACGCCAACGAGATCAGCGTTTCGGACGAGATCCTGAAGCGCACGTCGGACTCGTACCGCCGCGTCCGCAACACGGTGCGCTTCCTGCTCGGCAATCTCGCCGGGTTCGATCCCGCGCGCGATGCCGTGCCGGTGGACCAGATGCTCGCGCTCGACCGCTGGGCGCTCGTCCGCACGCGCGAGTTGCAGCACGAAGTCATCGCCGCCTATCGCAGCTACGAATTCCACGTCATTTATCAGAAGCTGCACAATTTCTGCGTCGTCGATCTTGGCGGCTTCTATCTCGACGTGCTCAAGGATCGCCTCTACACGACGCCGGCGACTGGCCCGGCGCGCCGTTCGGCGCAGACGGCGATGTACTGGATCGCCGAGGCGATGGTGCGCTGGCTGGCGCCGATCCTGTCGTTCACGGCCGAGGAAATCTGGCGCTTCATGCCGGGAGAGCGCGCGGAATCAGTGTTCTTCACAGCCTGGGCCGACATTCCCGCGACCGACGGCGTGGCGCAGACGATCGACTGGCCGAAAGTGCTGGAGGCGCGTGCCGCCGTACTGCGTGAGCTCGAGCGCCTGCGCGTTGCCGAGCAGATTGGCGCGCCGCTCGATGCCGAGGTGACGCTCTACGGCACGCCCGCGTGGACCGCGGCCCTGAAGCCGCTGGGCGATGAACTGCGATTCGTGCTGATCACATCGGAAGCGCGCGTGGCAGATGCCGGCTCTCGACCGGCTGAGGCCGTGGCTACGGACGGCGAGGGCAAGAGCGGGCTCTGGCTGCACGTCAAGCGCTCCGAGTCGCAGAAGTGCGCCCGTTGCTGGCACAAGCGGCCGGACGTCGGTACCGTGTCTGCCCATCCGGAACTGTGCGGCCGCTGCGCGGTCAATCTCGACGGCCCGGGCGAGACCCGCCGGTACGTCTGAGAAGGACAATGACGCCATGAACCCTTCGACGACACCCACTCCACCGCCACCACCGCCCGGGAAGGGCGCGCACACGGCGATCGGCCTCGCGACGCTCACTGCCCTGCGTATGCAGCGCACGCACCCCGCGGCCTGGCTGTGGCTGTCGCTGTTCGTCGTTGTGCTGGACCAGGCGACCAAGTTCCTGGTCACGCGTTTCCTCGAGCTTTACGCTCGCGTCGAGGTCCTGCCAGTGCTCGACTTCACGCTGCTGCACAACACCGGTGCTGCGTTCAGCATCCTGGCCGACGCGTCCGGCTGGCAGCGCGGGTTTTTCATCACGCTCGGATTCGTCGTGTGCGCCGCGCTCGTCGTGTGGCTCTGGCGGCTGCCGCGAGGCGAGAAGTTCCTGCCGCTGGCGCTGGCGCTGATCGTCGGCGGCGCGATCGGCAACGTGATCGACCGCATTGCGCACGGTTACGTGATCGACTTCATCCACGCGCACTGGGGCGGTTCGTACTTCCCTGCGTTCAACATCGCCGACAGCGCGATCACGATCGGCGCGGCGCTGATGATCCTCGATGCGTTCCGTGAGCGGCACCATTAAGTGAGGATCGTCCTCGCCAATCCCCGCGGCTTCTGCGCCGGCGTCGACCGGGCGATCGACATCGTCGAGCGCGCGCTCGAGCTCTTCGGCGCGCCGATCCACGTGCGGCACGAGGTGGTGCACAACAAGTTTGTCGTCGACCGGCTGCGCGGCCTGGGCGCCGTGTTCGTCGAGGAGCTCGACGAGGTGCCCGACGGCGCCACGGTCATCTTCAGTGCCCACGGCGTTTCGAAGGCGGTGCAGGCCGAAGCCAGGCGGCGCGAGCTGCGCGTGTTCGACGCCACGTGCCCGCTGGTCACCAAGGTGCACATGGAAGTTTCACGCTACGGCCGCGATGGCCGCGACGTGATCCTGATCGGCCACGAGGGCCACCCGGAAGTCGAAGGGACGATGGGCCAGTTCGACGCGTCAAAAGGCGGGCGTATCTGCCTGGTCGAGGACGTCGACGACGTGCGGCACCTGAACGTGCGGGATCCCGCGCGGGTAGGTGTGGTCACGCAGACGACTCTCTCCGTGGATGACACGGCCGACGTTCTCGAAGCGCTGCAGGCCAAGTTCCCGACGCTTTCGACGCCGCGCAAGGAAGACATCTGCTACGCGACGCAGAACCGCCAGGACGCGGTGAAAAAGCTGGTCGCGGACTGTGACGTGATGGTCGTGGTCGGATCGGCCACGAGTTCGAATTCCAATCGCCTGCGCGAGATCGCCGAAAAGGCAGGCATGCCGGGCTACCTCGTGGACGGCCCGGAGAACCTGCGTGCCGAATGGTTCGAGGGCAAGCAGGCCGTGGGAGTCACGGCAGGCGCGTCAGCGCCCGAACTGCTGGTGCAGCGCGTCGTGGCGCGTCTCAAGGAGTGGGGCGGGCAGGGCGCGACCGAGATCGAGGGGCGGGCGGAGCACGTCGTGTTCGCGCTGCCGCGTGAATTGCGGTCGGCGAAAGCCAGCCGAAGCGACGCCGTCTAGGTGGTGTCGCCTCGGCTGGCCGGCGTGTCCGCTATCGATTCCAGCAGTCGTCGTTCGCCGCGTCTTTTTCCCCGACCGCGTTCAGCGTGAACGTCGCGCAATGCGAGTCGTTCGCCTGGCCGCCGACCGCCGTCGCTTCTGCAGTGAATGTTTCTGTGTCGGCCGCGGTAATCTCGAGTGTGTACCAGCCGTTCTCGGTCGTGGCAAGGATACCAAGCCCGGCTGGCGGTGCCATTGCGAGTTCATCGTCAATGGCATAGCGGTTGTTCTGCAAGTAGAACTTCTCCTGCGCCGCCGCGAT
>JAABQQ010000011.1 GCA_011391405.1 Gammaproteobacteria bacterium
TCAAGTTCATGCGCGCGGGCATGGTCGGCGTCGCCTTCAAGGCCCAGCGTTTTGTGAACGGCCTGCTCAAGCCGCTGGTGCGCCGCCAGACCGCCGCGCCGCCGGCCACGCTGGGCACCGCGCCGCTGAAGGAACAGGTCATCCACTTCATCAACAAGAAGATGCCGGGTGGCCTGCCCAAACGTTCGGCGCGCGCCTTGCTGGACATCGAGGACAAGGACTACGTCCCCATCATCCGCAACCCGCAGGCCACGACGGCCGAGACCGAGGCGGTGTTCTATTTTCCCGGCTGCGGCAGCGAGCGCCTGTTCAGTCAGGTCGGCCTGGCCACGCAGGCGATGCTGTGGCACGCCGGCGTGCAGACCGTGCTGCCGCCGGGCTACCTGTGCTGTGGCTACCCGCAGCGCGGCAGCGGGCAGTTCGACAAGGCCGAGAAGATGATCACCGACAACCGGGTGCTCTTCCATCGCGTAGCGAACACGCTCAACTACCTCGACATCAAGACCGTCGTGGTGAGCTGCGGCACCTGCCACGACCAGCTGCAGGACTACAAGTTCGAGGACATCTTCCCCGGCTGCCGCATCGTCGACATCCACGAATACCTGCTCGAGAAGGGCATCCGGCTCGAAACCGCCACGGGCGTGCGTTACATGTATCACGAACCGTGTCACTCACCGATGAAGACGCACGACGCGCTCAAGGTCGTCAACACACTACTGGCCGCCGGGACGAACGGCAGGATCGAGAAAAACGACCGCTGTTGCGGTGAATCGGGCACGTTCGCGGTCGCACGGCCGGACATCGCCACCCAGGTGCGGTTCCGCAAGCAGCGCGAGATGGAACTCGGCGCGGGGAAGCTCCGTGGCGATGGCTTCAGCGGGGAAGTGAAGGTGCTGACCTCCTGCCCGTCGTGCCTGCAGGGCTTGTCGCGGTACGATGACGACGCAGGCACCGGCGCCGACTACATCGTGGTCGAGATGGCGCGGCACCTGCTGGGCCCCGCCTGGCTCGAATCCTACGTGCAACGGGCCAACGCGGGCGGCATCGAACGGGTCCTCGTCTGACCAGGACGGCGCCCGGGCGCTGCGACCTGCACAACGACAACGGGCGCCGCGCATGAACTGGCCTGGACTCTTCGACCGCACCCGCACTGACTTCCGACGGCGCTGGGGAGTCGTGATCGCCTGGCAGCTGTTCGTGCAGCTGCTCGGGTTCATTGTGCTCGCCCCGCTCGCCGGCTGGCTCGCCGACCGGATCGTCGCGCGCTCCGGGTCCGACGTGATCAGCAATTTCGACATTGCCCGTTTCGTGCTGTCACCGCCTGGCATCGTCTTCGTGCTGCTCGCGGCGGGCGCAGCAATCGGCTTCCAGATCGCACAACTCGCCGGCTATGCCTGGATCTCGGGGCATGCGATCGGGCAACGCCCGGTCACGCTGTGGGGAACCATCGGCGCCGTCACGGACAAGCTGCGATTGCTGCTGCGGCTGGGCGGCCGCCTGTTCGCACGCGTGGTGCTGCTGGCATTGCCGTTCCTCGCGATCATCGCGATCGTCTGGTTTACGACGCTGGCGGGGCGTGACGTCAACTACTACCTGTCCGAAACTCCGCCGGAATGGCGCCGTGCGTTGCTGGCAGCCGGCATCGCCGGTGCGGGGTTCGCATTCGTGCTGCTGGCGCAGTTCGCACGCTGGATCTTCGCGATGCCGATCGCGATGTTCCACGCCCTGAAGCCCGCCGACGTGCTGCGCGCGAGCGAGCGCATGCTCGAGGGACGGCTGCTGCAGTCGATCACGCCGCTGCTGCTGTGGTGGGTCTGCCTGGCGTCGCTCGCCGCCCTCTGCCTGCGCGTCGGCCGTTACCTCACCGAATTTGCGATGACCTGGGCCGGCGTCGATCCGCAGCGCGTCCTGCCGCTGGTCGCGCTCTTCATGGCCGTGACCATCGCCTTCAGCTTCGTCTACGCGACGCTGCAGTTCGCGGGTCACCAGTTCCTTGCGACCCGCATGTACGCCGAGCGGCGTGCAGCACCGATCCTGCTCCAGGCACCCGCAGACTCGGTCGCCGATGCGACGGGTGCGCGCGTGGGTCGACCGCTCCTGCTCGCCGTGCTGGTCGTCGCGACGCTGGCCGCACTCGCCATGATTTTCCTGCTGCAACGCCTGGACGTACGCGAGGACGTCGCCGTGACGGCCCATCGAGGCGCCTCGATGCGGGCGCCGGAAAATTCGCTGGCCGCGTTCCGTGAGGCACATGAGGCTGGAACCCACTACGTCGAACTCGACGTGCAGCGCACGCGCGACGGCGCGATCGTCGTGATCCACGACGGCGACCTGATGCGCATGGGCAGCGACCCGCGCAAGGTAAAGGACCTTACGCTCGCCGAGATCGGGACCATCGACATTGGCAGCAAGCGCGGGCCGCAATACGCAGGTGAGCGCGTGCCGACGCTGGCCGAGGTGATCGATTTCGCGCGCGGCAAGTTCCGCATCAACATTGAACTGAAGTACAACGTGCCGGACCCGCAGCTGGCGGCGGCGGTCGTGGCGTTGCTGCGCGAGAAGCAGTTCCTGGACCAGGTCGTGATCACGTCACTCGACCACGCGTCGCTGCAGCAGGTCGAGCAGCTGCAACCAGGCCTCGAGACCGGCTTGATCGTGACGGCGGCTGTCGGCAACGTCATCAAGACCGATACCGACTTCGTCAGCCTGAATTCCGCACGCGCGACCGCGAGCCTCGTGGGCCAGGCCAGGGCCGCGGGCAAGAAGGTCCACGTGTGGACCGTGAACAAACCCGAGGTGATGCTGCGCATGATCGAGCGCAACGTGGACAACGTCATCACCGACGATCCGGCGACGCTGGTGCGCGTCATGCGCGACCGCAGCGGACTTACGCCGCAGGAGCAGGTGGGCGTGCGCCTGCGCGTGCTGTTCACGCAATCGCCACCCGAGCTGGAGGATGCAAGCTCGGTCCCTGCGCTATGAGCCCGGCGGGGCCAACCTCAGAACCGGACGCTGAGCCCCAGCAAGCCTTCGGCCTGGAAGAACGTGCTACCCGACGATCGCAGCAGGCAGCCAGCCTCCCCGGAATCGCTGACGCAGAACAGGCTTGAATCGGAATCGATCAGCGTCAGGTAGCCACGCACACCCAGGTTGAGCGAGACGTTGTTGTTGAACGGGATGCGGAAACCGCCGCCGATGCTGCCCGAAAACCTCGCCTCGGAGTCGTAGGCACCGCTGTCCGGCTCCATCAGCGTTGCGCCGATCGTGAGCGACAGGTACGGCATGAAGTGATCGCTGTCCTGCGGAAAGAAGGCGGTGCCACCGAATTGCAGGTAGTCGACGCGCAGGTCCACACGGTCCAGCAACGGGTCCGTCGAGTCGAAGCTCGTCGTCTGCGTCGAATAGAGCAGTTCGTAGAAAGAACGGTCATCACGATACAGCCCGAGATCGAGCCCGAAGCTCGCACCGGCGTCGAGGTCGGCCGAACTGCTGGTGCCGTCCGCGGCCGTGACGTCGAAACCGCCGCCCATTCGACCGCCAACGAACGGCGTGAATTCGAAGCGTGGCGAGTCGGCCTGCGCCGCCAGCGGCGCGGTGAACAGCCCGGCCATTGCGAGCAGGGGTACCCAGGACAACCTGATGGACGAATTCATGCATCACTCCGGATCTTCGAGGCCCCCATTCTAGTGGGCCGCGACGTAGTGGCGTCCGGTCTTTCCACAGCCGAGACGGCACCGGCCGCTGCTACACTCGTCGCAACGCCTTCGCGGAGAAATGCAATGAACGACCTGCAACAGACGCTGCGCGACCTGCACCGCGAGTTGGCCGACGTCCCGCAACTCGACCCGCAACAGCGTGCGCTGCTGGAGGCGGCCCTCGCCGACATCCAGCGGGCACTGGCGCCGCAGGGCCAGGCCGACTCCGTCCAGGACCTCGCGCCGGCCGACGCACTGGAAAACGCGGCGGTGCGCCTCGAAACGGAACACCCGGGTCTCGCCGGCGCCGTTCGCGCCTTCGTCGACGCGCTCGCCAAGGCCGGCATCTGAAGCGCCAGAATTACCTGATTTATAAGCAGTTTTTGTACATTTCGACGGCGTTCCGGCAGGCGTGTCTGGTATCATTGCGGCTCGTCCCCTGACTGCATTTCCCAACGTGACCGCCAATACGCAAATCGAAGATTCCGAACCGTTCGACCAGGCCTTCAGTCGTGCGGTCGACCTCGGCAACCAGATCGCGGACGGCGACGACAAGGCCGACTTGTGGGACATCGCGGATGGCCTGCTCGCGGGAGCCGTGCAGTATTGGCTCTACACGCGACAGCCCTGCGGCGACCCCCGCTGCGAAGACTGCCTGGCGATCGGCACCGCCGAAGCCCGCATGGCCGAGTTGCGCCGGCTGGTCGAACAGTTCTCGGCTGAGAGCCAGTACTTCCACGCCCCCACCGACTCGAACGTTGGACGCGCCTGAGACCCGGTCGCGCGCGTGACGGGTCCGTGACCCACACGAAGCCCGGCGCTTAATTGCGCGCACGCGCGACGAATCGCGCGCGACATCCCCGAGCGCTGACCCGAGCATGGCCTACCGGTCCATGGAGGGTTCGCCGTGACACGTCATGCCGTCCGACTGCTCCTCGCCACGCAGGCGATGCTCTTCCTGCCCACGTCACCGCATGCCGCCAACGCGCTGCTGCTGCCCACCGTCGACAGTCCGACGGGGGGTGGCGGTTCCGTCGTGCTCGAGCCGGTCAAGCCGCGCGCGCAGGCGACACGCCGGCTCGTCTACAGTTGCGTGACGCCAGGCCTGGTGACGTTTTCCGACCGACCGTGCGGCCCCCTGCCGGAAGTGCGCGAACTGAAGGTGAGTGCGCCTGCACCCACAGCGGCTGGAGCGTCACCGGAGCTCGGCCAGGCCAGGGAGCCATCGGCGCCGAGCCGCAGGCATGCGCCCGAGCGTGAGAATGCCGACCCCGACGATGAGGAGGTCGAACACGCGGCGATCTGCCAGAAACTGCAGGCGACGCTCGACAGCCTCGATTCGCGCATGCGCGCAGGCTACTCGGCGCGCGAGGCCGGCAGGCTGTGGGAACGCTGGCGCGAAGCGAAGACCCGCCTGCACGAAGCGAACTGTTGAGGCGTCCTGTGTAAAATCCGGCATACCCCGCCTGCCAGGTGACCCGCATGACGACCTCGCCCACGCTGTCCCCCCGCCTGTTGATCGTCGTTTGCGCGGGCGTCGCGCTGATTGCAGCCGCGGGCTGCCAGCGCAAGGAAGCGCCCGCGGGCGAGACCACTGCGGACGCGACGCCGGCGGCATCCGTCCCTGCGGCCGCACCGGCACCGACGCCCGCCGCGGACGAATTTCCCGCAGGGGTGCTGCGCGCCTACGTGTGGCAGTGTGCGGACGGCCAGACGCTGGTCATGCGCAATCTGTTGCGCGAAAAAGCAATTGCCATCGACTTCCACGGCGGTACGCGGCGGCTCGACCAGACGGTCAGCGCCTCTGGCGTGCGCTACGCGGATAGCGTGGTGGCGTTCTGGACCAAGGGCGGCACGGCAACGCTCGAGCGACAGGGCACGCCGACCGTGCAATGCGAAGAACGGCGAGCCGCCTCCCTGCGCGAGGACGCCCGGGTGCGTGGCGTGGTTTACCGCGCGCTCGGCAACGAACCGGGCTGGATCCTGGAAATCGGCCCCTCGAGCAAGCTGAGCTGGACCACCAATTTCGGCCAGGACCGCTACGACTTCGAGCAGGCCCAGGCAGCCACCGCGCCCGACGGTACGATCGTTTACACGGCGCAGAACGATGCGGTCACGATCAAGGCTACTGTCAAGGCCGAGCGCTGCGTGGACGATGGCGAGGTGGAATTCGACCACGTCGTGACCGTGGAATCGGGTGGGCAGACCTTGCGCGGTTGCGGTACTCGCCTGAACGCGCGTTGACGCGAATCGTGCCGCGCCCACGGGCGCGGTGTCACTCGTCGGGCAGGGGAATCCTTTCCGCATCGCCCGGCACCAACGCGAACCGGTGCTCGCGCCAGTCGCGTCTGGCGGCTTCGATGCGCTCGCGCGTGCTCGAAACGAAGTTCCAGTAGATGTGCCGCGGTCCGTCGAGAGGAGCGCCGCCAGCCAGCATCACGCGCGAGGCCTGGAGCACACGGATCGACACCGGACCGGTCGCGGGCGCGAGCACCACGAACTGGCCTTCTTCATAGGCCTTGCCGTCGATTTCGATCCGGCCCTGCGCGATGTAGCACGCCCGCTGCTCGTGCTCGTCCGGCACCTCGATCGCTGCCCCGACGGCCAGCTGCGCATCCACGTACAGCGTCGGCGAGAACACGTCGACCGGTGACCGCTCGCCGTACGCCGTGCCGGCAATCACGATAAGGATCGCGCCAGGTCGCTCGATACGCGGCAAGCTGGCTGCACCGTGATGCGCAAAGGACGGCTCCCGCCCTTCCTCCGCACGCGGCAGTGCGATCCACGTCTGGATGCCGTGCACACGCGTGCGGCCTGTCGCGTCGCGCACCTCCGGTGGCGTGCGCTCCGAATGCACGATGCCCCGACCGGCCACCATCCAGTTGACGTCGCCCGGACGGATCAACTGCGCCGTGCCGAGGCTGTCGCGGTGCATGAACGCGCCCTCGAACAGGTACGTCACGGTCGCGAGGCCGATGTGCGGGTGCGGCCGCACGTTGACGCCCTGCCCCGGCCCGAACTCGGCCGGCCCCATGTGATCGAAGAAGATGAAGGGACCGACGGTCTGCAGGCCCGCCGCGGGCAGCACGCGACGCACGGCGAAATCGCCAAGGTCGCGCGGCCGCGGCTCGATGACTCGTTCGACCACGCTCGACACGACCGCGCCTACTTCAGGCCCAGCACGGCCTTGCCCTGCTCGAAGCGGACATCGACCGGAATGTTGCGGGCGCCGAGGCGCGCGAGGTCGGCGGACAACTGGGGTTTCAGCACGCCGAGCTGGGCCAGCAGCTCCTTGACGCCCGCGTAGTTGCCGTCGCCCTGCAGCTTGAGGATGTCGGCCGACAATTCATCCATCGCCTTGCGCATCTTCGCCATGTCGACCCGGTAGTGGCCATTGGCATCGCGGCTGAACGCGCCGCGGTCGGCGAAGTAGTTGAAGCGGACCATGTTGGCCTGGCTGTGGGCTTCGGCGGCGCCCCACCGAACGGAGCGGAAGATGCCCGTCAGGAACGTCACGTAGTAGTCCTCGAGCAAACCGCCAAGCTCGCCTTTCTCGTGCAGCCTCGTGATCATGTACAGCCCGAGGATGTCGGCCTTGCCTTCCTCGAGCCAGCTCGCCTGTTCCTTGAGCGCTTCACGAACGGTGCCCTTGCCGTCGAGCGTGTTCTTGATCCCTAAGCCGTGCGCCACCTCGTGGAACATGGTGTCGGCGAAGAACGCGTCGAACGTCACGTGCTTGCGCTGCTCCGGCACGATCAGCTCGTCCGCGATCGGCAGCATGATCCTGTCGAACTTGGCGCGCATCGCGTTCTTGAGCTGCAGCCGGCGCGTGCCCTTCTCGAGCTGCACCTGCTCGTCGTTCGGCAGGTTGATGGCGATGGTCTTCGAAGCCGCGTTGTTGTGACCGGCGTAATAGACGACGTCGTACGCATTGAGGTCGGAATCGGTGCCGGGCTGTTCGGCCTTGTAGGCATCCGGGACCGGCAGGCCGCGCTGCAGTTCCGGCAGCATCGCAGCATAGCGCTCGAGGCGCTTGCTCCACTCCATGTCCTTGATCAGCGCGTAGGCCTCGTAGGCGGCCTTGTAGCCGAACAGCGCGTCTTCGTAGGTCTCGATCGGGCCGATCACCAGGTCGATGCGGTTCGCCTTCATGTCGAGCCACGCGCGATCGCTCGCGCGGTAGTCGTCGGTACGCAGCGCCTGCGCACGCAGCGACAGGTACTGCTTCAGACCGGGGTCCTCGGCCAGCGCGGCCGCCTGTTCGAGCTTGAGCGCGGCCTGTGCGAGCGCCTCGCGGTACTCGACGTGGTAGGGCACGACCTGCAACGCACCTTTGGCATCACGCCGCAGCAGCGTGTATTCGCTGCGCGACAGCGGCAGGTTCGCCTGCTCGAACTCCTCGCGTGTCATGTCGTGCGGATAGAACTCCGCGCCGTCCGGCTTGACGCCGACACCGGGCACGAACGGCGCGTTGTCGGCCAACCGGTCCCAGGGGCCATAGTTCAGCGCGACGAAGTCGCGGGTACGCGGATCGGCGATGCCTTTCAGCAAAGCATCACGGTCGCCGTAGGTCTGCCGCCAGTAGAGTTCATCCATGATCTCGCCAGCCTCGATGAACAGGCCCAGCATCTGTCGCTCACTGGCGCTCAGGGACGACAGGTCCACAGCCAGCGTCACCGGCGCGTAGATCTCGGGTCGCACTGCCGTAATCGCTGGCGCTGCCTCCGCTGCTTCCTGGGCGACCTTTTCTCCAGCAGCTGCCGCGCCTGCCAGCAGGGTCATGGTCGCGATGCCTGTCAGCATCGCTTGTCGGGTCATCGTCACAGTCGTCTCCTGGTCGTTATTTATGGCCGAACAGCGCTTCGAGTTCGGCCTTGGCCTTGTCGGCCGCGCTCAGGGCCTCGGGTCGGTAGGCCGAGGGTGTCGGCCGGAAATAGTCACAGAAATTCGCCGCCTGCTTGTCCTTCACCTCTTCGGCGATGGTCTCGCGGCAGTGCTTGGCCTTGCCCGTGTCGTAAAACTCGCACATGCGGCAGGCGTGCAGTTCCGCACGGCATGTCCGGCACTCCTCCAATCGCCGCAGCGGCAGCGAATAGTCGGCGAGCGACGCTCCGCATTTCCAGCAGCGCAGACCATTGTCCATCGGTCGATCTCATGGGTGTTCGGATCGCGCCTTAGCTACGCTCCCCTCCCGGCCTTGTCAATCGGCCACAGTCGATTACGCTTGCGTTCCCGCTCCGTGGAATCCCGCATGGCCGTCCGCACCGTTCTCCGCATGGGCCATCCCCTGCTGCTGCAGGTCGCCGCCCCCGTTGAGGCCTTCGGTACCGCCGAATTGCGCCAGCTCGTGGCCGACATGGACGACACCATGCGCGCGCTGAACGGCGCCGGGATTGCCGCGCCGCAGGTCGGCGAGTCGTTGCGGGCCGTGATCTTCGAGGTCACGCACAACCCCCGGTATCCGCAGGCCGAGTCCGTACCGTATACCGTGCTGATCAACCCGGTGCTGGATCTGCTCGGCGACGAGCGCGACGAAGCCTGGGAGGGATGCCTGTCGGTGCCGGGTTTGCGGGGCGTGGTTGCTCGCCACACAAACCTGCGCTACCGCGGCTTCGACCTGGACGGCCGGCCGATCGACCGGACCGTGACGGGCTTCCATGCGCGCGTTGTCCAGCACGAGGTGGATCACCTCGACGGCATTCTCTATCCGATGCGGGTCGCCGACATGCGCTCGTTCGGCTTCGAAGACGAATTGTTCCCGGACCGGGGTGCCCTGCCGCCCGACTGACTCGGCCACCCGCAGGACCAGCCGCATTTGGCGCAACGAATTGCGCATCTTCCCTATTTATGTGGCGCGGATCGCGTCCGATCCTTGGGCTGTGTCCCAAGGAAGATGGCGATGACCCGCAACCTCCAGAACAAACAGCTCGAGTCGCTGCAGACGGCCATGCGCGCGCGACAAATCCAGCTGCGCGAAGAAATCCGCCAGGCGCTGATCAAGAGCGATTCGGAACATTATCTGCAGATTGCCGACTCGGTGCGGGAACTGGAGGACGAATCGTTCGCCGACCTGATCGTGGACGTCGGCCTCGCGGAAATCGATCGCGACCTCGACGAACTGCGCGCGATCGACGCAGCGCTGCTGCGAGTGGCGGATGGCAGCTACGGCGTTTGCGAAGCCTGCGACAGGCCGATCGATGTGAAGCGGCTGAACCTCACGCCACAGGCATTGCGCTGTATCGACTGCCAGACGATCTTCGAGCGCACGCACTTCCAGAAGACGGGCCGCACGCTCTAACCGTCCAGGCGTGCGATCCGGCGCCTTTCCCCGAGCTTGGAAAGGCAGATACGCGCTCGCGGAAAGGCGCCGGATCGCACGCCTCGGACATCGGCGCGTAGTCAGGACTGCCGCCACGCCGCATCGTAGTTCTGCCCGTACTGCAGGATCCGCTCCAGCACGGCGTCGTACCCCATGCCGCAAGCGAATGCCGAGGTCGCGAAGTCCTCGATCTGGGCCAGGTTGGGATTCGCATTCGCCTCGAGCACGTACACCCCGCCGTCCGGCTTCAGTCGCAGGTCGATGCGCGCATACCCGCTGAGTGACAGCGCGCGATAGATGCGCCGCACCAGCGTGGCCAGCCGCGGCGACAGGCCGGGCGGCAGGTCATGGGCGGGACCCGTGCCGATGCCGTGCCGCACCTGGTACTTGCGGTCCCACTTCACCTTGCGCGTCGCGATCGACATCACGTCGGGCAGGGTGCCGAAATTGAGTTCCCACACCGGCAAGGTCGTGAGCCTCTCGTTGCCCATCACGCCGATGTAGAGCTCGCGGCCTTCGATGTATTCCTCGACCAGCGCGTCCGAATTCGTCTGCTGGTGGATGAACTCGACGCGCTCGCGCAGCTTCTGGCCGTCGTAGACGATCGAGGCCTGCGAGATGCCGAGCGAGGCATCCTCGGTGGCCGATTTCACGAACAGCGGAAACTTGAGCTTGCGCGGCTCGACGTAGCGGCGCTTGCGCGGCAGCAGCGCGTAGCGCGCGGTGGGAATGCGGTGGTAGGCGAGAATCTGCTTCGACAGCACCTTGTCGCGCGAGATCATCATGCCGCGCGGGTTGCAGCCGGTGTACGGCAGCCGCATCAGTTCGAGAAAAGCCACCACGTACTGGTCGTAGGTGACGATGCCCTGGAATTCCTCGAGCAGGTTGAAGGCGACGTCGGGCTTCCACTCCATGATCGTGGAGCGCAGTTCGGCCAGGTTGTCGCCCATGCCCAGCGCCTTCACTTCGTGCCCCATCGCCTTCAGCGACGAGGTCACGTCGTACTCGGTGCGCCACTCGTCGATCTCCTGGGCAGAATAGCCGTCGGTGGACTCGGGAGGCACCAGCGTTTCGTGCACGAGCACGAGCACGCGCAGGGGTTTCTTGGTCATAGGGCGTAGTTCTCGCGGTCCCGCAACAGCATCTCAAGCATGATGCGTTCGAGCATCACCAGCACCGCACGCTTGGTGTCGCGCTGGTTGTGACTGAGCCGCAGGTTCATGACACGTGCGCGCTGGGTCGCTATTTTCAGGACGTGCTGCACCAGGTACGGATGCATTCTCGCACGCCGGATCATCAGGCGCTCGACCTGCGGCTGCACCTTGCGCAGAAACCGGCTGGCCTGCGGGCCGGCCGGATGATCCTCCGCGGTGCCGAACACGCGCAGCAGGCGACGATCGTAGGTGCGCGCGGTGTTGAGTTCGTAACGACGCTGTTTGCGCCGGTAGTGCTCGCGTAACGTGCGGGTGTTCTCTGCCAGCGGCTCGATGACTTCGCGGTTCAGGCAGACCGCACGCTTGCCATGCAGGTTGCGCATCGTCGCGTCGACGTATTCGAGTTTGCGCAGCGCGGGCCAGCCGGTGTACTGGCTGCGCCAGCGCGAATAGCGCGGCAGCCAGACGGCGAACGTTTCGGCGAAATCCTCGGTGGGATGACTCTGCGCGTACCAGTGGCCGAGGTGCAGCACGAACCGGCGGCTGGCCGGTCGCGGGGAATACCGCGACGGATAGCGACGCGAGGCCTTGCCGAACGTGTCGCGCCAGGTCTTGCGCCGCCGCAGGCCGAACGCAGTGTCGATCGCGTGCCCGGTTTCGTGGCGCAGGATGCGCATCAGCCACTTGTCGTTGCCACCCTCGACCTCGTGCATGAAGCGCCGTTCGAGGCGCTGCAGCCGCGGGTGCGCCAGGTAGAACGGCACGGCGATCCCGGGGATGCCGTCCGGCGAGAACCATTCCTCTGACAGCCAGACGTGCGGACGGAAAAGAATGCCCTTGAGCCGCAATTCTTCGTACAGGCGCTGCACCGCCTGGTCGAGGCCCGACCGCACAAGGGACAGCCGCAGGTCGCAGAAACGCATGTCGAGCAGCGCTTCATCGTCGAGCCGCGTCCACGCGGGTTCGCGCAACCGGCGCCGGCGGGGCTTCACGTCGTCACTCCACCCGTCGCCGTCAGGCGCGCAACGCAGGACTCGACCGCAACGTCGAGGTGCTTGCGGTCCGCGAGCCGACCAATCGCGTCCGCGGGCAACGCATCGACACCGTGCTGCAGGCCGAACATCGTGCCGACGAGACTGGCGACCAGGGCTGCATCGTCGCGCACGCTGCGTTTTGCTGCGGCGATGGCGGCATCGAAATCCTGTGCGTCGCCGGCGATACGCCGCGCCAGTGCGAGCGCCTGCATCACGTCGATCGTGCCACCGGCGGCCTTGGCGTCTTCCGCAGCCGGCACAGTGGCAACCGCAGCCAGCACGTCTTTGCGCAGCGGCTTGGCTGCCCAGCAACCCGGCACGGGTTCGGGGACGGCTTCAAGCCAGTCCTGCGCCGACTGGCCGCGCAATGCGCAAAGCAACATCGCAGAGTAGGCGCGACAGGTGTCGAGGATCAGGGGCGACTGATGCGTGGTGCGCGAACACTCGGCGGCAAGTGCGATGGCGGCTGCCGGATCGTTTCCCGCAAACAGAGCGGCGGCCAGAACGCGCGGCAAGCTCGTTGCCGCGGCGTCCTTCGGATCGTGTGAGCCGGCCACCGGCAAGCCGCGCCAGCGGAAGGTAGCCAGCGCTTTCGCGACATCGGGCGACGCATGAGTTTCGCCGGGCTGGCCCGTGGCCGACAGGTGTCCGTCCTTGAACCAGCGCCAGTAGCGCTCGATCTGGTCACGCGCATCGCTGCGCCCGAGAGCGTCCAGGCTTTCGGCGAGGCAGAGTGCGAGCGACGTATGCTGTGTCCATGCCAGCGGCGAGGACTTCGCTGCCACGGCTGCACTCGTTGCGCCTAGCGCGTCGCCCAGCGCGAGCCCGAACCAACCCCCGCGCACGCGCTGCTCCAGCGCAAGGCCCGTGGCCGGCCCCGACAATTTTGCGGCGCCCTTCACCCCTGGCCGCAACGGTTGCCACGTGCGTACGAATTCCTCCTGCTCGCTGGTTTCCGGCACCTGCAGCCACGACCTCGATTGCCGGCACTGCTGCCAGTAATCGCCCAGCTCGGTGAGCGCTGCCTCACCCCCGCCCGGATTGCGTTCGGCGAGCCAGCAGCCGGCGACCATCGCGCTGCGGCCGATGCCGGCCCGGCAGTGCACGTACACGCAGTGGCCGGACTCGAGGGCATCGTCCAGCAACGCCAGGATACGGTCCATGGTCACGCGGTCGGCCGGTACACCGTGATCGGGAATCGGCTGGCGCAGATAGTCGATGCGCCGTCCCGACGATGTTTCGAACGGCAGGTGCCTGTCGTAGGCCGGACTCTCGTCCGGCTCGGTCAGGTCGATGAAGCAGGTAATGCCGGCCTCGACGAACCGGCGCAACCGATCCATCGACCGGGCGCGTGACCGCGAGCCGGGGTGTTCGCCCACCAGCAAGCGGCCCGGCACGACCCAATAGGTAGTGTCGATGGGACGTGGCCTGGTCCAGTCGGGTGCGGCGCTGACTTCTGGCGTCTTCGGCGTCATTGCCGCCATGATAAGGCAACGGGGTGCGGCTGCCCGTGCGGCTGTGAGAGACTTGAGCCAAATTCGCAAGGGGGGAGAACTTCGTGCTGAAACAGCTGGCAGCCCGCAAATCGGTGGCTGCGATGACTCGCGAAATCGAATCCGGGCCCAAGCTGAACCGCGTATTGGACCGCCGGGCACTGACCTCCGTCGGCCTGGGGTCGATGATCGGCAGCGGCATTTTCGTCCTGACGGGCACCGTGGCGGCCCAGCACACGGGCCCCGCCGTCACCCTCGCCTTCCTCGTGGCCGCCATCGGCTGCGGCCTGGCCGCGCTCTGCTACGCCGAGCTGGCCTCGATGATCCCGATCTCGGGCAGCGCCTACAGCTACACGTACGCGACGCTCGGCGAGGGCGTCGCCTGGTTCGTCGGCTGGAACCTCGCGCTGGAATACGTGATGTCGGGTGCGGCCGTCGCGGTCGGATGGTCCGGCTACGTCGTCAACCTGCTCGCCGAGTTCGGCCTCCATCTGCCCGACGCGCTCACCAATGCGCCGCTTGGCAAAGGCGCGGACAACCACCTGGTGACGACGGGCGCCCTGGTCAACGTGCCGGCCGTGCTGATCGTCGTGCTGCTCACGTGGGTCTGCTACGTCGGCGTGAAGCATTCGACGCGCGTGAACAACGTGATGGTGATGATCAAGATCCTGATCATCATCCTGTTCATCGCAGTCGGCATCAAATACGTCACGCCCGATCTCTGGCAGCCCTACCTTCCCGCCAATACGGGCACTTCGGGACACTTCGGCTTCAGTGGCATCATGCAGGGCGCTGCGATCATCTTCTTTGCCTACATCGGCTTTGACCAGGCCGCGACGACGGCGCAGGAAGCCCGCAATCCGCAGCGCGACGTACCGTGGGGCATCATCGCGGCACTGCTCATCTCGACGGTGCTTTATGTCCTGATGTCTGCCGTGATGACCGGCATGGTGTCGTACACCGAACTCAACGTCGCCGCACCGGTCGCGGTTGCGCTCGACGCACATCCCGAGCTGAAGTGGCTCGGCCTGCCGGTCAAGATCGGTGCGATCGTCGGCCTCACCTCGGTGATCCTGATGTCGCTGCTCGGCCAGCCGCGCATCTTCATGGCGATGTCGCGCGACGGCCTGCTGCCGCCGTCGATGCAGAAGGTGCATCCGAAGTACCGCACGCCGCACGTTGCCACGATCATCACCGGCCTGGTGGCTGCGTTCTTCGCCGGCATCTTTCCGCTCGACGTGCTCGGCGAACTGATCTCGATCGGTATCCTGCTGGCGTTCACCGCGGTGTGTGCCGGCGTCGTCGTGCTGCGCCACACGCAGCCCGACACACCGCGTCCGTTCCGCGTGCCGTTCGCCACGTTCACCGGCGTGGCCGGAGTGGCCATCTGCCTCGCCATGACGCTCTTCCTGCCGCACGACACGTGGATCCGGCTGGCGGTGTGGACGGGAATCGGCTTCCTCATCTACTTCCTGTACGGCTACAAGCATTCGCGGATCCGGCAGCAGGCCTGAGCTGCGCGCCTGAGGCGTCCGGTAGCGGCTGTTAGTCGCTGCTGGGCGCTTTGCTGCTTTCGGGCGGGTTGGCGGTTTGCGTGAGGGGCGGTAGCGAGCGTTTGATCCGGCCGTCTTTCCCGCGAGCGGAAAGGCAGACACGCTCGCGGGAAAGACGGCCGGATCAAACGCTGGGTGGCACGCGCCTGAGCAATTTCCCGGCACGCCGGAAAATTGCACGGCGCAAGCAACGTCAAAGTATCTCCGGCGGAGAGTGAGGCGCGCAGCCAGGCTGCATGCCAGTCGGGCGAATACCGAGCCGCATCAGCAAAAGGGTCCCATCGGGACCCTTTGCGAACTCCACGGCCATTCATCGCCGTAGTTCAAGGAAGATGTCAGGGTGCAGGAACCGGAACGGTGAAGTTAACGGTCGAGATGACATTATTCTGCACGGCTACCGCAACACCCGCCGGCGGAAAGAACACTAGCGACTGATCATCAATCGTGTCGTCGTCGCAAGTGAAGGCTGCCGTGTAGCTGCCGGCCGGAATGAAAGCCGCGCGATAGGTGCCGCTGGTCGACCCAGCAGGAATCGTGACGCCGACCACGACCAGTGGATCGACATCAGGCGATGAGGCCGTTGTCTCTTCCATGTCGTCGGGTGTAACGGTGCCTTCATAGAGGTAAACGTTGGGCCTGCAGTCGGTTGGTACCGCGCCTGCTTCGAAGCTGACGGTGCCGTCGATGGCGCCGACATTCGCGTCGTTGACGAGCCTGAGCGTGGGACGCAATACGTAGCCTGTCGTACAGGCGCCGCTCATCTGGCCGCGTGGAGCGTGAACAGACTTGCGCAAGTCGAAGTCGATAGTCAGCGCCAGGCTGCCGTCGGCCGGTACGTCGATCGGGCGATTCATCTTGAGTCCCGTTTCGGCGCCGCTCGGAACGTTCAGCTCGCACTCATTCCCATCGATCACGATGTATGAATCCCTGACGACCGGCTGCGCATCGATGATCAAGCGCAGCCACTGGTATCGGCCCGCTTTCATCGGCGTGTCCTGCAGCAGGATCGCCGTCCTGCCGTTCTGGTACTGCAGCAGGTCGATGGAGCGCGGGGCAAAACTCTCGACGACTTCCGGCGCCGATCCCTCGGGCTTGAAGGCGACGCCGCTGACGGACACGACCACGTTGTCCGCGTCTTCGATCGGCGTGTCAGTCAGGCTGACCTGAACGCTGCTCGTAGCGGGCGAACCACCGTCGCCTCCACAGGCGCTTACCAGCATACCGACGGCCAGCGATGCGAAGACCGTCCGTCCCATGCGAATTTTGAACATAACGACGATTTCTCCGCTGGATGGCGCCGACAGGCCGGATAATTACCACGCAGCAACGCACCAGTCGTTGACCATGCTCACGAAAGCCGCCACTCGTTTGGCCGCTCGCACAGATTCCATCTGACGCTGCGGATTCCGCACGTCGAGGCTCCTTGCGCCATGCGAAGTTTTCGGCGCGCCGAAAGCGAGCAGGCGCCGGCTATCAGTCGGTCGATCCGGCACCTTTCCCCGAGCGCGTGTCTGCCTTTCCAAGCTCGGGGAAAGCTACCGGATCGACCGACTGCAGCCCGCGCATGTCTGCCTTTCCGCGCTCGGAAGGCGACGGCGAAAAACGTGGCGCTACAGCTCTTCCCAGGGTTCACGCCCCGACGAAATCGGGGTCGCGTTCGTGGCTGTGCCCTCGGCACCTAAGGGAGTAGCCCACTGCAGGGCGGCAACCGCCGCCGCGCGACGCGCTTCAAGGCCCGCAAAATCGAACGCCTGCGGATCGGCGAGGTGCGACGTCGTCACGTTGCCCAGTGACGAGAAGATCGCCTCGGTGCGTCCCGGAAACTCGCGCTCCCAGTCCGTCAGCATCTTTTTCACGATGCCGCGCTGCAGGTGCTGCTGCGAGCCGCAGAGAGTGCAGGGAATGATCGGAAACTGCCGGGCGCGCGCATAGCGTTCGATCTCGCGCTCCGGCACGTAGGCCATGGGCCGGATCACGATATGCCTGCCATCTTCCGACAGCAGCTTTGGCGGCATCGTCTTCAAGCGGCCGCCGAAGAACATGTTCAGGAACAGGGTCTCGACGATGTCATCGCGATGGTGACCGAGCGCCACTTTCGTGATGCCGTTCTCCGACGCATAGCGATACAGCGCACCGCGCCGCAGGCGGGAGCACAGACCGCACATCGTGCGGCCCTCGGGAATCACGCGCTTCACGACGCGATACGTGTCCTGCTCGATGACGTGAAACGGCACGCCGAGCGCCGTCAGGTAGTCGGGCAGCACATGCTCGGGAAAGCCGGGCTGCTTCTGGTCGAGGTTCACTGCAACGAGGTCGAAGCGCACGGGCGCGCTCCGCTGCAGCGAAAGCAGCACGTCGAGCAGCGTGTACGAATCCTTGCCGCCCGAGAGGCAGACCATCACGCGGTCGCCGTCCTCGATCATGCGGAAGTCTTCGATGGCCTTGCCGACAAGGCCACGCAGGCGCGCTTGCAGCCGCTTGAAGGTTTTTGACGTGTGGGGCGGGGACGCGCGATGTCCCTCGGCCTCGCCTGTCGCCGGGCCCGTCTCGGCCGGGGAAAAGTCGGGGTCGAGCCTCAAATGCTTGTGCCGGTTCACGGTTTCACCGTTGACCGGCCCGTATTCTGTTAACCGCCCGCTCGGACCGCCTACGGGAAGTACTCGCGCAAGCGCTACTACTACGATGAAAACGACTCATTATTCCTCCGCACAGCGCGTCATGGTATCGCAGGCCGCTGCCGTGCGGCGCGACGGGACTGCACTCGCATGAAACCCGGGGCGAAGCCCTCTTCGGTGCCACGGCACACACCGTCCCCACCCCCGACCATGCGCCTGCGCCAGAGAGGGCGCGAGGCCTGGGATTCCATGTCGCTGTCGGGCCAGCTCAGGATCACGGTCATTGCGGCAGTTACGCTGACGGTCCTGTGCGCCGAGCTCGCCTTTGCGACTTACGACATCGTGGCGAGCTACGTCCAGTCGCGAAACCAGGTAGGTCAGGTTTCGACTGCAATTTTCCAGCACTACGACGAGCGCGGCAGCACCGAAATTGTCGCGGCCGTGCAGGCGCAACCTGGTGTGATTGCGGCCACACTGCAGCTGCCAACGGGCGAAGTGATCTGGACCTTCGATCGGAACGCGCCCGACCCGAACGACGTCGTATCCTTCGACAGCGCTCTACCCCTGACCCGAAACAGGGTGGCATGGTACGAACGCAATCGGCTCGACGCAGACCTGCGACAGAAATTGACGTTCGTGGCCCAGCCGACTCCGCTCGCCGCAAGTCCCCCCGCCCAGCTCGGCCTGCTAATCGCCACACCGTCCACGTGGGGCATAGCTCAGCGCCATCTCTTGCAGACGCCGTTCATTCTTGTCATCGGCTGGGCGCTGGCGCTGCTCGCGGCCCGCCGTCTCACACGGCAGGTGGTCGAACCGCTCGTGCAGCTCGCGCAAACCACGCACGTCGAAGGCACGCAGGAACAGGCTCGGACGCCGTCCGGTCGGCGCAGTAACGAGCTGACACGGCTAGCCGATAACTTCAACGTGCTCACCGCCAGGCTCGCCGGGAACGAACGCGACATGCGCAACGTCCGCCTAGCGGCGCGCCAGGAAATCCTCGAACGCACCCGCGACCTCGAGATGCGACTGCTCAAGGCGGAGTCCGTGATGCGGTCGAAGGACCAGTTCCTGGCCAACATGAGCCACGAGATCCGCACGCCGATGAATGGCGTGCTCGGCATGGCCGAGCTGCTGGCAGACACGACGCTCGACAAGCGCCAGCGGCGCTTCGTCGACTCGATGCGCGAGGCAGCCGGCACGATGATGCAGATCATCAACGACATCCTCGACGATTCGAAGATCGAAGCGGGCAAGATGGACCTCGTGTGCGAGCCGTTCGAGGTCCGCGACCTCGTCGAGCAGGCCGCGCAGCTTTACGCCGGACGCGCCGAAACCAAGAAGATCGAGCTGAGCTGCCAGGTCGAACCGGGCGTGCCCGCGGTCGTGATCGGCGACGCGCTGCGCCTGCGGCAGGTGCTTGGCAACCTGCTCTCCAACGCGGTCAAATACACCGAGCGCGGTGAAATCCAGGTCCGCGTCGGCGTCGACGACCTCACGCACGGGAGCCAATGCCGCCTCCACTTCCGCGTCTCCGACACGGGTCCCGGCATCGCGGCCAGCCATCACGCCGCAGTCTTCGAGGCCTTCACCCAGCTCGAAAACGCGAACCGGGTCGGCGGCACCGGCCTGGGGCTGTCGATCGCGACCGGCCTGGTACGCCTGTTGGGCGGCGAGCGCATCGACCTGCACAGTCAGGTCGGACATGGCAGCGCATTTTCATTCGCACTGCCATTCGAGATCGCGGAATCCGCTGCCGTGGCGGACAACACCGAATTCCGGGGAATGCGCGCGCTGATCGTCGACGACATGGCGACAAGCTACATGGCCCTGCAGGAAGTGCTCTCCAGCTGGGGCGTCGAGGTCACCGTGGCCACGCGCGGACACGCGATCGACAATCAGGTCAGCAGCGCGGCGCGTCTTGGGCATCCGTTCGATGTGGTCCTGCTCGATCACGCCTTGCCGGACGCCACGGCCGAAGATCTGCTGCGGGCAATCCGGCTGGATTCCACTGCGCCTGAAACCTATGTCGCATTATTGAGTGCGTTCGACTTCGAGCCCCGTCAGGTCGGCGACCGGGCGGTACGGCCAGACGTCTGCATCGCGAAGCCCGTACGGCAGCAGCAGCTGCGCAATCTGCTGCGGACGGTGTGCGCGGCACGCGACGGGACTGACGCGGATACGTCCGAGGCGCCCGCCACGCGGGCCGACCAGCGTCTGTCGGGTCTCGGACTCAATGTGCTCGTCGCCGACGACAACGTGATCAACCGCGAAGTGGCGAGCGCCATGCTCGAGCAGCTCTGCTGTCGCGTCGTCATCGCAGAGGACGGGCGCGCGGCTGTCGAGCACGGGCGTACCGGTAATTTCGACGTCATTTTCATGGACTGCCAGATGCCGGTCATGGACGGCTACGCGGCAACTGACGCGATCCGGCGCGAGGAGAACACCCGGGGATCATCCCCGACGACGATCATTGCACTGACAGCCAACGCGCTGACGCGGGACCGCGAGCGTTGCCTGGCAGCGGGGATGGATTCCTTCCTGGCCAAGCCGTTCACGCAGGCCCAGCTCGCGCAGATTCTCCGGCCGATCGCCGAAGCGCGCGGCACTCTGCTGCCGCCCAGCCATGCCGGGACGGTCGAAGCACCCATTGGACCAGAAGCCTGTGCAGCCACGTCCAACGACGCAGCATCCACAGACGACGCTCCCGACCTGACTGCGACCGCAACCATTACGCTGCTCGACTCCGTCCTGTTTGAAGAGGTCATTGCACCCGGCGTTCCGGTCCTCGACGAGGAGCAGGTGCACGCGATCCGGGGACTGGGTCGGCCGCAGATCTTCGAGCGCCTGTGCGACATGCTGTTCGCTTCTGCGCCGGAGGCGCTGCGCACGATCGGTGCCGCGCTCGACGCCGGCGAACTCGAAGCGGCTGGGGCCGCTGCACATTCGCTCAAGTCTGCCGTCAGCAACCTGGGCGGACGCCGGCTCGCCGAGCAGCTCGACGTGTTCGAGAACGCGGTCCGCGAGCAAGTGGACCTGCAGGTTGCGCGTCGCGCGGCCTCCGGCCTCACGCAGGCGTACGCGCAACTCGAAACGGCCCTCCGGAGCCAGGCCGAGCGCAGCACCGGGACGTAACTTGGATGATGGACCAGACTGATTGCTCGGTCCGCATGGAGATTTTGCACGCATGGATCCGACCCACAGCACCACGATCCTGATCGCGGACGACGACCCCTCGCACCTGCTGCTCGCCGAAGCAGCCCTCGGCGGCGCAGGGTTCGTAGTGCATACCGCCAACGACGGTGAAGAGGCGGTACGGCAGTTCGAGCCCACGCAGCCCGACTGCGTCATTCTCGACGTCAACATGCCGAAAATGACCGGCATCGAAGTCTGCCGTCGAATCCGTGAGCGTGCCGACGGTCGGCTACTGCCGATCCTGATGCTGACCGGACGCAATGACATCGTGTCGATCAGCGACGCCTTTGCCGCCGGAGCGAGTGACTTCGCCCAGAAGGGCATGAACCCGCGCCTGCTGGTTGAGCGAGTGCGTTTCCTGCTGCGCGACCGCGCCATGCAGGACAATCTCTGGTCGAGTCGCTCCAAGCTGTTGCTGGCCCAGCGCATCGCGCGGGTCGGCCACTGGGAACTCACGCTCGATGGCAGGACCCTGGACATGTCGCCCGTGGTGGGCCAGATCCTCGAATGCGATTCGCAGCCCATGGAACGCTATGAATCGTTCGTCGCTATGCTCGACCCCGCCGAGCAAATCCAGGCGCGACAGGCTTTCATAGCCTGCGCCACCGACAACAGCCGGTTCAGCTCAGAACACCGCCTGCGAACGGCCGCCGGCAAGGATCTCTATATCCACCAGGAAGCGGAACTCGTCCAGGCCGCCGGCTCGGCTCACGCACACACGGTCCTGGTCACGCTGCAGGACCTCACCCGCCTGCGCCGGGCTGAAGACGCCGTACAAACCCTCTCCTATTTCGACAGCGCCACGGGCCTGCCGAACCGCCGCCACCTCCTCGAGCAACTGTCGATCGCACTCAAGGACCGCAAGCCCGGGATCGCCCTGTGCGTGGCGGCCTTTCGCGTGCACGGACTCGACCGCATCGCGCAGGCGCACGGCGCCGAACTCGCGGACAAAATCCTGTCCGAGGCAGCTCGACAAATCGGCGAGCATCTGGCCGAGGCCAGCACCGGGGGTACCCTGCTCAAGCAGGCCAACACCGCCAGGGTGTGTCGCACTTCCGAGGCGGGTTTCGCAATGCTGGTCCCCAGTCGCGAGTCGGTCGAGAACCTGTCGGATCTGATCCGCACGGCGCTCGCGCGCGTGAGCGGCCAACCGACGAATCTGGGGACCGAGTACCTGCCGGCCGTCAGTGCCGGCCTCGCGCTGGTCGATGGCGACACGACGGGCGCCGAGCAGTTGTTGACCAACGCACAGGCGGCATCCGAACAGGCGCGGGAACCGCGTTCCTGCGAACTGTTCACACCGGTGCCATTGGCTCGCTCGCGCAGGCGACTGGCGATCGAAACAGCACTGCGGCGGGCGGTCGCAGCGGGCGAACTGCAGCTCGTGTACCAGCCCCGCGTTGCGAGCGACACGCTCGATATCACGGGCGTCGAGTGCCTGCTGCGCTGGGAGCATCCGCAACTCGGATCGGTCGGACCCGAGGAGTTCGTGCCGATCGCCGAAGAAACGGGTCTTATCGACCAGATCGGCGACTGGGTCCTCGATGAGGCCTGCCGGCAGCTCGCCTCGTGGCGCGCGCGCTTCGAGGACAACTTCTTCGTGTCGATCAACATCGCCGCGCGCCAGCTGCGCCAATCGAACTTCGCCAGCCACATCAAGGCGGCGCTCGACAAGCATCGGCTACCGGCAAATGCACTCGAAATCGAGATCACCGAGTCAAGCATCGTGCACGCCCCGCAGGAAACCCGTCGCATGCTCGAGGCGCTCCGGCGCGAGGGTGTCCGAATCTCCATGGACGATTTCGGGACGGGCTACTCTTCGCTGGGCCAGATACGCCGGCTGCCGTTCGACTGCGTGAAGCTGGACCGGTCGCTGATGGCCGACCTGTACACCGACGTCGGCGCCCAGGGTGTCACGGCAGCGATCCTGGCCATGACGAGGACCCTGCGGATCCGCTCGGTGGCCGAGGGCATCGAGGACCCGGAGTCGCTTGAGATGGTGAGTTGCCTGGGTTGTGACGAGGTCCAGGGGTTTTACATCTCGCCACCACTCAAGGCCCGCGACTTCGCCGACTGGCTGGACGCTGGCGGCGCGGTCGTGCTTGCGCGGCACAGGGCGGCCGCAATTGCGATCGAGCTGGAAGCCTCAAAGATAGAAGTCGGTCCCGCGCTACGAACCGCTGACCTGCCGTGAAGTTCTAGGACCCGAGCACGGCATCACGACGCGACCTCCTCGAGGTACTTCGCTTCGGCGTATCTCAGCCAGGGCGCCGCGGACAGCGTGCGGCCGGTCGCGTCCTTGATCAGCTCCTGCGCGCCCACGCTCGCACCGCGGCCGTGCACGTTCTGCCGCAGCCACTCGAACAGACCGCCGAAGCGGCCGTCCGCGATCTCCGCGTCGAAGTGCTCGCTCTGCGTCCGCAGGGTTTCGTGCAGCTGCGCGGCAATGAAGGAGCCCAGCGCATACGACGGGAAATACCCGAACTGTCCCAGGGC
The DNA here is from genome assembly GCA_011391405.1 of Gammaproteobacteria bacterium. GTDB lineage: Bacteria > Pseudomonadota > Gammaproteobacteria > Steroidobacterales > Steroidobacteraceae > RPQJ01. Next base: position 23,552 of record JAABQQ010000011.1, read on the forward strand.
CCAGTGCGGGTCCTGCAGGCAGCCTTCGGTATCGTTCGACGGGCGCAAGCCGAGTCGACGGTCGAAGCCGGCGCGCCACGCCTCTGGCAGGTTACGCACCGGCATCGTCCCCTCGAAAATCTGCTTTTCCAGGTCGTAGCGCAGCATGATGTGGACGGGATACGTAAGTTCGTCCGCGTCGGCACGGATCGCACTGCGGCGCACGCGGGTGAGCGTGCGGTAGAGATTCTCGACGTCCCACTCGGGACCGGTGCACCCGAAGTGCTTCTCGAGCAGCGGCCGCAACCACGTGAGGAACGGCCGGCTGCGGCCAATGATCATCTCGAGCAGCAACGACTGGCTTTCCTCGAGCGCCATGCCGCGATCGCGACCCACCGGCTGGTCGCGCCATGCGGCGGGCAGGCCGAGGTCGTACATCGCCTGCCCGACTTCGTGCAGCACGCCCATCAGGCCGGTGAACGGTTCATTGACGTCGTAGCGGGTGGCGATGCGCACGTCGCCCCACACGCCTTCCGTGAATGCACGACTGCTCTCGTCGAGGCGGCCGCGGTCAAACGGGAAGCCGATGACGCGCATCACTTCGTGCGCCAGCGCGCGCTGCTTCGACAGGCTCACCTTGCCGACGATTGGCAGCGGCGGGCGTTCCGCCTGCAGTTCGATGGCCTCCCGGATCAGGTTCGGCAGGCGCCGGATCATTACCTTGAACAGCTGGTCGATGTCCGCGCTGAGGAAGCCCGGGCTGAAACCGTCGATCAACGAGTCGTACGGCGCGAGCCCGAGTGCCTGCGACAGCACCTGTGCCTTGTCGCGGGTCAGTGCGACCACTTCCTCGAGGTGCGGCGCGAAGAGCTCGAAGTTGTTCTCCTGGCGCGCTTCAAGCCAGCGCACTTCAGCGAGCGACGTGGCGCGCGCCAGGCGGGTGATCAGCGTCAGGGGCGTGGCGATCGCGTGATCGCGTTCGCGGCGCATCTCGCGCAGGTTGGCGAGCTGCCAGTCCTCGAGCTGCGCCTGGTTGGCCTGTGCGCGCTCGATCAGGCGCGACACTTTCGGCGACGTGAGCAACGTGTGGCATTCGGAATCGAGGACGGCGAGCTGTTCGCCGCGGACATCGGCGCTGCCCCGCGGCATCATCACGGCCGAATCCCAGCGCAGCAGGCTCGCCGCGCCCTGGAACGCGTGAAGGCGGCGGAATTCCTGCTCGAGTTGCTGGTAAGGACTCTGTGCCATGGCCGGTCGCGGACGTTCTGCCGCTCCCCCGCAACTGCGGAAGAGGCCGCGCAGTGCGCGGGTGGAGTTGCCCCGGGGTCGGGCAAGGATTGTAGCAAGGCGCCGGTCCAATCGCGGGCCGGACCCGAAAAAATGCTTCTTTTTACTTATTATTCAGCCGGTTGCGTTCCATCCACCGGCCCGCCACTAGCGAATTTCTGGCGCAACTGCTCGAGCCGGTGCGCCACATCCTCCGGCGACCCGGTGTTGCGGGCGACCAGCGCATAGACAACCGGGACCACGACCAGCGTCATCAGCACCGAAATCACGACACCGTAGAAGACGACCACGCCGATCGACTGCAGCGAACCGGCGCCCGCGCCGGCCGCGAGCATCAGCGGCAATGCGCCGAAGGCCGTGCAGAAGCTGGTCATCAGCACGGGACGCAGGCGGATCGCCGCGGCCTCGATCACGGCCTCGGTGTACTCCACTCCCCGGTCGCGCAGCTGGTTGGCGAACTCGACGATGAGGATGCCGTTCTTCGCGGCGAGCCCCACCAGCATGATCGCCGCGATCTGGCTGTAGACGTTGATCGACATGCCATACATCCACAGTCCGACGAGCGCGCCAATGATGGCGAGCGGCACGGTGGTGATGATGATGAACGGATGCAGGAAGCTCTCGAACAGCGCTGCCAGTACCAGGAACACGACCACCAGCGTCAGCAGGAACATCCAGTACAGCTGCGAGCCCGACTGCTTGAACTCACGCGACGGGCCGTCGAACGCGAGCTTGACCGAGGGCGGCATCTCTTTCTCGATGACGTTCTCGACGTACCGCAGGCCGTCGCCGAGCGCGTATCCCGGCGTGAGCGCAGCGCTGACCGTGATCGAGCGTAATCGGTCGAACCGGTTGAGGCGCGTCGGACCCGCAAGCTCGTTGAGCTTCACCAGGTTCGACAGCGGGATGAGTTCGCCCGTGCGATCGGAACGCACGTACAGGTTGTCGAGATCGGTGGGTGTCGCGCGGTCTTCAGCGCGTCCTTGCAGAATCACGTTGTATTCGCGGTCACGGTCGATGAACGTCGTGACGATGCGCGAGCCGAGCACGGTTTCGAGCGTGCGCGACACGGTCTGCAGCGAGACGCCGAGATCGGCCGCGCGGTTGCGATCCACCGCGACACTGAGCTGTGGTTTGCGCTCTTCGTAGTTCGACTGGACGTTGGTGAGGCCCGGGTTTTCGCCCATGCGCTGCATCAGGAGATCGCGCCATTGCACGAGATCGGCGTACTCGGTTCCCTGCAGGACGACCTGTACCGGCGCGCCGCCACCGCCGAAGCCGCCCGGCACCGTCACGAAGCCGCGTACCCCCGGCACCGCATTGAGTGGTCCGCGCAGCGACTGCGCGATCTGGTCCGCCGTGCGCTTGCGCTCGCCCCAGGGCGCCAGCAGCAGGAAGCCGCGTGCCTCGTTCACCTGGCTGCCGGAGCCGCCAAAGCCGCCCGGCACGCGTGTATTGACACGCTGCACGTCGCCCGTTTCCATCTGCTTCGCCGCCATACCTTCCAGGATGCGCACGTGGCGATCCATGTATTCGAGCGAAGAGCCCTCGGGGCCGTTCATGCCGATGAAGAGGAAGCCCCGGTCTTCCACTGGAGCGAGTTCGCTCGGCAACACCTTGAGCAGCACCGCAGCGATGGCAGTGGCGGCGAGCGTGCCGCCGATGACGAGCCAGGGCCGGCGCATGGCGCGCCGCAGGTTGCGGTCGTACCAGGCGGACAGGCGCTGGAAGAAATCGTCGACCGTGACGGCCATGCGCGAGCGATGCGCGCCGCCCGCAAACAGTTTCGACGTCATCATCGGCGTCAGCGTCAGCGCAATGAGTGACGAGAACGCGACCGCTGCCGCGATCGTGAAACCGAACTCGCGGAACAGCTTGCCGACATTCCCCGACAGGAACGACATCGGCAGGAACACGGCGACGAGCACCATCGTCGTCGCAACCACGGCGAAGCCGATTTCGCGCGAGCCGTCGACCGACGCAATCAAGGCGGGCTCGCCGTTTTCCATGCGCCGGTAGATGTTCTCGAGCACCACGATCGCGTCGTCGACGACGAGGCCGATGGCGAGCACCAGGCCGAGCAACGTCAGCGTGTTGATCGAGAAGCCCAGCGCACCCATGACGATGAATGCGGAAATGATCGACACCGGGATCGTCACCGCGGGCACGAGCGTGGCACGCAGGTTGCCGAGGAAGAGGTAGATGACCGCGATCACGAGGGCCATCGCGATCAGCAGCGCCTTGACGACTTCGCGCATCGAGGATTCGATGTAGACGGAACGATCGAGGTTCACCTGGAGCCGGGTACCCTCCGGCAGGTCGGAAATGATACGGGCCTGCTCGGCGCGCACAGCCTTGGCGACTTCGAGCGTGTTGGCCTTCGAGATCTGCTCGATGCCGATGCTGATGCCCGGCACGCCGTTGGTACGCGAAATGGTGCGTTCGTTCTCGGCGGCGAGGCGCACGTCGGCCACTTCGCCCAGGCGCACCAGATAACCCCCTGCGCCGCGGCCGATGACCAGGTCGCGGAATTCCTGCTCGGTGTTGAGGCCGGTTTCGGTGCGGAGCGTGAGTTCGCGTTGCGAGGATTCGAGGCGGCCGGCCGGCAGCTGCACATTCTCGCGGCGCAGCGATGCTTCGACGTCGGCTACGGTGAGCTGGCGTGCCGCGAGCGCCTCACGGTCGATCCACACGCGCATTGCATAGCGGCGGGCGCCACCCATGCGCACACGTGCCACGCCCGGCAGCACGCTGAAGCGGTCGACGAGTTCGCGTTCGGCAAAGTCGGTGAGTTCGAGCACGTTCATCGTGTCGCTCGACAACACCAGCCAGATGACCGGGTCGGCGCCGAAATCAACCTTGCCGACCTCGGGCGGATCGGCCTCGGGCGGCAGGTTGCCGACCACGCGCGCCACGCGGTCGCGCACGTCGTTGGCGGCTTCGTCGACCGAGCGGCCCGGATCGAATTCGATGTTGATGCTCGAGCGGCCGTCGGTGCTCTGCGAAGTGATCTTGGTGATGCCCTCGAGGCCCGCCACGCGCTCTTCGATCACCTGCGTGATCTTGGTCTCGACGACGTCCGCTGCCGCGCCGAGGTAATTGGTATCGATCGAGACAATCGCGGCTTCGACGTCGGGAAGCTCGCGCACCGCCAGTCGCGAGGCCGACAGCAAACCGAGAATCACCAGCATCAGGCTGATGACCGCGGCAAAGACCGGACGCTTGACCGAGACTGCCGAAATTTTCATCGCGCGGGACCGTCACCTTCGCCAGCCGCGACGGCGGATCGCCTGGGTGCCGCGGTCGGTTCGGTCACGCTGACGCTGGCGCCGTCCCGCAGCTTCTGCGTGCCTTCGGTGACCACGATTTCGCCGGCCTGCAATCCATCCGTGACCTGCACGGTGCCGACGGCGCGCTCGCCAGTCTGGATCTTGCGCTTCGACGCCTTGCCGTCCTGCACGACGTAAACGAACACGTCACCCTGCTCCGGCACCAGCGATTCCTCCGGCACCACCAGCACGTCGGCCGTGCCGCGCGAGAGGTGCACGTTGAGGAACATGCCGGGCTTCAGCAGACCGTCGCCGTTCGGCACCAGCGCGCGCACGACGACAGAACGCGTATTGGGGTCGACGCGCGAGTCGACACTCGCGACCGTGCCTGCGAACACCTGGCCAGGGTACGCAACGCTCTTCGCTTCGAGCGTCAGGCCGGGCTTCATCGCCGCCACGACCCGCTCGGGCACGGTGAAGTCGAGCTTGATCGTGCTGGTGTCGTCGAGCGTGGTGATGACGGTGCCCGGGGCGACGAGGCCGCCGACGCTTGCGCGACGCAGGCCGACCCGGCCATTGAACGGCGCGCGGATGACCGTGTCGCTCAGGCGTGCGCGCGCGGCGGCGACGCGTGCCACGTTCGCCGAGTACGTCGACTCGATCTGCTCGATCTGCTGGTCGGAGAGCACCTTGGTTTCGTACAACTCACGGCTGCGCTGCAACTGGCTTGCGCTTTCCTTCAGCGCGGCATCGGCCACCGCCAGATCGGCGCGGGCCTGCGCACCGTCGAGTTCGACGAGGATGTCGCCCTTGCGGACCTGCTGGCCCTCGGCGAAGCGAATTGCCGTGACGAGATTGGACACTTTGGCTGTGACGTCGATGGATTCGCTGGCACGTGCCGTGCCGAGCGCTTCGACTTCGAGCGAGAGATGCTCGATGCGCGACGGAGTCGCCACGACCGGGATGACAGGGCCGCCGCCTGCGCCACCACCCGGCTTGCCCGCAGGCGCACCGGGCTTGCCCCCGGCCATCGAGGCACCGGGTGGACTGCCCATCGAGGCAGGCGCGCGCTTGGCCCGCTCGCCGGCGATATGCCAGGCAAAGCCGACGATCAAGGCGCCGATCAGGGTGCCGAACAGCACCTTTCGCAGGGAATCAGGCATCGGGTTGTGTTGGCGCGACAGCGCGAATCAGGGGGAGCCGTGGATTATCCCTGATTCGCATGTCTGCCGCTCGCGGATGTCGACGCTGTGCGCCCCGTCGTGTTGCGGCTCAAGGCTCCTGGTCGGAGCCCTCGGCGATGCCTTCGAACAGCGCCGTCGACAGGTACCGTTCGGCGGTGTCGGCCAGCATGGTCAGGATCACGGAACCCTCGGGCGCCTTCTCGGCGACCTTCAGGGCCGCTGCAAAGTTTCCGCCCGATGAGATGCCGCAAAAGATGCCTTCCTTGCTGGCGAGCGCGCGCGAGGCGGCGATCGCTTCGTCGTCGGTGACCGTGACGATCTCGTGCGGGACCGAGCGGTTGAGCACCTTCGGCACGAAGTCGGGCGTCCAGCCCTGGATCTTGTGCGGCTTGAACTCGGCCCCGGACAGCAGCGCGGCTGCCGCAGGCTCGGTCGCGACGATGCGCACTTCGGGTCGCGCGAGGCGGATCATTTCGCCCGCGCCGGTAAGTGTGCCGCCCGTGCCCCAGCCCGTCACGAAGAAATCGAGCCGACGGCCCGCGAAATCGCTCAGGATTTCCGGTCCGGTGGTCTGGCGGTGAAACGCCGGGTTCGCGGGATTCTCGAACTGCCGTGCGAGGAACCAGCCGTTCTTCTGCGCCAGCTCTTCGGCTTTGCGCACCATGCCGCTGCCGCGTTCGGCGGCGGGCGTCAGGATCACCTTGGCGCCGAGCATGCGCATGATCTTGCGCCGCTCGATCGAGAACGTCTCGACCATGACCGCGACGAACGGGTACCCCTTCGCGGCGCAGACCATCGCAAGCGCGATACCGGTGTTGCCCGACGTCGCCTCGACCACCGTCTGCCCGGGCTGCAATGCCCCGCTCTTCTCCGCGTCGTCGATGATCGCGATCGCGAGGCGGTCCTTGACCGAACTGCCGGGATTGAAGAACTCGCACTTCACGTAGATATCCACGTGCTTCGGCGCGATGTGGTTGACGCGCACGATGGGCGTGCGGCCGATGGTGTGCAGGATGCTGTCGTAAATCATGGCTGGATCCTTCGCCCCACGGGCATTGGTCGCGACTATAGCCAACACGGGCGGCAATACGTCATGCCGCGCGGGAATCTCGGCAGAAGCGGAAATAGGTGAGCGTCCTCTATTTCCCTCAGAAAGACACCCGCATGATTGCTTCGGCGACGCAGGCGGGTTTCGGCTCGCCCTCGATCTCGACCGTGTACTGCTCGGTCAGCTGCAGGCCGCCGGTAACTTCTTCGAGCTTGTGCAGCACGCAACGGGCACGCACGCGGCTCCCCGATTTCACGGCATTGGGAAACCGCAGCTTGTCGAGGCCGTAATTGATGACACGCGTGACGCCCGGGAACAGCGGCTTGTCGGCATCGACCAGCCCGCGGAGCATCGGGTACAGCGACAACGTCAGGTAACCGTGGGCGATCGTCGTTTTCCACGGCGACTCGCGCGCAGCCCGGGCCAGGTCCGTGTGGATCCACTGGTGATCGCCGGTCGCCTGCGCAAACTCGTTGATCCGCTGCTGGGACACCAGCAGCCAATCGCTGCAGTGAATCTCCTGGCCGATTTTAGGCTGCAGGTCCGCCAGGACCTGCTGCACCGCAGACTGTTCGCTCATGGTGTGCCCCGTGTATCGATTGGGTGTGTTGATCGTGGACGAGAGTATCGCCCAGGTAACCGCGCCCGGCACCCGCCTCATTCCGATCTTGTATGCGCCGCAAAAATTGTCGACAAATTTCCCATAAAACCCTGCAGACTTTCTTGTTGCGGTGCAAAATGTCTGCTGCTAGGATGCCGCCCCAGAGCCAACCCACCTGCCACCGAGGACATGCCATGACCGCCACCCGAAAGACGACGGACTACACGGATTTTGCCAAGCGCGCGTTCAACCCCGCGACCCGCTTCAACGAAGTCATGGTCGGCAACATCGAGCGCGTCGCCCGCTTCCAGTACGAACTGACGGGTGACCTGATGCAGTTAGCGCTCGACCAGATGAACGCCACGGTCAAGGCGAAGGACCTGCCGACGCTGCTGTCGAAGCAGCGTGAAATCGCGACGAAGTTTGCCGAAAAGGCGACGACCCGGCAGCAGGCGCTGGCCGAAATCGCGACCGAATCGCAGGCCGGTTATGCCCGGTGGATCGAGGACGCGACGTCCCTGGCGGGCGGCAAGGCCACCTGATAGCGGAGTCCGACAGCAGCGATGGCTCCCTGCGGGGCCATCGCCAGGCCCGCCGTTCTGCAGCGCCTTTTTGCACCGCATTTCATGCACCGCACAATGGCTCAGGTACACTCATGCCCATGAGCCAGGAACGCCTGATCAAGAAGTACGCGAACCGTCGCCTTTACGACGCTTCGCAGAGCCGCCACATCACGCTGGATGACATCCGCGGACTGATCGTGAAGGGCGAAAAGATCCGTGTCGTCGAAGACAAGACGGGACACGACATCACCCGGCACATCCTGCTGCAGGTCATCGCCGAGCAGGAGCAGTTCGGCCGGCCGATCCTGAGCACGACGGTGCTCGAGTCCATCATCCGCTTCTATGGCAACCCGATGCAGGGCTTCCTCGCGGGTTTCCTGGAGAAGAGCGTGGAGACGTTCCTGCACCAGCAGGAATCGCTGCAGGCGCAGATCTCGAAGATCGTCGCGAGCACGCCGCTCGCCACCGTGGCCGACCTCACGCGCCAGAACATCGAGGCGCTCGCGAAGATGCAGGAGTCGATGCTCAGCGCGATCCTGCCGAAGCGCGAGAAGTCGAAGGACGACGACGAGAAGCGTTCCTGACCGAGCGGGCCAGTTCCCACGCGAGCATCGCCCGCTTGCGCTCGAGTCCCCAGCGATAACCACCCAGCGCGCCATTGGCCCGCAGCACGTGGTGGCATGGAATCAGCCAGGCCACCGGGTTCGCACCGACGGCTGAGCCCACTGCGCGGCACGCGGACCCGCGACCGATCGATGCCGCGAGCGCCGCATAACTCAGCGTCCGGTCCTGGCCGGCCGCAAGCAGCGCGCGCCACACCTGTAGCTGGAAGTTACTGCCATGCACCCAGAGCGTGAGCTTGCGGTCGGTGCGCCGGGTCGCCCGCCAGATCGTGTCCGCGATCCGCTTCGCCCCCGCGTCGTCCTGCTCCCAATCCGCATCGCACCAGGTCGCGCGGAAATCGTCGAAGCCATCGAACACGCCCTTTTCGTCGGCAAATGCGAGGAACGCGATACCGCGGCCCGAACGCACGATCAGCGCCTCGCCGAAGGGCGATTGCGCGGTCCCGAACCACATCGTCAGGCCCCGGCCCCGCGACTTGTATTCGCCGGGCGTCACGGCTGCGAGCGTCACGAACAAGTCGTGCAGCCGGCCTGGACCCGAGAGACCGGCATCGATAGCCGCCTGCAGCACGGACCGCTCGTCATCGAGCGCCTGCTTCGCCGCCGTCAGCGACAGCTGCTGCAACCACTGCTTCGGCGAAATGCCCGTCCAGCGGCGGAATTCACGTGCGAAGTGATACTCACTCCAGTGTGCAGCGGCCGCCATGTCAGCCAGCGACGGCTGCTGGCGGGCATTTGCCGCGATGAATTCGATCGCTCGCGCAATGCGCCGGAACTCGGGGGGGGCGGCGGGGCCGTCAGGGACAATTCTTTTCATGGCGCAAGGATACCGACGCCGGGTGCGCCATCCACCCGGATCGTGCTGAGGCGACGGGGCGCTGTGGCAAACTAGCGGACTCATGCCTCCCCAGCGCATCTGCTTCCTGACCGCGGAGATCTCGCCGTTCGCCAAGACGGGCGGGCTCGGCGACGTTGCGGCCGCGCTTTCGCGCCACCTGCTGCAGCGTGGTCACGACATCCGCGTTTTCGTGCCCCTGCACGCGCTCTCGGACCTGCAGGGTTGCGAACAGCGTCCGGTCGCAGCGCTGCAGGACCTGTCCGTGCGGGTCGGCACCAACGAATACCGCTACGACGTCCGGGAAGCGCGGCTTCCGGGTTCGGACCTCTGGGTGCAACTGGTGGACTGCCCGGCCGTGTTCGACCGCCCCTTCATTTATTCGGACGCGCACGATGAGCACGTCCGCTACCTGATGCTGACACGCGCGGCGCTCGAATGCTGCCAGCGGCTCGACTTCGCGCCGGATATTGTGCATTGCAATGACTGGCACACGGCGTTCGCGCCGCTGCTGCTGCGCACGGCCTATGCCTGGGACACGCAGATCTTCGGCGCGACCCGCAGCGTGTTCACGATTCACAACATCGGTTACCAGGGCGTATTTTCGGCCAGTGCCGCCGCCGACCTGGGACCGGGCGTGAGCATCGAGGCCTTGCACCAGGCCGATCTCGGTCACGGTCGCATCAACCCGATGCGGCACGGCATTCTCTACGCGGATGCAGTGACGACGGTAAGCCCGACGTATGCCCAGGAGATTCGTACACCCGAGGGCGGTTACGGTCTCGACGCGGACTTGCGCGCCCGCCGCGACTCGGTCAGCGGCATCCTGAACGGCGTCGATTACGACGACTGGAATCCGGCGATCGATCGCTACCTGCCCTTCCACTACGACGCGAACGACCTCACCGGCAAGGCGCGCAACAAGGCAGCCTTGCTCGACCTGCTGCGCATGAACGCGGCGGCCTCGGTGCCGCTCATCGGCATGGTGACGCGACTTACGCGCCAGAAGGGCATCGACCTGCTGCCCGACGTGTTGCCGAAACTGCTGCAGGAACACGACTGCCGTTTCGTTGCGCTCGGCAGCGGCGAGGCGCAATACGAGCGCTTCATGCACGAACTGCAGGAACGCTTCCCGGGCCGCGTCGTGTTCTACAGCGGCTACAGCGAAGAACTCGCGCATTTCATCGAAGCCGCGGCAGATATCTTCCTGATGCCGTCGCTGTACGAGCCGTGCGGCCTGAACCAGCTGTACAGCCTCAAGTACGGAACAGTGCCCGTGGTACGTCGTACCGGCGGACTTGCCGACAGCGTGCAGCATTTCGATCCCACGACCGGCCAGGGCACGGGAATCGTGTTCAACGATTTCGATGCCGGCGGCCTGCGTTGGGCGCTGCAGACCGCGCTCGAGTGGTATGGCTGGCCGGGCGTGTGGCACCGGCTCGTGCAGAACGGCATGCAGCAGGACTTCTCGTGGGACGCTCGCATCGGCGAGTACGAGGCGCTGTACGAGGCGTTCGGCGTTAGTCGGAAATAGGGGACGCTCACCTATTTCCGGTAGGAATAGGTGAGCGTCCCCTATTTCCCGGCGCAAGCCTGCGTCAGGTTTCGCCGCTCTTCGGCTGCCCCAGCGCCCGGGAGATGTCGACGGTCCCCTGGTGGCTGAACGGGATCTTGCGAATGATCCCCTTGTCGACGAGAATTTCTCCCGCGATTTCATAGTGCAGGTCCTGCAGCTTGCCGCCGCCGACGCGGCTCAGCAGGCGGCCGAAGCTGCTCACGAAATTGGTCGTCACCAGCATGTCGAATTCGGCCTCGCCTTTGGCGGGCAGCAGGAACTGGTCGTTGCTGACGCCCTCGGCGAAACTGTCGCCCATCAGGATGATCGTGTAGTCGATCCCGCGGATGGGGATCTCCAGTTCGTTGGGATTCTTGACCAGCACGCGCACCTTGAACTTCTGCGCGAACATGTCGGTGGACAGCATCTGGATGCCGAGGAGACTCAGTTCCGGCGACTCGAGTTTCTGGTTGAAGGTCGAACAGCCCGCCAGCGTGACCAGCACGGCGCACAGTCCGGCCATCCGCAACAGCGCATTTCGCAGCAGCATCGTCGATATCCCTCGCGAAAAAATCGTATGGTGCAATGACGGCCCGACCGCAGTCAGCCGCCGCCACTGCGCGCAGGAGCACGCAGCATCGACGCCGTGACGAGCGTAACGCCGTTCTCGCTGACGTAGAAGCGCTCGCGATCCTGCACCGGGTCAACGCCGATCATCGTGCCGTCGGGCACGACTGCGCCCTCGTCGATGATCGCGTTACGGATCACGCAGTGCTCGCCGATGTGCACTCGCGGCAGGATCACCGAGCGATCCACCGTCGAGTAGTCGTGCACACGCACCTGCGAGAACAGCAGCGAGTTCGACACGCGCGAGCCCGAGATGATGCAGCCGCCCGACACCATCGAGTCGATCGCGCAGCCGCGGCGGTCTGCGTCGTCGAACACGAACTTGGCGGGCGGCAGCTGTTCCTGATACGTCCAGATCGGCCACTGCTCGTCGTAGATGTTGAGTTCGGGCGAGACGCGCACGAGTTCCATGTTCGCTTCGTAGTACGCGTCAATCGTGCCGACGTCGCGCCAGTAATGCTGCGCCTTGCTGCGCACGTCCTCGAACGGATACGCGAACACGCGCAGGTTTTCGATCGCCTGCGGAATGATGTTCTTGCCGAAGTCGTGCGCGGAGTCGGGATCCTCGGCGTCGGCGCGCAGCAGGCGTTCGAGCAGCCGCGGGTTGAACACGTAGATACCCATCGACGCGAGCGCAACGTCCGGGCGCCCGGGCATCGGCCGGGGATCGTTCGGCTTTTCCTGGAAACCGAGCACGCGATTGCTTTCATCGATCGCCAGTACGCCGAATTCACGGGCACGGTCGATCGGCACTTCGACGACGCCGACGGTGATGTCCGCTTCCTTCTCGACGTGAAAGCCGATCATCGGGCCGTAGTCCATCTTGTAGATGTGATCGCCGGCGAGCACGAGCACATGCAGCGGGCGGTGCGCGCGAATCAGCTCCATGTTCTGCCACAGTGCGTCCGCTGTGCCCTGGTACCACTCGGGGCCGCGGCGCTGCTGCGCGGGAATGATTTCGATGAACTCACCGAACTCGCCACGCAGGAAACCCCAGCCCTTGCCGATGTGCTGGATCAGCGAGTGGGCCTTGTACTGCGTCAGCACCGAGATCTGCCGGATGCCTGAATTGAGACAGTTCGACAACACGAAATCGATGATGCGGAACTTGCCGCCGAAGGGCGCGGCAGGCTTGCAGCGGTCTTCGGTGAGTTGCTTGAGACGCTCCCCGCGTCCGCCCGACATGATCACGGCGAGTGTGCCGCGCGTCAGGCGGCTCAGGTATCGACGTGGCGCACCAATGCGTTGTTGTTCGGTCGACATCCGACGGCTCTCCGACGAGTACAGGCGTTTTCAGGATGTTACAGAGTCGAAACGCCATTGGATCGTTGCTGCGGTGCATCAGTATAAGTCATCAAATTATAGTGTTGACTTAGCACTAGTGTTTGATGCTTACTATGCTTCACTTACCAAGGAGACGGACCGCCATGTCGCGGGACGACGAAGAAACCACTGCCCCCTCGCCCGGGGACGAGACGCCGGCGGAAGCGCAGGCCCGCAAGTTCCAGCGGGAACTCAGCGCCGGCCTGACCTCGCTGGTGCTGCTTTCCGTGCTCGCCGATGCGGATACGGATCTATACGGCTACGAGATTGCCCGCAAGCTCACCTCGGACGAAGCGCCAACGGCTCCCTTCAAGCAGGGAGCCCTCTATCCGGTGCTGCGCAACATGAGTGGCGCCGGACTGCTGTCGAGCCGCGTGGTCCCCTCCTACTCCGGACCGCCGCGCCGCTACTACCGGATCACACCGCTCGGGCGTGAGGTGCTCGCCGCGTGGCGCGAGACCTGGCTCGGCACCCGCGCCTTTGTCGACACGTTCGTCCAGCATTCCACGTCCGCCGCACAGGAGATGCCGTCATGACGGCCGCGACACCCCGCACCGTCGAGGATTACCTCGACCTGCTTCGAGCCGAACTGCAGGGCGCCGATCGCGCGTTGGTTCAGGACGCGCTCTACGACGCGGAAGAACACCTGCGAGCGGAGCTGGCGCAGCATCCGGAAGAAACGGACGAAACCATGCTGGGCCGGATCGTGGCGAGTTACGGCGCGCCGAGCGAAGTCGCCGACGCCTATCGTTCGAACGAAACCCGGGTGCAGGCCGCGTTGCGCACGCCGCCGCCGAAGCCGAAGCACACGACGCTCGGCCGCTTCTTCGGCGTGTACTCCGATCCGCGTGCCTACCTGAGCATGGCTTACATGCTGCTCGCGCTCGCCACTGGCCTCTTCTATTTCATGTTTGCGGTGACGGGCCTGTCGCTCTCGGCCGGCTTCGCGATCCTGATCATCGGCATCCCGTTTTTCCTGCTCTTCATCGGCACGACCCGCGTGCTCGCGCTGGCCGAGGGCCGTATCGTGGAAACACTGCTTGGCACCCGCATGCCGCGCAGGCCCGTGCATCCCGGCCCACCCATGGGCTGGATGCAGCGCGTGCTCGAAATGCTGAAGGATCCGCGCACCTGGGGGACGCTGCTGTACCTGCTGCTGATGCTGCCGCTCGGCGTGTTCTACTTCACGTTCGTCATCGTGGGCGTCGTATGCTCGCTTGCGTTGACCATTGCACCGATCGCCGTGCTGCTGTTCCACGCCGGCGTGATCACGATCGACGGCACCGTCGAGTCTCCGCACCCGGCGTTGTTGCCTCTGGTTTCGATCTTGGGGATAGTGCTGCTCACCGTCACGCTGCATCTCTCACGGGGCATCGGTTATCTCCATGGCCAGTTGGCTAAGTCGCTGCTCGTCCGCGCGCCACGCACGGCGGACGAGCCCGCGGTCGCTTGAACCTTCGCCGCGCGCTGCGGTGGCGGCGTGCTGCGCCCTGCTCGTCGCAGGGTGCGGCCACGCCGATACCACCGGCGGCACGCCCCCTCCCGCATCCCCGGCAGAAATCTTCTGCGCACCCGCGCCGGAAGGATTCCTGCGCGCGCGCCTGCAGGGCTCGATCGATGCCGAGATCGACTGGTCGGCACCCGCGGTCGCGCAGTGCCTCGGTGGCCCACGACCGGGCGGCGACGGCGTGCGACTGGTCTTCAAGGGCGCGGTCGACGACGCCCCGCTGCTGATCGTGATCGGCGTCGCCAACCTCCTGCCCGGCACATCGGCGCGCAACGTCGCGGCCAACGTGACGCTGGTGCGCGAAGGCGCAGGCTCGTTCTATTCCACGCAGGGCGACGACAAGTGCGCGCTCGACGAAGTGCACCAGGAACCTGTCGACGGTCGCGATGGTCGTTACCGGGTGTCGGCACGCGGCTATTGCACTCAACCGGCGCGCGAGCTCGGTGCGAGCGACGCGGGCTCGGTGCTGGTCACGCGTTTCGACGTCTCCGCGCTCGTCGATTACCCGCAGGACTGAAACCCATGGCCGCCCGACTCTCCTCCCGACTGGCCGCCCGCCTGCTGTTCGCGCTCTGTGCCGTGCTGCCGCTCACGCTGGGCGCCGCGCCAACGGGCACCGTGCCCCTCAGCGCATTCCCGCGCGAACGCATCGCGGTCGAAACCCGCGCCAGTTTCCGCCGTCATCTGTTCGACGCCTGGCGCGCCGAAACTCCGCAGACGCGTGAGCAGGGCTTCATGTTCGTGGAGGAACGGGAAGTGCGCCCCGACCAGGCGATGATCTTCATCTACGACCCGCCCCAGTACGTGGGGATGTGGATGAGGAACACGCTGCTGCCGCTGGACATGTTGTTCGTGGACCAGCGCGGCTGCGTCGTCACGATCAAGCAGAATGCAAAACCCGGTTCGCTCGCGACGATCGGATCGCGCGTGCCCGTGGTGCTCGTCGTGGAACTGAAGGCCGGGACGGTCGCTGCGCAGGGCATCGCCGTCGGCGATCGCGTGCTGCGGCTCGATGCCGGCTGGCCAGCAGACGACGTCGCCTGTGCCGCGCCACGCTGATTTCGCTACGATGCCCGATCGATGGCGCCGGACAGCAGCGCCAGTCAAACAGGTCGGGAGATCGCGTCGATGAGCACCCCAGGCAATCCGGCCCTCGAGGCCTTGATTCAAAGCGCTCGTGAATTGGCCAGGGCGGGCCGCCCTGCCGACGCCGAAGCGCTGTGGCGCCGCGTGCTGGCGCAGGCGCCGGGCCATGCCGAAGCCGTGCTGGTTCTCGGCATGGCGTCGATCACCCGCGGGGAACCCGCGCGCGCTGTCGAGATTCTGCAGACCTCCGTCGGACGCAACCCGATGCTGGAGCTTTACATCGCGTTGGCCCAGAAGCAGCTCGGCAACAGCGCCGCAGAAATGGAGGCGGTCACCCGCGCGCTCGACCTCGATCCGTATTTCTTTCCGGCGCTGTTGCACAAGGGCATGTTGCTCGAACGGCTCGGCAAGCATCGCAGCGCGGCCAAGGTCTTCCGCGACGTGCTCAAGATCATGCCGCCTCGCGATCGCCTGAACGATGGGTTCAAATCGGCGGTGCAGCATGCAGAAACCAGCGTCGCGACGAACCGGCAGTCGCTGGAGCAGCACCTCGAGAGCGTGCTCGGCGACCTGCGGCAGAAACACGGGAGCGGCGTCGACCGTTTCGAGCGGTCCCTTGATGTGATGCTCGGCAGGAAGAAGATGTATCACCCGGAACCAATCGCGCTGCACTACGCCGACCTGGCTCCCATCCAGTTCTATGGCCGCGAACTGTTCCCCTGGTTACCTGAGTTCGAAGCGCGGTCGGATGCCATCCGCGACGAATTGATCCAGGTGTTGGCCGAAAGCCGAGCCGATTTCCAACCGTACATTCGGTACCCGGCTGGAGCGCCAGTGAACCAGTGGGCCGAACTCAATTACTCGCCGCGCTGGAGCACGTACTGCCTCTGGGAAAACGGCCAACGCAACGACGTCCATTGCGAGCGCTGCCCGCAGACTGCGGCCGCCCTTGAATCCATAGCGCCGATGGCACGCCTGCCAAATTTTTCGCCGACAGCGATGTTCTCCTGCCTCGAACCCCGGACCGTGATCCCGCCGCACACCGGCGAGACCAACACTCGTCTCATTGTGCATCTGCCATTGATAATCCCCGAAGCTTGCTCGTTCCGCGTCGGCCACCAGACCCGCGAGTGGAAGTACGGCGAAGCCTTTGTTTTCGACGATTCGATCGAGCACGAGGCCCGCAATGACAGCGGAGAACTGCGCGCCGTGCTGATTTTCGACGTCTGGAACCCGGCGCTCTCGCCCGCCGAATGCGAACTTGTGGCGGGATTGGTGAACGGGGTCAGGATCTACTACCAGGACGAAGGCTGACTCAATCGTTGCTGGGACGCAACAAATTTCCGGCATTCAACGTTGCCGTAGCGCCACAGGCGCACCCCATCCAATACCAAACCTCATGCGAATGCGGAAAAGCATGGGACAGGCAGCGTTGCCCGGATCGTACAATGAGCTTTCCGAACGGCCCGCAGCATTGGTATGATCCACGCACTCGCGATCTGGACCATGGCCTGCAAGAGCATGGAAATGATCCGATAGTTCGTGTGGCGGTCGAGCAACCACCGGGTTGAAGGGACGGTCGCTGCAATTTTTCGTTCATGAGTCCAAGAACTCTCAGGAGTCAACTGATGGCCAATCCCAATCTCAAGCGCGCAGTGCGCGTCGCGTTGCTCGCGGCGAGCGCTGGCAGCGCTTTCTATGGCACTGCTTCCGTTGCACAGGATGCCGAACTCGAACAGGTGATCGTCACCGGTTCGCGCATTCCGCAGGCGAACCTCGAGGGCACCAGCCCGGTGTCGGTGCTCGGGGCCCAGGACATCCAGTTCGAGGGCACCGTGCAGGTCGAAGACCTCATCAACAACCTGCCCCAGGCCTTCGCCGACCAGGGCGGCAACATCTCGAACGGCGCAACGGGTACCGCGACGGTCAACCTGCGTAACCTTGGCTCGAACCGCACCCTGGTGCTCGTCAACGGCCGCCGTCTCCCGGCCGGCAGCCCCCAGGACGTGTCTGCTGACCTGAACCAGATCCCGGCCTCACTGATCGAGCGCGTCGAAGTGCTCACCGGCGGCGCGTCCGCGGTGTACGGCTCGGACGCCGTCGCCGGCGTGGTGAACTTCATCATGAAGGACAACTTCGAAGGCGTGCAGATCGACGCGAACTACAGCAGCTACTGGCACAACAACAGCAACAACGAAATTCAGCGGCTGGTCTCCGACTCGGGCTTCCCGGCCGCCCCTGGCGAGGTGTGGGACGGCAGCGAGTACTCGCTGGGCCTCACGATGGGTGCGAACTTCGCCGACGGCCGTGGCAACGCGACACTGTTCTTCGGCTATACGGAGACCGACGCGCTGCTGCAGTCCGAACGTGACTACAGCGGTTGCGCGCTAGGCAGCACGTCCACCGGTTTCTACTGCGGCGGCTCGAGCACGAGCTACCCCGGTCGCTTCCGCGTCGCCAACATCGGTGCAGCAGGCTCGACCTCCCAGACAATGGACGCCAGCGGCAACGTCATCCCCTGGAACAACAATTTCTACAACTACGGCCCGCTGAACTACTACCAGCGACCGCAGGAGCGCTACCAGGCCAATTTCATGGCCCACTATGACGTCACGGACTCGGCGCAGGTTTACACCGAGTTCATGTTCATGGACAACAGCACGGTGGCGCAGATCGCGCCGTCCGGCGCGTTTGGTACGGTCGCGGCGGTCAGTCGGACAAACCCCCTGCTCCAGCAGAATGGCGGGCAGTGGTTCAACACTCTGTTCCCGGCGGGATACACCGACGACACGCGCGTGGTCACCATCCAGCGGCGTAACGTCGAAGGCGGCGGCCGCCAGGACGACCTCGGCCTGACCTCCTTCCGCGGCGTGGTCGGCATCAAGGGTTCGTTCCTGAGCGACAACTGGGACTACGACGTGTCCGCCCAGTACGGTTCGGTGCTGTTCTCCGAGACCTACTATAACGACTTCTCATTGAACCGCATCGACCGCGCGCTCGACGTGGTCGCAACCGCGGACGGCCCGGCCTGCGCATCGTTCGTCGACGGTACCGACGCGAACTGCGTGCCGTGGAACATCTGGGACCCGAACGGCGTGTCGCCCGAGTCGCTTGCCTACCTGCAGACGCCGGGCTTCTCGCGCGGCGACACGACGCAGAGGGTGGTAACCGCGTCGGTCTCGAGCGACCTGGGTAACTACGGCGTCAAGCTGCCGACCGCGAGGAACGGCATGGGCGTAGCGTTCGGCGCGGAGTACCGCGAGGAAAGCCTCGATTACAACACCGACACGGCGTTCTCGACCGGCGATCTCGCCGGCCAGGGCGGCCCGGAGATCGGGGTCGCTGGCAGCTACAACGTCGTGGACCTGTTCGCCGAAATGCGTCTCCCGCTGCTGCAGGACATGCCCTTGGCGCAGGACCTGACGGTGACCGCCAGCTACCGCTATTCGGACTACAGCACGGACATCGACACGAGCACCTACGGCTTCGGTGCCGACTGGCAGATCGTCGACGACATCCGCTTCCGCGGCAGCTACCAGCACGCAGTACGAGCGCCTAACATCATCGAGCTGTTCGCGGCGCAGTCGCTGGGCCTGTACGACAATTCGCGTGACCCCTGCTCCACGAACCCGACCGCCACGCTCGAGGGGTGCCGCAACACGGGCCTGCCCGACGCGCTGTACGGCACGGACCTGGATAGCTCGGCCGACCAGTACAACGCGCTCTTCGGCGGCAACCCGGATCTCGACCCGGAAAGCGCCGACACGTGGACGGCGGGTATCGTATTGACGCCAACGTTCGTCGACAGCCTCGCGGTGACGATCGACTACTGGAACATCACGGTCGAAGACACGATCGGCACCGTGCCGCCCGCGACCGCGCTGGACCAGTGTGTGCTCACGGGCTCGCCCGAGTACTGCGACCTGATCACCCGCGACAGTCAGGGCACGCTCTGGCTACTGCCTGAGGCCCAGATCGTCGCCACGAACGTCAACATCGGCGAGACGAAGACCTCGGGCTGGGACATCGGCGTGAACTATGCGCTCGCCATGAACGACTGGGGCACGCTGAACTTCGCGTTCATGGGCACCATCCTTGACGAGTTCATCCTCACCCCGCTGCCGGGCGTGGAGGAGTACGACTGCGCCGGGCTCTACGGCCAGAGCAACTGCGGCACTCCGCTGCCGGAGTTGCGCACGCGCCTGCGCACCACGTGGGCAACCCCGTGGGGCGTCGACCTGTCGCTCAACTGGCGCTTCTTCGACGGCGTGACAGTCGACGCCGCCTCGTCGGATCCAGACCTGGCCGATCCGACGTTGGTGTTCCCGGGCGTGGACAAGGAACTCGACGCGCAGAACTACTTCGATATCGCGGCGGTCTACACCTTCGCCGAGAAGTACACGTTGAGCGCGGGTATCAACAACGTCACGGACGAGAACCCGCCGCTCAGCGGGCAGGTTGGTTCCGGTTTTGGCAACGGCAACACCTATCCGCAGGTGTACGACGCGCTGGGCCGCTACGTGTTCTTCGGACTCTCGGCCAAGTTCTGATCGGCTGAAATTCCACGGCGACGTGGTACTGGACGGCGGGCTTCGGCCCGCCGTCTTTTTTTGTGCCCGCGGAACGTGGCCGACCCATTGCGGTTTAACATCGTCGGTCTCGCCCGCTGTCATGCGAGGCGAACCCTCCAGGAGCCGGACATCCCGATGGGCACTGCACCTGAGCCGGACGCCTCGCTCGAAGCCGCGCTGCAGCGCGTCGCAGCGCTGCTGCGTGCGGACCCGGCGCTCGCATCCCGCGAGGCGGCCGCGATCCTGGCGTCCGTCCCGGGCCACCCGTCAGCGGCCCTGTTCCTCGGTATGGCGCAGCGCCAACTCGGCGACCTGCCGGGCGCGCTCGCGATCCTGGAGCCGCTGGCCCGTCGTCAGCCGGGTTCCGCCGCCGTGCAGTACGAGTGCGGCGTGGCACTAGGGCTCGCCGGCAGGCGCCACGAGGCGTTGGCGGCGCTCGAGCGTGCGGTCGCGTTGCAGCCAGACGTCGGCGACGCGTGGCGACTGATCGCCGACCATCGGATGGAATCCGGCGACCCGGCCGGGGCCGATGCAGCCTGGGCCAACCACGTCGCGATCACGACCGGCGGTGCGCGCCTGCTCGCGCCGGTTACGGCTTTGTGCGAGGGCCGCCTTGCCGACGCCGAGCGGCTGCTGCGCACGCATCTCGCCCAGTTCCCCGACGATCCGGCTGCCATGCGCATGCTGGCCGACCTCGCCGTGCGTGCGCGACGCTGGGACGACGCCGCGGCGCTGCTCGAGCGCTGCCTCGCGCGCGCGCCGGGCTTCGCGGCCGCACGCCACTCCTACGCCCTGGTGCTGCACGAACAGAACCGTACCGACGCGGCACTCGCCGAGGTGGAGCGCCTGCTCGCCACCGAGCCGCGTAATCCCGTCTACCTGAACCTGCAGGCCAACGTGCTCGGTCGCGGCGGCGATCACGTGCGGGCCATCGAAACGTTCGCGGCGGTACTCGCGAACTACCCGTCCAATCCGCGGATCTGGATGGCCTACGGCGACGCACTCAAGACGGCGGGCCGCACCGACGACGGCATCGCGGCGTACCGCCGCAGTCTGCAACTCGCGCCGGGATTCGGCGAAGCTTGGTGGAGTCTTGCCAACCTCAAGACCTTCCGGTTCTCAGCGACGGACGTCGAAGCCATGCAGTCACAGCTCGCGAGGGCGGGCGCTGCGGACGACGACCGGCTGCACCTGCACTTCGCGCTCGGCAAGGCGCTGGAGGATGCCGGGCGGTACGCCGGGTCATTCGCACACTACGCCGATGGCAATCGCATCCGCCGCGCGGGCATCGTCTACGACGCGGAGGCGACCGCGGAATTCGTGCGCCGCTCGCGCGCCCTCTTTTCCTCGGAGTTCGTCGCGCAGCGCCGCGGATGGGGCTGCGAGGCCGACGATCCGATCTTTGTCGTGGGTCTGCCCCGCTCGGGTTCGACGCTGGTCGAGCAGATCCTCGCGAGCCACCCCGCGATCGAGGGCGCCGGCGAGCTTGCCGGGGTCGCAGGCATCGCCCGAACGCTCGCGGGCCGCGCACTCTATCCCGAGGTGCTGGCCAGACTGGACGCCAGCGAGCTTCGCTCACTCGGCGAGCGCTACCTGAGTGAGACACATGGGCATCGCAAGGAAGGCGCGCCGCGCTTCATCGACAAGATGCCGAACAACTGGCTGCACGCCAGCCTCATCCACCTGATGCTGCCGAACGCACGCATCGTCGACGTGCGCCGCGACCCGATGGGCTGCTGCTGGTCGTGCTTCCGCCAGCACTTCGCCCGCGGCCAGCACTACACCTACTCGCTCGAGGACCTCGGGCGCTACTACCGTGACTACGTCGAGCTGATGGCGCACGTCGATAAAGTGCTACCCGGACGCGTGCACCGCATCCACTACGAACGGCTGGTCGAGGACACGGAAGCGGAAGTGCGCCGCCTGCTCGAGCACTGCGGCCTGCCCTTCGACGCGGTATGCCTGCGCTTCCACGAGAGTCCGCGCGCCGTCGCCACCGCAAGCTCCGAGCAGGTGCGCCGCCCGATCTACCGGGAGGCGCTCGGGCAGTGGCGGCACTACGAGCCGTGGCTGGACCCGCTCAGGCTGGCGCTCGGGCCGGCGCCGGACGCATAGCCGAACCGCGCGACCCAGGGCTCGAGCAGCGGCAGCACCGGCGCCATCTGCTCGCGGTAGCGCTCCCACTGCCGAGTGCCGTCGAACAGGCCCCTTCGCACCTGAGGCGCGCTGACCGTCCGCACCTCGCGCGCCGCGGCGGTGCGGCCGAATTCTCTCGCGCCCTCCGTCCACGGCACGCCGACGAACTCCGCGAGCGAGCGCGTCGTGGCGTCGAAGTCGGCAACCAGTCTGGCATAGTCCACCACGTGCACCGGCAGCGGCAGCGCCGCAAGGTGCAACTCGACGAGGCGCATCACCGCGTCGTAGTGCCGTGCCGCACGCTCGAGGCCGGCCATCTGGTAGGTTGACGGGTTCACACGGAAATGCCGCCGGAAGCAGCTCAGCACGACGTCGCGCGGGTCGCGGCGGCACAGCACGACAAGCGCGTCCGGGAACAGCTGGGCGATCATCGGCAACTTGATGCCGTTCAGCGGCGCCATGTCCACGAACGCCTGGCCATCCAGGTCCGGCACCTCGGCGCGGACGCGCTGCCAGTAGGCCTCACGATGCCGGGCAGCGAGCGCAGGGTCTAGATGGGTGAGTTGCTCGAGCCCGCGGTCGTCCCGCAGGAACGCGAGATCAGCCTCGGCGAGCGTGGGCCGCTCCTCGAGTGAGCGCACGCCGGGCAGGCTCACCAGCACATTCTCAACCAGCGTGTTGCCCGAGCGCGGGTAACCGAGCAAGAACACGTGGCGGCGCACGGGACTCAGCTCGGCGCCCGCAGCGACCGCCGGGCGCCACGCGGCCGGATCCTGCCGCTCGAACCACCGCGTGAGGCGCCGCACGAACTCGAGGTGGCTCTCGATGCGGCCGTCGTCGTCGAAACGCGGCGCCGCTACGCGCACCGTCTCCTCGTTCATGCGCGTGTAGGCCGCGAAGGCCTCCGCCGTCCGCCCGAGACGGTCGAGCGCGTCCCCGAGGAGCCCGAGCGCAACCTGCTGCTGGCGCTCGTCGAGCGCCTTGCGTGCGAGTAGCTCCTCGAGCCGCGCGTGCGCCTCCAAGGCGGAGCCGCGATCAAGATCGGTGCTCGCCAGCACGAGGTTCGCGCCGGGGTGATCGGCCTGCAGCCGTAGCGCCTCCTCCGCGAGCGTGCGCGCCTGTGCGGCGTCGCCGCGGCGCATCGCGATCGTCGCGAGCGCCGCCGCGGCCTCGGCGCGGCCCGGGGCGAGCGACTTCGCCCGCTCGTAGGCGGTGCGCGCGGCATTGTCGTCGCCGGCGATCTCGCGCGCCGACCCAAGCTCGAGCCATGCTGCCGCCAACTCCGGCCGCGCCGTCACCGCCGCCTCGAACGCACGGATCGCCTCCTCGATGCGGTTCTCCGCAACCAGCACGCGTCCGATGTCGTTGATGGTCAGGGCGTCACTGGGTGCGAGCGCGAGCGCGCGATTGAGTAGCCGCCCCGCCTCGGCGTAGCGGCCCGCCACCGCGAGCGCCTCGGCTTGCAAGCGCAGCAGCAGCGGGTGCGCGAGGTGTTCCTGCGCGGCCTCCCCAGCGATGGCAAGCGCGGTGGCGAGATCGCCCGACTG
Organism: Gammaproteobacteria bacterium; assembly: GCA_011391405.1. Classification (GTDB taxonomy): domain Bacteria; phylum Pseudomonadota; class Gammaproteobacteria; order Steroidobacterales; family Steroidobacteraceae; genus RPQJ01. Next base: position 47,293 of record JAABQQ010000011.1, read on the forward strand.
GCGGGCCCGCGCAGCCTCACGGACCAGCGCGTCAAGCCGCGTCGCATTCAGGTTCTGCATCTGATGTCCCTGCCAGGCGGCGGCCGTGCAGCCACCGCGAAAAGTATGTCCGCCGCACCCGCGGCGCCTGACCTCGTCACTTCACCCGGCGGACCCGGGTCGCGTAGCGACCCTTGGTAACGAGCAGGTGCGATCCGAGCGCGGCCTTCTTGATAGTGACGGTGTCTCCAGCGGCCACTCTCGCGCGCTGATCCACCGTCACCTGCGTCCAGACCTGGCCGTTCTCGAGCGTCACGGTCAGTTCACCGTCCGGCCGGCGGCCTACGGCGGCGACCGTGCCCGTGATGCTCTCGGGCATCTCATCCTTTGCCTTCTCCGGATAGCGCGCTTGCTTGGCGGCCTCGGTTAGACCGAAGTCGGTCTCCGGGCTGGCTGCAGCGGAGGCGGCGGCCGAAGCCGCGGCGGCGTCGGCAACGGCCGTGCTCGTCGCCGCTGCCGCGGGCTTGCGGAAGATCGCGTCGTAGCACGCAAGCCGGTCGCGGTCGTCGCCGATTCCGGCGCAGCGCTGTGGCGCATCGCCGCCCGCGGCCTGCGCAGCGAGCACGGCAAACGCCAGGGGTAGCAGTGCCCAGGGCGGGCGCAGATTCGGACCTCTCACCGTCGCATCTCCTCGAACCAGGCGGTGCGGGCACGTGGCGCCCGCACCGGGAAGCGACATATTACTGCACGCGCCCACCCGCCGCCGCCGCGGGCAGCATCCCTGCCCCGGGCACGTTCGCCGGAGCGACCCGACATCATCCGGGCGCGCTGGTTGTCGCATCGCCATAATGCCGCTCTTTCGTACTGGAATACGCCACGCAGCGAGCGCGACATGAGCGTCGACCACTGGGAAGCCTATTACCGCGGCGGCGCGATCGCGACCTGCCCCATGGGGCCGGGCACGAGCTACACGCTCGAGCTGCGCGACCTGTGGCTCGTGTTCTTCGCCACGCTCGACGACGACGCGCGCGTGCTCGATGTCGGCACCGGCAACGGCGCGATCACGCTGCTCGCGAAGGAGGCCGCGACGGCCGCCGGCCGGCAGCTCGAGATCCACGGCGCCGACCTCGCCGCGATCGACCCGCCGCGCCATGTGCCGAACGGTGCCTCGCTGTTCGCCGGCATTGCGTTTCACGCCGGCGTACCCTGCGAACGCCTCGGCTTCGCCGACGGGAGTTTCGACGCGGTCAGCGGGCAGTACGCCCTCGAGTACACGGACACGACGCGCGCGCTGCCCGAGATCCACCGCGTGCTACGTACCGGCGGCCGCGCGCTGTTCGTGCTGCACCACGAGCGGTCGGTGCTGATCCGCAACGCGCGCGAATCGCTCGTCCACGGTGCGTTGGTGCTGCAGGACACGAAGATCCTGCGCAAGCTGCGGCGCCATGCGGCGGCTGAATACGACTCGGCGGCTGCGTCCCGCGCGACCTGGGCCGAGCTCTCGGCCGCGACCACGCGGCTGCAGCAGGCGGCGGCCTCGAGCGCCTCACCGCACCTGCTGCACGTGGTGATCGACGGCGTGCAGAAGCTGCTCGGCTTGCGGCGCGAGCTGGGCGCCGCGGGCTTCGAGCGCGAGGTGGACCGTTTCGAGCGCGAGGTGCGGGCCGGCGTGCGCCGCCTGCAGGACCTCGTGGGCTGCGCGCAGTCGGCGGAGCAGATGGAAACCATGGCGGCCAACGCCCGGAGCGCAGGCTTCGAATGCCCGGCCCCTGGGCTTCAGTACCACGCAGGCGAGAACCTCGTCGGCTGGCGGCTTGCGCTGAATCGACCCTGAGATGCCCCGCCGGCGACCCGGCAGGTGCTCAGGCCTCGGGTGGAGGAATGCGCGTGTTGCACTCGATCCCGCCGCAGCGACGCAATATCGGCTGTCCCGAGGAGACCGGTTTCAGGTGGAACTCGCGGCGCGCATAGTCCACGACCAACTGCTCGAGCGTGCCGAGCAGATCCATGCCGATGAGGATCGCGGGCTCCTCGAGCAGCGACCAGATGTCGAACACGTGCAGGTCGCCAAAGGTAACCGTAAGGTTGTTCAGGCGCGCCCCGCCGATGTCGATCGCAGGCGCCTCGAACGACAGCCCCTGCGCGATCTGGGGCGTCGCCCCGATCACGGTCGTGGCCACCATCTGGTGCGGACGGCGCGCGCCGTAGACCAAGGCCGCCCGCAGCGCCTCGTTGCCAAGGCTACGCTCGGCCCCCGTGTCCACGATCGCCTTGACCGGCACGCGACCGACCTGCCCGTCCACGAGCAGCAGTCCGCCGTTCTGCAGCCACGCACGCACGACCAGGAAACCCTTCGGTGCCCGCTGCCCGCTCGAGCGGCGGATGGTCACCCGGTCGCGGCCGAAGTCGACCTCGATGCGGGCATCCTGCAGGGCGTCCACGCCGAGAATGCCGTCCACGCCGGCGAACACCGCGGGCGGCAGCACCGGCAGCCGCTGGTTCTCGAGCAGCAACTCGCCCACGCGCAATGTCGCGACCTGCACCGCCGGCAGCGTGGCGGAGCCAGTCACGCCATGCACGTTGACCACGGACCCGGCGACCGGCACCAGCTCGAGCGCCAGCGCGGTCGCTTCGGAAATGACCGAACTGTTTGCACCCGTGTCGAGGAGGAACCGGAAGGGTCCGCGGCCGTTGATCTCCACCGGAGCCACGATGCGGCCGATTCGATCGCGCGTAGTGCGCGCGGCATAGAGCGGGCCGGGCTCCGGCGGGACGGGTGGCACGACCACCAGCGCATCAGGCGCGATGGCGACCGGCGCAGGCGCAGCCGGATCGGCCGCCCGGGCCGTTTCGCCCGAGAGCAGCAGGGCCGCGGCCACCGTGGCGCAGACCCGGGCGATTACGAAGGTTGTGGTGTGCATGTCCCTTCTGACCGCACCCGCGGTCACTTGGTTGCGGCGGTTGCGCGACCAGACCCAGCGTTCAATGAGGCTGGTCGCACGAATTGCCCCACTCACTGTCCGGCACAGCCGGCAACAAGCGCCCGGTGCAGGCGTCTCAGCGTCGCAGGTAAGCGTCGGTGCCGCCCAGCCAGTCCTCGCGCAGCGGCGTGAAGACGTCCATCTCCTCGACGTCGCCGATCATCTCGGCTTCATGCGGCACATTCGCCGGAATGATCAGCACTTCGCCCGGATGTACGTCGATGACCTGGCTGTGGTCCGCGCCAAGTCGAAACCGGATGACACCGGACTTGACCATCGTCACCTGCTCGTTGTCGTGATGGTGCAGCGGCACGACGAAGCCGTCCTGCAACTGCATGTCCGCGACCAGGATCCGGTCCCCGTGCACCATCCGGCGCAGCACCGATGGATTGAGTTGCTCGGAGGTCACGTCGGCCCAAGCGTACTTGCGGGCCTGTCGGGGCGTGGCCGCTGCATCGGCCAGCTGCTGGGCCGCACGCACGCACGTCGCATCCAGTTCAGTCAAGCCGTCCGCGTCGTGCGTCGTGAACAGCACCTCGCAGTAGTTGTAGCCAACCTTGAAATCCGGGTGATGGTCGTGCCGGCTGGCAACACCCGCGAGCCGGTTAACGTACGACATGGTCGCTGCGAAGTCCCGGAATTTGAATCGACGCGAGATGGATTTGCCATCGGCCGCGAGTGCCCAACCAGGCACGGATGCCTCGAGCGCCCTGGCAGCAACGACGTCGAGTCGGGCGGGTCGAGTCATGCGTTGTCTCCTGCAAGGGACGGATGGGGCTGCAGGGCCGAGCGCAGCATCAGGATCGCGGCATACAGCACGACGATCACGACCAGCCAGTACAACCACTGCAGCGGCAGCGACTTCACGACGAACGCCGCGAGCAGCACGCCGGGGATGCCGCCGATGGCAAGGCCGATTGCCGTGCGCTTGTCGTATCTGTGCTCGCGGATGAACTTGAGGCTGCCGACCGGCATCAGGCACGCGCACGACGCCATCATGATCGGGAACGCAGCAATCGGATTCATGCCGAGGAGGCTCACGAGCATCAGGCACGGCGCGTACAGGCCGATACCCAGCTGCATCAGTGCACCGAGCATGAAGTTGACGACAACTGCGAAGACCAGCACGCCGCCACTGAGCCCGAGCGCGTTGCCGCCAGCCGGCAGCACGCCGACGATCTTCATCACGAACAGCGCCGCGGCAATGAGCAGCGCGACTCCCATGCCGATCTGGATCGTGCGGCGTGGCAGCCTCGACACGATGCCTGCCCCCAGATAGCCGCCGGCCACGGCCGCAGCGACCATCGACACGAGCGTGAGCGGCTCCACGGCGATCGCGGTCGTGAAGATGATGGCCTGCGTGATGGTCGGCAGCGTGTGGCCGACGTTCAGCGTGCCCGGAAGCAGTTCGTCGGGGATCAGGTTGCGGAACTTGATCCAGGCGGTGGTCGACGCAAACGAGCCGATGCCGAGCGTGTCGAAAAAGTTCGCCACGAAGCCGAGCAAGACGTTTTCGGACTGCGCCATTCGCTTCGCCTGCCCCCGCGCCACGCTGTGCGCCAGATCTATGTACGTCCGCTGTTAGCGCGACGTCGCACAGAAATCGGCTGGCTCACGAACAGAAATCGCGGCAGGCATCAACTGCCGCCGCAATTACCGGTGCCACAGACGGCCTGATTCCTGCGGAACTCCTGTCGCTCAAAATCTGACCTGCGCTCCAACTCCTCGGCCTCGGCCGCCGTCATGCACGTCTCTGTGGCGAAGTTCGAACCAATGCGCGCGATTTTCTTGCAGTAGACGGTCTCGCCATTTCGGGTTTTTGCCTTGAAGCCGTCCAGCACCGTGTCCGGCTCACTGGCTTTGCCCGTCGCGTCCGCGGTCGCAGGGGCAGCCGGTTTCGCAGCAGCGGCCACAGCAACTGGGGCAGCCGGTTTCGCAGCAGGGGCCACAGCAGCAGTGGCAGGCGCAGTCGGAGCGGCGGGTTGCGAGGCGCATCCGGCGGTCAGGGCAATCATGAAAACAAGTGTTGGCACACGCATATCAGCTCCAGAAAACGACCAGTTGACCGCTATCCTGCCTCGTTGTTTCGGCGGGATCCAGTCAATCACGCAACGGCAGTTCGTTGCCCTTGCGGACCGTACGCAGGGCGAAACTCGATTGCACGCGCGCGACGCCCGGCAGGCGCGTGAGGTGCTGGCTGTGCAGGCGCTCGAAATCCGCCGGGTCAGACACGACGACGCGCAGCAGGTAATCCTGCTGACCCGTCATCAGGTAACACTCCATGACTTCGGGCACGCGCTTCACGGCTTCTTCGAAGGCGGCAAGATCGGCCTGTTCCTGCCGGTTGAGGGTGATGCTCACGAACACGTTGCCCGGCAACCCGACCCTGGCCTGGTTCACCAGCGCGACGTAGCGGTCGATGACGCCCGCCTCCTCCAGCGCGCGCATCCGGCGCAGACAGGCCGACTCGCTCAGGTGCACTTGCTCGGCCAGTTCGCGGTTGCTGAGGCGGCCGGCCCGCTGCAGGGCCGCGAGGATCTGGTTGTCGACCCGGTCGAGCTTCATTTTCGCAGTATCTGCTGATTTTTGACGACTTTAAAGCAGCAACTTGCTTCATCGATCTCGTTTGAGCCCGACTTCGCACGATTCCACGCCTCGCCGACCCCTATGCTTCCTAGATGCGCCTCGTAGTGGCGCACCACACAAATCAAGGCGGGGAGACAGTCATGCGCATCGGCGTGCCGAAGGAAATCAAGGTCCACGAATACCGGGTCGGACTGGTGCCAGCAGCGGCTCGCGAACTGGTCGAGGCCGGACACGAGGTGCTGGTGCAGACCGGTGCGGCGGACGGCATCGGCTTCTCCGACGCGGACTACCTGCGCGTCGGCGCCAAGATTGCCGCGACGGCCGCAGAGATCTTTGCTGCGAGCGACATGATCGTGAAGGTGAAGGAACCGCAGCCGCAGGAATGCGCGATGCTGCGCAAGGGCCAGATCCTGTACACCTACCTGCACCTCGCGCCGGATCCGAAGCAGACCGAGGCGCTGGTGAAGTCGGGCGCGACGTGCATCGCGTACGAAACAGTCACCGCGCCGGACGGCTCGCTGCCACTGCTTACGCCGATGAGCGAGGTTGCGGGCCGCATGTCGATCCAGGTGGGCGCGTACTGCCTGCAGAAAGCGAACGGCGGTCGCGGCATCCTGCTCGGCGGCGTGCCGGGCGTGGCGCCCGCCAAGGTCGTGATCCTGGGCGGTGGCGTGTCGGGCACGCATGCGGCCGAGATGGCCGTGGGCCTGCGCGCGGACGTCACGGTGGTCGATCGTTCGGTGAAGCGACTGCGCGAACTGTCGTCGATCTTCGGCGCAACGCTGCGCACCGAGTACTCGACGCAGGAACACATCGACACGCTGGTGATGGAAGCCGACCTCGTGGTCGGCGCCGTGCTGATCGCCGGTGCGGCGGCGCCCAAGCTCGTCACGCGTGACATGGTGCGGCGCATGAAGCCGGGCTCGGTGCTGGTCGACATCTCGATCGACCAGGGCGGCTGCTTCGAAACCAGCAAGGCGACAACGCATGCCGATCCCACCTACGTCGTCGACGATGTGATCCACTACTGCGTCGCCAACATGCCGGGCGCGGTGCCGCGCACGTCGACGTTTGCGCTCAACAACGCGACGCTGCCGTTCGCGCGCAAGCTGGCGGACCTGGGCTGGAAGGCGGCGCTGCGCGCCGACCCGCACCTCGCGAACGGACTGAACGTGCACGAGGGCCAGGTCACGAATGCGGCCGTGGCGCGCGAGCTCGGCTACACGCACGTCCCGGTCGCCGCCGTCCTGCAGTAACCGCTCCCGCTCCCAGGAATAGGGCGAGGGGAAATAGGGGACGCTCACCGATTTCCTCCGATTTTTCATGCACCGATCTCGGGCCACGAAATCGGTGGGAAATCGGTGAGCGTCCCCTAGTTCCCCTCTTTCCTGGGAGTGGGAGCGGGAGCGCGAACGCGCTAGGCTTCGGTCATGAAACTCCCAGCCCTGCGCTTCGACGGCAAGACCGTCCTCGTCACGGGTGCCTCGAGCGGTATCGGCCGCGAAACGGCGCTCGCCTTCGCCGGTGCCGGCGCCAATGTCGTGCTCGTCGCCCGCCGGGCCGCCACACTTGCCAAGGTGGCGAGCCAGGCGCGCGCGGCCGGCGTCGAAGCCCTTTCGGTTGCAACCGATGTCACCAACCCCACCGCCGTCACCGCGTGCTTCCGCAAAGCCGTGCAGCGCTTCGGCAGCGTCGATATCGTCGTCAACAACGCGGGCGTGCTGCTGCCGGCGAAGGTAGTCAACCTGGACCCCACCGACCTCCAGCGCATGCTCGACGTCAATCTCTTCGGCGCACTGCACGTCCTGCAGGCGGCCGTGAAGCAGATGCAGAAACAGGATTCGGGCGGCCACATCGTCAACGTCGCGTCGCTCGCGGGCCGTCGCGGCTTTTCACCGCTCGGCGGTTACTGCGCGAGCAAGTTCGCACTCGTCGGACTGACCGAAGCGCTGCGCACGGAACTGATGGGCAGCAACGTCGGCGTGTCGCTGGTGCTGCCGGGCGTCATCGACACGCCGATGGCGGAAGCCGCGGCGCTGGACCCGACCACCGAGGGGTTCTGGCCGAAGGTGCTCAACATGCCGACCGCGTGGGTCGTGTGGGCCGTTTTCGCGGCCGTCCGCCTCAAGCTGGCTGAAGTGGCGGTGCCGCCGGGTGGCGCGCTGCTCGAAAAACTGGGCGCACTCGCCCCGGGCGCCACCGACATCCTGGTGCGCGGCGCGATGGGCCTGGCCCGTCGCTCGACGCGACGACGTACGAACTGATTCGCGCTTCCTTCCTGTCCTTCCTGTCCTTCCTGTCCTTCCTGTCCTTCCTGTCCTTCCTGACCTTCCTGTCCTTCCTACCCCCTCTCCGCCTGCCAAAGAAGACCGACCATGACCGAGACTTTTGCCCACCTCGCCATCGAGCGTAATGGCGGCGTCGCCAC
>JAABQQ010000012.1 GCA_011391405.1 Gammaproteobacteria bacterium
CCGTACCAGACGCTGTTGTCGAGCGGGTTGATGTCGATGCCGTACGGCATGTTGAGCGTCGAGTGGCCGCCGTTCAGCCACTTGTGGTGCGACAACACCAGGTGCAGGTTCTGCTCGGGGAACCACTGGATGATCTTCATCACCACGCCCATGAGCGTGTCGGACATCCAGCGCAGGAAGCCATCGTGCGGCAGCCCGATGTCGGTGAACTTCTCCGCCTTCGTGTCGAACATCATGACGCGGTTCGACATCGTGACCGTGAACCAGACGTTGTCGTCATGGTCGGTGCGGATGGTGTGCGGGTACAGGCCCTTGCGCCACAGGAAGCCCGGCGGGATCGTGAAGAACTTCCATTCGCGCGTCTCGGGGTTGAACCGGATGAGCTTCCCGGAGAGCGCGCCGGTGATGTACATCGTCCCGTCTCTGGTCAGCGCGGCACTGTGCGGGCCGTGCATGCCGGTAAACACACCGATCGGCAGGCGCACGCCGCGGAAGCGGCCGCCGACCTGGTCGTCCGTCTCCGCGGGGATCTTCACCACCTCGATCTCGCTGGTCCTGCGATCGAGGATGAAGATGACGTCCTTGCCCTCGTCGATGCCGTAGAGCTTCCCGTCGTGGCCGACGATCGTGTCGTGCAGGAACGACAGCGGGTCACCCGCGTGCCACTCCTCGACGCGGGCCCTGGCCATCTCGGGGCTGTACGGCGCCGTCTGCACGACGTTCACCGGTTTGCCGTTGAAGCCGTCGCCGAGCAGTTGCTTGATGCGCCTGTGCTCGCCGTAGGTGATGTACGCACCGTAGCCTTCCATGCGCCACATGACGTCGGTCCACTCTTCGTCCGGGCGTGGACGGCGCGTCAGGCTGTTGCCCTGCTGGTGGCAGTAGCTGCACTGGCTGATGAAGGTGTCCCTGGTCTTTTGATCCGGGAATGGCAGCGCGGCGGCGTGGGCCGAGGCCGTGAGCGAAGCAGAAATCTCCTGCGGGTCGGTCAGCTTGACGAGCGCCAGGTTGTGCTGCTGGCTGTCGTCGGCCGCGAGTTCGAACTCGACATTGAAGTCCCGGTACATGTGGGTACGGCCGCGCAGCTGCACCTTGCCGCTGAAGCCGGTCTCGAGGACGTACTTGCCCTCGGCGTTCGTGTACACGGTCTCCTTGCGGTTGCGCGGCTCGTTCCAGAGCGTGACGAGTGCGCCGGCCACGGGCTGGCCCTCGGGCGTGGCGACGAGACCCGTGAGCGTGGCTGCTTTGGCTTGCGACACCAGGGCGGCACAGCTGGCGACGACCACCATCGTCAGCACTCGCAGCGTGACGTTCATGTCGGCTCAACCCAGCAGGTAGGAAGCGAGGTGCCCGGTCGCAATGACCAGGACCGTGACGATCGTGCCGATCGCGAGTTGTCGGCCAAGGAACTTGAGCAGCTTCATGCGGGCTCCGGCGACTTGTACACGGCCGAGGTCGGCAGCAGGAAGCGGGACAGGGCCGGAATGAGTATAAGCGCGCCGAGCATGTTCCACAGGAACATGAACGCGAGCAGGATTCCCATGTCGGCCTGGAACTTGATCGGCGACCACGCCCAGGTGATCACACCCGCGGCGAGCGTGAGGCCCACCAACGCGACAATGCGGCCCGTGAACGAGAGCGCCGCCCGGTAAGCCTCGGCCAGCGGCATGCCGCGACGTTGGCCGTGCAGCTGCACGGACAGCAGATAGAGCGCGTAATCGACGCCGATGCCGACGCCCAGGGCGATCACGGGCAGCGTCGCCACCTTGACGCCGATGCCGAGCACCACCATCAGCGCCTCGCACAGGACCGACGTAAGGACCAGGGGCAGCAGCGCGACGAGCACCGCGCGCCACGACCTGAAGGCGATCAGGCAGAGGATGGCCACGGCGCCGTAGATGTACGCCAGCATCTGTAGCCACGCCTTGCGCACGACCTGGTTGACCGCAGCCTCGATCCCCGCGGATCCGGCAGCCGGGAGCAGTTCCACCTCGGCGACCGGGTGCTCCGCGATGAAGGTCTCGACTGTGGCAGCAACCTTCTCGAGCGTCGCTGCCTTGTGGTCGGCCAGGTAAGCAATCACCGGCATGACCGAGCACTCGGCGTTGGTGAGGTCCGGCGTGTTCTGGATCGCCTGCTGGGCGCCGTAGTTCAGGACCTCCTGGTTGCGCGAGAGCGTGTACCACTTGGCCGAGCCCTCGTACGTGCCCGCGGTCACCTGCTTGACCGAGTCAGCCAGCGAAATGGTCGCCTGGACCTCCGGCAGCTGCTGTAAATGCCAGGCCAGCAGGTCTGCCTGCTGCAGCGTCCGGTAGCGTGTGCAGGCTTCGACCGGCGTGCGGATGATCACCGCAAAGACGTCTGACGACAGCGAGAAGTGCGACGTGATGTAGCCGCTGTCCACGTTGTAGCGCGAGTTCGCCCTCAGTTCCGGCGCGCCCGGGTCGAGATCCCCCACCTGCAGCCGCTTCGACACGAAGTAGCCCCCGATCCCGAGCGCCAGGGCGACGAGGATTGCCGCCATTGCCCAGCTCTTGCGCTCCGCAAAATGGTTGAAGAACGCCCATACGCCTCGAGTCCCGTCGCCCCGCTCTTCCTGCTTCAGGCTGCGCGCGGCCGCCTTCTTGCTGACGCCCGTAATCGACAGGATCACCGGCAGCAGAACCAGGTTAGTGAACAGCAGTACGGTGACCCCGATGGTCGCGGCAATCGCGAGCTCGCGGATCGCCGGGATCGGGATCAGCAGCAGCACGAGGAAGCCCGCCGCACCGTTCAGGAGCGCCGTGACCCCGGCGACGAACAGCCGGCGGAACGTGTAGCGCGCGGCCACGAGCGTCACCGTACCGCGGCCGACGTCCTGCTGGATGCCGTTCATCTTCTGGGCGCCGTGTGAAACGCCAATCGCGAAGATCAGGAACGGCACCAGCACGGAGAACGGGTCGAGCCCGAGGCCGAGCAGGCGCAGCAATCCGATCTGCCAGATGACGGCGATCAGCGAACAGAGCAGCACGACGAAGGTGCTCCGCACGCAGCGAGTGAACGAGTACAGGATTGCCGCCGCAATGAGGATCGCGGCCCCAAAATACATCATCACCTGCAGGATGCCGTCGAGCAGAGAGCCAATGATCTTGGCAAAGCCGATGACGCGCACCTTGTACTTGCCGTCCGAGGTCTCGTATTTGGCGCGAACGTTCTTCTCGACCGCGTGGGACAGCGCCCAGTAGTCAATACGCTCGCCGGTGGCAGGATCGGCGTCGAGCAGCGGCACGATGATCATCGCCGACTTGAAGTCATTCGCGACGAGGTTGCCGACCAGCCCCGCCTTCATGATGTTCTGCCGCAGTTGCTCGACGCTCGCCTTCGACCCGTCGTACGTGTCGGGCATGACCGGGCCGCCCGCGAAGCCCAGTTCGGTGACTTCGCTGTAACGCACCACGGGCATCCAGATCGATTTGACCCATGCACGATCGACGCCGGGCGTCAGGAACAGGTCGTCGTTTATGTGCTTGAGCACGTCCAGGTACGCAGGGTCGAAGATGTCACCTTGCGTGTTCTCGACCACCACGCGCAACGTATTGCCGAGGCCACGCAACTGGGCCTTGTTTGCGGCGTAGTTCTGGATGTAGGAATGGCCGGCGGGCAGCATCTTCTCGTAGCTGGCGTTCAGGCTGACCCTGGCCGCCATGAACCCGAGCGCGAGCGTGACGACGAGGCAGACGAGCATGACCGCATTGCGGTTGTTGAAGATCAGGCGCTCGAGGCGGTTACCGGACTGCAGGTCGAAGTCCGCAAGGTCGCGCACGACCGGCATGGCCTCGATGTTCGTGACGGGGGCTGCCATGGCGATTACCTCGGGGCGTCGGGCGTGACGACAGTCACGCCGAAGGGTCCGGTGACGGCCAGGCGCCCGCCTCCGGCGTCGGCGACCGACGTGAGCGGCACGGTGCGCTGCCGGGGCACCAACGTGAACTTCGAGCCGCCATCGGAACTGACGGACAGGCGCCCGCCCTGGTCAAAGAGTGCGATCGTGGCCTCGTCAAGCATGGTGCTGCTCACGATGGAGGCCGGGAGCTGCGTCTCGACCTTCGCCCAATGTGCGCCACCGTCGGTGCTGCGGAACGCATTGCCGCGCAACCCGTACACGATTACCGCATCGCCGCCGTCGGCGATGCCGAACATGCTGCCCGTGTATTCGAGCGAGACGGCGACGAAGCGCTGCGCGTCGTGGTCCAGGCGCAACACGGTCCCGCCCTCGCCGGCGATGTAGAGCGAGCCGTTGGCGGGACGGATCGCGTACAGGTTCATGAATCGCGGGTTCTGCGTGCGGTCGAACCAGGAGTGCCACGTCCTACCGCCGTCGGTCGTCGCGAGCAGCAGGTTGTACGCGCCCACGACGTAACCGGTCGTCTCGTTCTCGAACCAGACATCCAGGAACGGCTTGTCCGGCCCGTGCTCCGTGTTGCGCTCCGCCTCAGCTACAAGGGCCTGCAGCTCGACTGAATTCGGGTCGGCGGCGAGCTTCGCCTTGACGTCGGCGAGGATCAACGCGTTGACCTGGCGCCCATCGAGTTGCTTTGTCCACGTCGCACCGCCGTCCGCCGTTGCGAGCACGACTCCGTCGTGACCGACCGCCCAGCCGAGGAGCGGGCTCGGGAAGTAGACTGCGGTGAGGTCTGAGGACACCGGGACAGTTGCCTGCGTCCAGCCCAGGCCCGCGTCCGTTGAATAGACGATGTGGCCGCGAGGGCCCACCGCGACGAGTCGGTCGCCAGCGCGTGTGACCGCGAGCAACAGCCGGTTCGCAGCCACTGCGGACGGCATCGACGACCGCTCGAGCACGTCCGTCGGCACGGCGCCGCCCCCTGCCGTCGCCGCAGACGTGGTCCACGCGGCCGTGATGAGCGCCGCGGTCAGCATAGCCCTTCTCATGTCGTCCCCCTGTTCGGTCCTGCGCAGGCGCAGCGCAGGCAGTCAGTCGAAACAGTGTCCGGCGCACGTCGCGCCGGACACCGCTTATCGTCAGCGGATACCGGAGCCCGCCAGTGCGTCGGGCATCCAGTCACGCGCCGGGAACGGGTCGCGGAACTTGATGCCGTAGTACAGGCCGCAGTTGCCCTGACTGGCGTACAGGCCCGCGACGAGGTCGTAACTGACCTGCAAGTTCGTCTGGGTCGCTTGCGCGTCATAGGCGAAAGCCTGCGGCGCAAACAAGCCCCGGTAGAGCTGGCCGCGTGCGTCGTACGAGTCCGAGGCGACGGCGACCCAGCTGTCCTCGTCCAGGTAGAACGTACGCTTCTGATAGATGTGCCGCTTGCCGGGCTTCAGCGTCGCCTCGATCACCCAGACGCGGTGCAGTTCCCACCGCAGCAAGTCAGGATTGAAGTGCTTCGGCGTCGTGACGTTGGCCTTGCTGCCGGGAAAGTAAACCGCTTTGTACGCGTTGTAGGGAATGATCACTTCCCGCTTGCCCACCAGCTTGAAGTCGTAGCGGTCCATCGCACCGTTGTAGACGAAGGCATCATCGTAGGTCGCGGCGCCCGACACGCCGGGGTTCGGCGTGTCGTAGGCAATCTCGGGCGCTAGCTTCACGCGCCTCTGGCCGGGCAGGTATTGCCACGCCTTCCGCGGCTGCGAGAGCGGACTGACGTGGTCATACACGATGAGGGACTCGCCTGCGCGACGCGCGGGACCGGTGTACTCCTGCTTGATCAGCCAGAAAGGAGACTTGCCCGTAAGCACCTTGTCGAGATTCGCGGCCGCGAATGGCGGCCACTCCTGGATGTTGTTGCCGGTGGTCGACAACGTCGCCACACCCGACGAGTCGATGTTGTAAGAATCGTATTTGCAGACGGACGCGCCACCGTTGTAGCGCAACAGGTGATTCCACATCGCCTCGTTGCCGGTCTTCGGGATCGGGAACGGATAGCCGGGCAACGCGTTGTCGATACCCAGGCCGCCATCGCTCGTCTTGGCCTGCGTCGCGTTTCTGGACGTGTTCTCGAGGATCTTCTTCGGGTAAACGACGGGGCGGTGTGTCGGATACACATCGACGCGCATCGTCGGGTAGCGCTTCAGCAACGCGTGCGTGACGGCGGTCAGCTGGTCCTTGAACTGATCGGCGTTCTGGCCGGTGATGACCAGTCGCGGCTTGTCGGCTGCAAAAGGATCCGGACGGATGCCCGAGCCGGTCTTGAAGTCGGCCGGGATCTGCGTCAAACCGCCGGTCCAGGCCGGAATCGTGCCGTCCTTGTTGCCGGCCTTCTCCGCGCCGACGGGGGTGAGGTTCTTGCCGAGCTGCGCCGCTTCGTCCGGGGAGACGGCGGCCACCGCGCTGGCGCTCGTGACGGCGAGGATCGCCGCGATCAGTGTCTTGCGAATCATGGTTGGGTCCTCGTCAGAATGTGGTCTTGAACGTGAACGCGATGAAGTCGCGGTCGCCGATCGCCGCAGTTACCCCGTTGGGGACATCCATGGCATCGCCCATGCACGTCGCGACCCCTGCGCGGGGGCACTGCGAGTAGTCGCCATAGAAGCCGACGTACTTGAGGTCGAAGCGGTACTTCTGGCGCACGTCGAAGGCGATGCCGACCGCGAATGTTCCTGCGCCGTCGTTGCCGCCCGATGTGACGGCCGAATTGCCGGAGATGCCCTGGGACCAGGACATTGGCGCAATCATGTCCACGCCCGGGGCCACCTGGAACCAGGTTGGAGTGAAATTCACGCCGAGGCCGAAGTAGTTGCCGTCCGGTCGGTCGATCAGCGTGTAGGGCGCCCACTGGGCGGAGCCATTGTCGCGACCCTTGAACACCGCCTCGTTCTGGGTCACGTCCAGGACGGTCATCCAGGTCAGCTCGGTGGCCCAGCTCGCCGCGTCGAACAGCGGCGTATCACCGACGAGCCCCAGCAGGTTGATCAGGCCGTGCATCGTATTGCCGAGTGCACCGGGCGTGCCGGTCTCCGGCACCTCGTTTATGGAGATCTGGCCCTTGCTGCGGTTCACCAGGGCCGCCGGCACGACTGCCACGGCTTCACTCACCAGCGGCATGTTCTCGCGATAGCTCAGTTCCGCGCCGACGCTGATTCCGGCGATGTTCTTCGACAGGCTCAGGCCGTATATGTCGATGTCTTCACCGAAGGCGGCGTTGTATTCACCGTATTTGCCCTTGGTGGTCAGATCGGTGACGTTAGTCGCGGCCCGGTTGATGATGCACTGCGCGGGCGTGACGGGCTGACCGCCAATCGCCGAGCACGTTGCGGCGGGCACCGGGGCGAGGCCAGGCGTGAGCATCAACTGAGGCTGCATGTCATAGGTGCGACGGTAGTAGGCACCCGCCGTACCGTCGAGCCACTGCGGACTCCAGCGAACGGCTAAGCCGTAGTTACCCGTATTCTCGTCAGGCAGGATGTCCTTGCCCCGCCATGCACGCAGGTAGGCCGGCGCGGTCGGGAACAGGGCACGGAATGCATTGGGCGCCACGAGGAACGATTCTCCGCCCCACAGCAGCGGATCGCCCACGCTCAGGTACGAGCCCGCTTCCGGATAGCGGTACGCCTGGTTCTCGAAGCGCTGCCAGTTGAAGAAATACTGCGCCGCCACCGAGACGGTATCGCTCACTTGCGACTGGACATTGAAACCCACGCGCGGCCGGAACAGCTCCTTGGCCTCGGCGCCGGGAGTGGCTAATCCCTTCCAGAGGTCGATCGGGTTCTGCGAGTACGAGATGCCGTGGACGGCACCCCCGAGCAACAGGCCTTCGCCCCAGTAAACCGTGGTCTGGCCGAGCTTGACGTTGACCGGTGCGTCGCCGATGTTGAACTTGGCGAACGCAAACACGTCCAGGAACTCACCCGACGGGCCCTCGGCGTAACGCTTGGTGTGCCCGTCGAGTTCCAGCGAGGGCATGCCGTTCTCGAGGTTGTTCGCCGTATCGAGCGACTGGTTGCTCAGGCTGCTGTAGCCCGGGTCCCACCAGCCGGCTGCGCTGACACGGAATCCGAGCGAACGCTTCCAGACAAAGTCGAATTCGCTCAGGAGGTCGACGCGGGCGAACATGTGTCCCTGGTCGAAGTTCCTGTCGCCATCGTCGTAGTTGGGGTTGGCGAGGATGTCCTCGTCCTGCTCCTCTGCGCGGATAGACACGTTGGCGCGCACGGTGTTGTCCCAGCGAATCGACAAGTCCTCGTTGCCTGTGTCGAATTCGATCGCGCTGGCGACCTGCGGCAGCGCAAGCGCAGTCGCGACCGCGATGCTCAACGCGCTGGCCCGCCGCACGCTTGTGCGTCGCAGCATGGTGCTCTTCCTCTGGTTCATTGCAGCCCCCGTTTGAACTTGTGTTAGTCGTGGCGAGGCCGAGCCTCCCGCGATGGCAGGGGATTCTTACTGTAGAAAGTTCGGGCGTCCCCCCTCGGCGCGGGGGGGCGTTGGGGGGGGGGTTAGCCGTCGATCAGCCCGAGCAGGCGGGCCCGGTCGACGGCATGTTTGCGGCTTGCGGCGTTGAGCTTGAGGAACACGTTCTTCAGGTGCCACTTCACCGTCTGCTCGCCGATGTCCATGGCGCGCGCGATCTCCTTGTTCGCCCGGCCCACCGCCAGCAGCGACAGGATCCTGGCCTCCCTGGGCGTGAGCAGCCC
>JAABQQ010000013.1 GCA_011391405.1 Gammaproteobacteria bacterium
TGGCGGTGTCGGCTACGAGATCGAGGCGCCGATGTCGACGTTCTACGGTCTGCCGGCTGTCGGCGCGGACGTGACGCTGCACACGCACCTCGTCGTGCGCGAAGACGCCCACATCCTGTTCGGTTTCGGCACGGAGCGTGAACGCAGCCTGTTCCGCGAACTCATCAGGATATCGGGCGTGGGTCCGCGCATCGCGCTCGGCATCCTCTCCGGTGCGACCGTGGACGAGTTCCACCGTTGTGTCGAAGCGCAGGACGCCGCATCGCTCACGCGCATTCCGGGCATCGGCCGCAAGACGGCGGAGCGCCTCATCATCGAGATGCGCGATCGCCTGCAGGCACTGGCCACGGGTCAGGCGTTCGCAATTCGCGGCGCGGCCGGCCCGGGAACGCCAGCGCCCAGTCCGCAGGCCGAAGCGTTCAGTGCACTGGTCGCGCTGGGTTACAAACCGCCAGAAGTCACGCGCCTGTTGCAGAAGGTCGACCCGTCCGCGACCACCACCGAAGAACTGATCCGCCACGCATTGCGCGCGAGCAGCAAGTGATGCCGCATCGAGCCAGGACACGCCCCAGGACACAACTTTGACGATCGAACCCGACCGCGTCGTTTCCGCCGCCGGCCAGCGCGAGGAAGAGGTCTACGACCGCGCCGTGCGGCCGAAGACACTCGCCGACTACGTCGGCCAGCCGGCCATGAAGGCACAGATGGAGATCTTCATCGCTGCGGCGCGCAATCGCGGCGAATCGCTCGATCACACCTTGATCTTCGGCCCGCCGGGCCTCGGCAAGACGACGCTCGCGCACGTCATCGCCAACGAGCTCGGCGTCGGGTTCAAGCAGACGTCGGGGCCGGTCCTGGAGCGTGCGGGCGATCTTGCGGCACTGCTCACCAATCTGCAGCCCAACGAAATCCTGTTCGTCGACGAGATTCATCGCCTGAGCGCCGTGGTCGAGGAAATCCTCTACCCGGCGCTCGAGGATTTCCAGCTCGACATCATGATCGGCGAAGGCCCGGGCGCGCGCTCCATCAAGATCGACTTGCCGCCATTCACGCTCATCGGCGCCACGACGCGTGCAGGCCTGCTCACTTCGCCGTTGCGAGATCGATTCGGTATCGTGCAGCGGCTCGAGTTCTACGGCCACGACGAACTGCAGCGCATCGTGCAGCGATCCGCGGGCATCCTCGGCGTGCCGACCGACGTGGACGGCGCCGCGCAGATCGCGACCCGTTCGCGCGGCACGCCCCGCATTGCCAATCGGCTGTTGCGTCGGGTCCGCGATTTCGCCGAGGTGAAGGCGGGCGGATGCATCACGCAGGAGGTGGCGCGCGCGGCGCTCGACCTGCTCGACGTCGACCGCCAAGGCTTCGACCCGATGGACCGCCGGCTGATGCTCACGATCATCGAGAAGTTCGACGGCGGTCCGGTCGGTGTCGACAGCCTGGCCGCGGCGCTCGGTGAAGAGCGCGGCACGATCGAAGATGTGATCGAGCCGTTCCTGATCCAGCAGGGCTATATCATGCGCACCGCGCGGGGCCGCGTAGCCGCACGCAATGCGTATCTGCATTTTGGCCTGACGCCGCCCGCCATCGAGGCGCGGCCAGCCAATCTCGGACTGTTTGAAGGCTGACGAGGTGATCCAAGAATGATCGGTGAGCATTCCATCCTGGAGCTGCTGCTGCAGGCCAGCTTCATCGTGCAGCTGGTCATGCTGCTGCTCATCGGTGCATCGGTGGCTTCGTGGGCCATCATCTTCAGCAAGCGCAAGCTGCTCAACGACGCGCGGCAGGCGGCGGACCGGTTCGAGGATGACTTCTGGTCGGGCGGCGACCTCGCCGCGCTCTACAAGTCGCTCGAAGGCGGCACGTACACCGGCATGGCCGATATCTTCGTCTCTGGCTTTCGCGAGTTTTCGCGGCTGCGAGCACAGCTCGGACTCGCAGGCGCGCAGCTGCTCGATGCGAGCCGGCGCTCGATGAAGATCGCGCAACTCAAGGAAACCGACCGTCTCGAGCAGAGCCTCTCGACGCTCGCGACGATCGGCTCGACCAGCCCGTACGTGGGTCTGTTCGGCACGGTGTGGGGCATCCTCACCGCGTTTCAGGCGCTCGGCAACGTGCAGCAGGCAACGCTCGCCACGGTGGCGCCCGCCATCGCAGAAGCGCTGATTGCCACAGCGATGGGTCTCTTTGCCGCGATTCCGGCCGTTATTGCCTACAACCGCTATGCGGACCAGGTAAGCCGGCTCGAACTGCGCTACGACACGTTCATGGAAGAGCTGTCCGCCATCCTGCAACGCCACGCTGGCGGCGTACAGGGCTGAGGAGACACCGACGATGTCCCGCAGACGCGGCCGCAAGCTGATGGGCGAGATCAACGTCGTACCGTACATCGACGTGATGCTGGTGCTGCTCATCATCTTCATGGTCACCGCGCCGATGCTGAGCCAGGGCATCAAGGTCGACCTGCCGCAGGCAGCGGCAGAGCCAATTGAGCCCGACGACCTCGAGCCTTTGCTTTTGAGCGTCGACAGCGCGGGGGCGATGTACCTGAACCTCGGCGATCCCAAACAGGCCCTCGACGACGAAAGGCTGCTGGAAGTGGCCAGCGCCGCCCTGCGCCGGGAACCTGAGCGCCCCGTTCTGGTCAAGGCTGACAGGGCCGTGCCATATGGGCGGGTCGTGGAGGGCATGGTGCTGTTGCAGCGGGCGGGCGCGAAGAAGGTCGGTTTCGTCACGGAGCCGTTGTCCGCCGAGCGCGGATCCGGGTCGCGCTGACCGATGGGTCGCGCCGCGAGCGGCAATCTGCGGCCCTGGATCGGGTCGGCCATCGTCCATGGGCTGGTCGTGGTCGCGCTCGCGGCTGCGGCCATTCAATGGCGCACGGATCCGCCGCCGCCGCAGCTCGCGCTCGAGGGTAACGTCGTCCGTTACGAGGACCTGCCTTCGTCCGTGAAGGCGGGCAAGGCCATGCGCGAGCCCACAGCCGTCCCCCCCGTGAAACAGGCGCCCGCGCCGGCTCCCAAACCGGAGCCCGAGCCGAGGCCTGAGCCCAAGCCAGACCCGGCCGTGCTCGAACAGAAGGCTCAGCAGCAAGCGCAAGCCAAGGCCGAAGCCCAGGCCAAGGCCAAGGCCCAGGCCCAGGCCCAGGCCAAGGCGGAGGCGACGGCCGCGCTCGCCGCAACGAAGCGGGCCGAGGCGGACGAGAAACGCAAGCAGGAAGAGACGCGCAAGCAGGAGGCAGCTGCGGCGAAGCAGCAACAGGCCGAGCAGGAAACGGCTGCGCGCGCAGCAAGGTTGAAGGCTGCGCAGCAGGCCGAATTGCGTCGTGCACTCGACGACGAGGAGGCCGGCGAGGCCCTCGCACGCTCCGGTGTCGTCGACGAGTATCGAACGCTGTTGATCCAGACCATCGAGCGCAACTGGAACCGGCCGCCATCGGCGCGTGCCGGCCTGGAATGCACGCTTTACGTCACCCAGGCGACCGGCGGCACGGTGCTCGACGTGAAGATTGGCGATTGCAATGGCGACCAGGCCGTGCGCGAATCCGTCGCCAATGCGGTGTATCGTTCCTCACCGCTGCCCGCGCCGCGCGATGCGCGCGCCTTCGAGCGCCGGCTGGTCATTGTTTTCAAACCTACGGAGTGACGTGGAGATGACGTTTCAACGCGCCCTGGCGCGTCCAAAAAGGAAAGGTCTGGCTCGGGCGCTGGCCTGGTTTTTCGTTCTGGCAGGTTCGCTCGCGACCAGCGCCCACGCGCAGCTGCGCCTCGACATCACCCAGGGTGTACGCGATGCGGTGCCCATCGCCGTCGTGCCGTTCGGCGGCCAGGTCGAGGGCGGCCCGAACGACGTTGCGGCCGTCATCGCGGGCGACTTGCAACTGAGCGGGCGCTTCAAGCCGCTCGAGCGGCGCGATCTGGTTGCGCGACCGACGCGCGGCGAGCAGGTCCGCTTCGAGGACTGGCGTCTGCTCAAATCCGATTTCCTCGTCATCGGCCATGTCGCGCCAGAGGCAAACGGGCTCGCCGTCGAGTTCGAGCTCTTCAACGTGCAGACGGGCCAGCAATTGCTCACGAAGCGCCTGGTCACCAGCGAACGCGGCCTGCGCGCGACGGCGCACCGGATCGCCGACCTGATCTTCGAGCGGCTCACGGGCATTCCCGGCGCGTTCTCGACGCGCATCGCCTACGTCGCGGTCGATGGTCGGCCACCCAAGCAGCGCTATCGGCTGATGGTTGCGGACGCCGACGGCTACGGTCCGCACATCGTCACCGAGTCGTCCGAACCCATCATGTCGCCGGCCTGGTCGCCCGACGGGCAGAGCCTCGCCTACGTCTCGTTCGAAGGCAAGGCTTCGGCGATCTACGTGCAGCGGCTCGCGACGGGCGACCGCAAGCGCGTCTCGGCGCGGGCCGGCATCAACGGCGCGCCGGCCTGGTCGCCCGACGGCCGCAAGCTGGCGCTGACGTTGTCGCGTGACGGCAATCTCGACCTGTACGTGCTGGACCTGGCCACGCAAGGCCTCACGCGCCTGACGTCCGACAGTGCCATCGACACCGAGCCGGAGTGGTCGCGCGATGGTGCGTCCGTTTATTTCACTTCGGACCGGGCGGGCAATGCGCAGGTCTACCGTGTAGGCGCAGGCGGCGGCCAGGAAGCGCAGCGTCTCACCTTTACCAATGGGTACAACGCACGGCCCCGGCTATCGCCGGATGGCGAGTCGCTGGCGCTGGTCACGCTGGACCGTGGCGCGTATCGCATCGCGACCTACGATCTCAAGACGCGTAATGTGCACGTGCTGACGGATGGCCGGCAGGACGAGGCGCCGAGCTTCGCGCCGAACGGGGCGATCCTCATCTACGCGACCCGTGCCGGTGCGAAAGGCACGCTGGCGATGGCCTCGGCCGACGGCCGGTTCCAGCAGCGGCTCAGCTCGGACACGGGCGACGTCCGCGAGCCGGTCTGGTCGCCGTTCCCGCCCGCACAGCGGTGAAGCGTGCGTCGACGCAAGGTATCATTCATAGAATTTACCGGCCGACATTGCGCGGCCCGACTATGCAGGAGTTCGATGACCATGAAATGGACCCATGCCGTTGCCTTCGCCTTGCTTGCCGTCGGCCTGGCGGGATGCTCGAAGCCGAAGCAGGTACAGCCGGACACGACGGCGCAGGCTCCGGTCGACGGTGGCGCGCAGACGAGCGGCCTCGGCAACGAGACCGGCCCGGCCACGGGGGCGACCGCGGGTGCGATGAGCGCGGCGCAGCAACAGGCACTCGCTGCCCTGCAGTCCCGCAATATCGTTTTCTTCGAGTTCGACAGCAGCGAGATCCGCGCTGACTACCTCAGTGTCGTCGCGGCGCACGCGGCCTACCTGACCAAGTTCCCGACTGCGCGCGTGCGGCTCGAAGGGCACACCGACGAACGCGGCTCGCGCGAATACAACATCGGCCTCGGCGAAAGGCGTGCGCAGACGGTGCGCAAGGCGCTGATGCTGCAGGGTGTCGCGGAAGCGCAGATCACGACGGTCAGCTATGGCGAGGAGCGCCCCGCGGTCGAGGGTTCGGACGAATCCGCCTACGCGCAGAATCGTCGCGTCGAACTCGTGCAGGTGCAGTGATCCGATGAAAACCGTCGTGCGAGGCGCCTGCGTGGCGTCGGCCCTGCTGGTCAGCTCGCTGGTCCATGCGGCCGCCAGCAACAAGGAACTCGAGGCGCGGGCAAATGCCAGCGACCAGCGCCTGGGTGCGCTCGAGATCCGGGTCAACCAGTCGCTGCTTGACCTGCAGCAGCAGATCGAGAAATCGCAGCTGCAGTTGCGCACGTTGCGCGGTCAGATCGAGGAGGCCCGGCACGAGCTGGAGTCACTGCAACAGCAGCAGCGTGACCTCTACGGTGATCTCGACCGGCGCCTGCTGGTGATGGAGAACGGCGCCGGTGGCGCGCCCGTCGCGGCGGGTGGTGCCACCAACGCGCCCGATGCGGTGTTCGCGGACGAATCCTCGGTATACGGCGAAGCGTTCGCCGCGATGAAAGCAGGCCGTTACGAGGAAGCCGCGCGCGGTTTCCAGACGTACCTCGCGAAGTATCCGCGCGGCCCGCGCGCCGACAACGCGACGTACTGGCTCGGCGAAGCGCAGTTCGTCCAGCAGCAATATGACGCGGCCCTGAAGTCGTTCCAGGCCGTCAGCGCCTTTGCCGAGTCGCGGCGCCTGCCCGATGCGATGTACAAGGTCGCGCTCAGCCAGTACGAGCTGAAGGCGTTCAAGAATGCGCGCGCCACGCTGAACAAGGTCATTTCGACCTACCCGGACGCCGACGCCGCCAGACTGGCCCAGGCCCAGATCGAAAAGCTGAACGCCGAGGGCCGGTGAGCCGGCTCAAGGTCACCGAGACCTTCGTCTCGATCCAGGGCGAGGCCGACGCCGTCGGCTGGCCCACGTTCTTCATCCGACTCACGGGCTGCCCGCTGCGTTGCGTTTACTGCGATACGCAGTATTCGTTCTACGGCGGTGAGTGGCGCACGCTCGATGAACTGCTCGCCATCGCGCAGGAGAGTCTTGTGCGCCACGTCTGTGTCACGGGCGGTGAACCGCTGGCACAGAAAGCGTGCCCCGAACTGTTGACCGCCTTGTGTGACGCCGGCTATTCGGTGTCGCTCGAGACGAGCGGCGCCCTCGACGTTGCCGCGGTCGATCCGCGAGTCAGCCGCGTTGTCGACCTGAAGACGCCGGAGTCCGGCGAAGTCAAACGCAACAGGCTCGAGAATCTCGACTTGCTGACGTCGCACGATCAGCTCAAGTTCGTGCTTTGTTCACGCGCCGATTACGAATGGGCGCGTGACCTGCTGCGGGGGCGCGCCGTGCCGTTGCGGGCGCAGGTGCTGTTCTCGCCGGTGTGGGGCCAGGTCGAGCCGCGCGATCTCGCGGCCTGGATCCTGGCGGATCGGCTGCCGGTAAGACTGCAGGTGCAGCTGCACAAATATCTCTGGGGCAACGAACCGGGTCGCTGATGACGAAGCATAACGTTGACACGAGCGGCACCGACGCACTGCGACCGGCCATCGTGCTGGTTTCGGGTGGGCTCGATTCCGCGACCTGCCTCGCCATTGCCTGCGCCGAGGGTTACCGCTGCCACGCGCTCAGTTTCCAGTACGGCCAGCGTCATCACGTCGAAGTGAACGCCGCACGTAAAGTGGCCGTCCAGCTGGGCGCCGTCGAACACCGCGTCATGCAGATCGATCTTGGCGCATTCGGCGGATCGGCCCTGACGGACGCGTCCATTGCCGTCCCCGAAGACGGAGCGAGCGGCGCAACCATCCCGGTCACCTACGTACCCGCGCGCAACACCGTTTTCCTCGCCTTTGCCCTGGCGTGGGCCGAAGTCCTGCATGCGCACGACATTTTCATCGGGGTGAATGCCGTCGATTACTCCGGTTATCCGGACTGCCGTCCCGAGTTCATCGAGGCGTTCACGCGCATGGCCAATCTCGCCACGCGCGAAGGTGTCGAAGGCCGGGAGCCACTGCGGGTCCGCACGCCGTTGATCGCCCTGACGAAGGCCGAGATCATTCGCCGTGGCGCTGCCCTGGGCGTGGACTATGGAACGACCGTTTCCTGCTACCAGGCGGACGACCGGGGCAGGGCCTGCGGCCGCTGCGACTCCTGCCGCCTGCGCGCGGCCGGGTTCCAGGCAGCCGGGGTGCCGGATCCCACCGTTTACCGATGATCGGCTATCATAGGCGGCTAGTAAAAATGGGCCGTTAGCTCAGCGGTAGAGCAGCTGGCTTTTAACCAGTTGGTCGATGGTTCGATCCCATCACGGCCCACCAGAAAAGACTATAAAAACAGACTCTTTCGCGCGGTCGGCCAGACGATCAAAAATCGAAGCCCGCGCGAGTCACCAGTGAGTCACCGGCGCGGCGGATTGCCCGACCTGAGGGTTGCCGCCCATTGCTTGAGCATCTCGACGGCGCTCCCGGGTTCCTGCTCACGAGTTCGTGCGCCGATTTTCAGGGGCGGTAGAAGTCGTAAAGCATCGCATATGGGGCCCCGCCAACCGCTCCATGCGTAAACAAATACAGTTCGTCCCAGTCTTTGTCGTAAACCGCGAGGCCAGAGAAAGTCACGCCGTTGAAACCCGCAAATGGTCCGGTGCAACTGGCATACGACAACTGGACGTCATAGGCGTTGAACGCCGGGTTGATAATTGCAACCCTTCCATTCATGACGCAGCCAGAGTCAGGGTCCTGAAGGAATAAGTCCCCGTTGCTGGAGACATTGAGGACGCCCGAATAGATGCCCACGAAATCCTCATAGTTGCCTGCAATCAAAGCAAGCGACGAATCATCGTCGTAGAGCACTGCATAGGCCACTGAGATCGTGCCAGTCGTCCTGGCGCCAGTGCGGTAGTAAAGGTCGAACTTGCAGTGAT
>JAABQQ010000014.1 GCA_011391405.1 Gammaproteobacteria bacterium
CGTCGGTGAACCGCAGGACCTCGCGGGGGCCGCCTTGTTCCTCGCCTCGGACGCTTCTGCGTACGTGACCGGGGAGTATCTCGTGGTGGACGGTGGATTCCTTACCTGAGGAAGGGGAGGAAGGGCAAGAAGGTCAAGAAGGTCAAGAAGGACAGAAGTTAGATTCCTGCCTTCCTGTCCTTCCTCGCCTTCCTGCCCTTCCTCTACTTCCTCTCCGTCTGCTTCGCGACCGCTTCCGCCCGAGCTTTCACGGCCTCGGCGTCACCGAGGTAGCGACTGGAGATCGGCTTCAGGTTCGCATCGAGCGTGTAGAGCAGCGGCACGCCGGTCGGGATGTTGAGTTCGACGATATCGGTGTCCGACATCCCATCCAGCATCTTCACGATCGCGCGCAGGCTGTTGCCATGGGCGGCGACCAGCACGTTGCGGCCCGCCAGCAATTCCGGCGCGATGCGTGCGTTCCAGAACGGCAGTACACGTGCGAGCGTGTCCTTGAGCGATTCCGCGGAGGGCAATTCACCCGCAGGCACGCCCGCGTAGCGGCGATCGAAGCGCGGATGGCCCGGATCGGCCTGCGGCAGCGGAGGTGGCGGGATGTCGTAGCTGCGGCGCCAGATTTTCACCTGGTCCGCTCCGTGCCTGGCGACCGTCTGCGCCTTGTTGAGGCCCTGCAACGAACCGTAATGACGTTCGTTGAGCCGCCACGAGCGCTCGACCGGCAGCCACATCATGTCCAATTCGTCGAGCGCCATCCACAGCGTGCGGATGGCGCGCTTGAGAACCGACGTGAACGCGACGTCGAAGGCGATGCCTTCGGCCTTGAGCAGTCGTCCGGCTTCCTGCGCTTCCTGTAAGCCCTGGTCGGACAGGTCGACGTCGACCCAGCCCGTGAAGAGGTTCTCGAGGTTCCAGATGCTCTGGCCGTGGCGCAGGAGCAGAAGCTTGCCGGTGCTCATGTTGGAATCAGCCTGTGGTGGTGGGGAGCGCGAGCTCAATCCCCTCAGTTCGTCGCGTATGTTTGTCTAATCAAGAGCTTAGCACGCGGGCGACCCTGGCTCGACAGCCTCGAACCCGGTCGGTGCGACCGTACTTTCCGCAAGCCGCGACGCTGCCGGACCCGACCGCCCTTTGCATCCGCCGGGGCCGCTGGCCTCAGAATGCACGACTCAAACCGGTGCTGGAGTGACCGCCCGACATGATCGACGCTTTTATCTGTGATGCTATCCGGACCCCGATCGGGCGCTACGGCGGCGCGCTTGCAAGTGTCCGTACCGACGATCTCGCCGCACTGCCGCTCAAGGCGCTGATGGCGCGCAACCCGGCTGCAGATTGGGGTGCGCTCGACGATGTCGTCTACGGCTGTGCGAACCAGGCGGGCGAGGACAACCGCAACGTCGCCCGCATGGCGGTACTGCTCGCAGGCCTGCCGGCGACGGTGCCAGGCGCGACAATCAACCGGCTGTGTGGTTCCGGACTCGACGCCGTCGCGACTGCCGCGCGCGCCATTCGCAGCGGCGAGGCGGAGCTGCTGATTGCCGGCGGCGTGGAAAGCATGAGCCGCGCGCCGTACGTGGTGTCCAAACCCGATGCCGCATTCACACGCGACCTGCAGTTCGCAGATACGACGCTCGGCTGGCGCTTCGTCAATCCGCTGATCCGGCAACAGTACGGCGTGGATTCGATGCCGGAGACCGGCGAGAACGTCGCCGAACGCTTCGGCATCGCGCGCGCGGACCAGGATGCCTTCGCCCTGCGCAGCCAGCAGCGGGCCCTTGCGGCGCAGGCGTCGGGACGACTCGCGCTGGAAATCGTTCCGGTGACGGTTTCCGCCCGGCGTGGCGCGCCCGTGATCGTCGACCGCGACGAACATCCGCGCGAGACGAACCTTGCGGCGCTTTCCCGGCTGGCTACGCCGTTTCGCGCGGGTGGAACCGTCACGGCGGGGAATGCATCCGGCGTGAACGACGGCGCCTGCGCGCTCGTGGTCGCGTCAGAGGCAGCTGCAATCCGCCACGGTTTGACGCTGCGCGCGAGAGTCTGCGGCACGGTCGTCGTCGGGGTCGAGCCGACCCTCATGGGTTTCGGCCCGGCGCCGGCGACACAGAAGTTACTCCAACGGCTCGGGCTGCAACTTGCACAGATCGACGTGGTCGAGTTGAACGAAGCGTTTGCTTCGCAGGCCCTTGCCGTCTTGCGTCACCTGGGGTTGCCGGACGACGCCGATCATGTGAACCCGAATGGCGGTGCCATCGCGCTCGGGCATCCCTTGGGCATGAGCGGCGCACGGCTGGCTACGACCGCGTTGGTCGAGCTGGAGCGACGGGGATTGCGCCGCGCGCTCTGCACGATGTGCATCGGAGTCGGGCAGGGCATCGCTCTCGTGCTCGAGCGTGTCTAGTGCGGGCGTCGCCTGACGCGGCCCGTGCCCCGCTTCAGCGCGGCGAGTGCTGATCGATGCCGCGAGCGCAGCGCGTGCGGCCGCTGCGGACCGTTTCCTGCCAGCGTTCCTGGTTCGCGCGCACGGCAGCGCGCGAGACGGGCCGGTGCGCAAGGTGCCAGGCGATCGCCGAAAAAACCAGGGTCTGGCGACGGATGCCCGCATTGGTGAGGCGGGCGCAGAGTTCCTTGTCCTCCGCACCCCAGCCCGCAAAGTCCTCGTCGAAGCCGTTCGCCTGCAGCAGGTCCGCGCGCCAGAACGCCTGGTTGCACGACTTGATGGCGACGAACGCATTGGCAGCCCGACCGAGCTTTACCGTGAGCCGTGGCGCGTGCAGCGCATACGGACGACGCCGAAGGTCGACGCCCGTCGTCCACGGCGACGGAATGCGCCTGCTGCGCAGGAGCCGCTGCGTGGCAGCCTCGTCGAGTGGAATGCGAACGCCTTGTGTCCAATAGCCCGGTCTTGCAGCCCGCGCGTGGTCTGCCACGAACAGCGGATGCAACACCATGTCGCCGTCCAGCAGCAGTATGTAGTCGCCTGTGCAGCGCGCAATCGCGAGGTTGCGCATGCGTCCGGCGCGAAAACCCGAGTGCTCCTGGCGCACGAACTCCACGTCCGACGACAGGCGCTTCCGGAACGCCTCCACCACGGCGGCCATCGCGGGGCCCGACCCATCGTCCGCGACGATGACCTCGTCTGGTGCTCGGGTCTGTGCCCCGACGCTGGCCAGTACTCGCTCGAGCGCTGCGGGCCGCTCGTAAGTGACGATGACAAGGCTCGTGCGCATCAGGCCTCGGCTGCAGCGACGCGACGCACTGCCTGCAGCGCGACCGACAGCGATGCAAAATCGATCTCGGTGGTCTGTGCGCGGATGTCGTTGATCACGGCGCGAGCATGCTCCGCAGCCGCCTGGTTCCGCACCAGCCACTTGTCGAGCGACTTGACCGGATCCCTCTCCCGCGACGATTCGAGCACACCCTGCGCCAGGCTGCGGTGCACTTCGAACAGCGCCTCGCGCAGGCTGCCGCGCGCCACCGCGTGCCAGTGGCCTGCCGTGTCCAGGCCTTCGATGTGCTTGCGCAGCCAGTCGAGCCTGAAATACCCGCCGATGGCGAAGTAGGCCTTGGCAGCCGCATCCACCGTGAGCTTGCGCGACTCGGCGAGTTCGACGATGTCGGGGCTGCTGTGCAGCGCATTGCAGGCCGCGATCCGACGCGACAGGTCGGCTGGCACGCCGGCCGTCGCAAGTTCTGCTTGACGGGCTTCGAAAGACGCTCGCGCCGCGCCGTCGAGCCACTGCAACGGCGCGCGCGTGAGTTCCTGGATGCCGGGACGCAGGCGCGCCACCTGCTGTTCGATTCCGAGAGCCGAGCGGTGACGCTGGATCAGCCAATAGGTTCCCTGCCGGATCAGGCCGATCGTGTCGTGCACCATGCCGTATTGCAGGGTCGCGGCCACCTTGTTGTCCAGTCGCTCGATCGCGGTCCAGAGCTCGCGCACGTCGAACACTTCGCGAGCAATCGAATAGGCACGGGCCACCGTGGCGGCGTCGGCTCCAGTGTCCTGCTGGGTGCGTGCGACGAAGGTCGGTCCCATGCGATTGACGATGCTGTTGGTCGTGGCGGTGACGATGATCTCGCGCTTCAGACGGTGTTCGTCCAGCAACTTGCCGCAACGCTTCGCGAGCCGCGGCGGGAAGTATCGGTCGAGTTCCTGGCTGAGGTACGGATCCTCCGGCACGTCCGACTGGATCAACTGCGCGCTGAGCGCAATCTTCGCGTAACTCAGCAGCATCGCGAGTTCCGGCCGCACCAGACCCAGCCCCGCGCGGCGGCGGTCTTCGATCTCCTCCGCACTCGGCAGGTACTCGAGCGCGCGGTCCAGCACGCCATCGAGTTCGAGTGAACGGATGAAATGCGCGTGCTCACCGAGGCGCTCCGGCGCGGCCGCCTGCAGCAGGCTGATCGCCTGGCTCTGCAGGAAATTGTCGCGCAGCACGAGCTGGCCGACGTCTTCCGTCATCGATTCGAGCAGCCGGTTGCGCTCGGCCGTCGTCATGCGCGTGCGTTCCTGCACCGCCTTCAGCTGGATCTTGATGTTGACCTCGTGGTCGGAGCAGTCGACGCCGCCGGAGTTGTCGACGAAGTCGGTGTTGAGGCGGCCGCCGTGCAACGCGTACTCGATGCGGCCGAGTTGCGAGCAGCCAAGGTTGCCGCCTTCGCCCACGACCTTGCAGCGCAGGTCGCGACCATCGACGCGGACCGCGTCGTTGGTGCGATCACCCACGGCGGAATTCGCTTCCCACGAAGCCTTCACGTAGGTGCCGATGCCGCCGTTCCAGTGCAGGTCGACCGGCAGCTTCAGGATGGCGCGGATGATCTCCACGGGTGTCGATTTCGGCGCATCGATGCCGAGCAGCAAGCGGACCTGCGGCGATAGCGCAATCTCCTTGGCATTGCGCGGGAACACGCCACCGCCCCTGGAAATCAGCTTCGCGTCGTAGTCGGTCCACGACGAGCGGGGCAGGTTGAAGAGGCGCTCGCGCTCCTGGAAGCTGCGGGCCGCGTCGGGCTCCGGGTCGAGGAAGATGTGCTGGTGGTTGAAGGCGGCCACCAGCCGGATGTGTGGCGAGAGCAACATGCCGTTGCCGAACACGTCGCCCGCCATGTCGCCGATGCCGGCGACCGTGAAATCCTGCGACTGCGTGTCCAGGCCGAGTTCGCGGAAGTGTCGCTTGACGCATTCCCACGCGCCTTTCGCGGTGATGCCCATCTTCTTGTGGTCATAGCCCGCCGACCCGCCGGAGGCGAAAGCGTCCCCCAGCCAGAAGCCGTACTCGGCCGCCAGCGCATTGGCCGTATCGGAGAATGTCGCGGTACCCTTGTCCGCCGCAACGACGAGGTACGGATCGTCCGGGTCGTAGCGCACGGTGCGTTCCGGTGGAATGAGTTTCTCGCCACGCACGTTGTCGGTGATGTCGAGCAGGCCGCGGATAAAGAGGCGGTAGCATTCGGTGCCCTCGCGCTGCACTTCCTCGCGCGAGGCGCCGGCAGGCATCTGCTTCGGCACGAAGCCGCCCTTGGCGCCGACCGGAACGATCAGCGTGTTCTTGACGTTCTGCGCCTTCATCAGGCCGAGAATTTCGGTGCGGAAATCCTCGCGCCGGTCGGACCAGCGCAGGCCGCCGCGCGCGACCTTGCCCATGCGCAGGTGCACGCCTTCGACGCGTGGCGAGTACACCCAGATTTCGTACATCGGACGCGGCTTCGGCAGTTCGGGCAGCAGCTTCGGGTCGAACTTGAACGAGAGGTACGGCTTGGGCAGGCCGTCTGCGCCGCGCTGATAATAGTTGGTGCGCAACGTGGCCATGATCACCGCGCGGAACGAACGCAGGATGCGGTCGTCGTCGGGGCTCGTGACTTTTTCGAGCGCGTCGTCGATGTCCTCGGCAAAAGCGGCAACCTGCGAAGCACGCGTTGCAGGTTTCAGGTCGGGGTCGAAGCGCGATTCGAAGGTCCAGGTCAGGCGGGCCGCAATCGACGGATTGCGGGCGAGCACCGCTTCCATGTAGCGCTGGCTGAAGGGGATGCCGGTCTGCAGCAGGTAACGGCAGACGGCGCGCAGGATCAGCGCCTGTTTCCAGTCGAGACCGGCGGCCAGGATGAGCCGGTTGAAGCCGTCGCTTTCGGCCTGGCCGTGATGCACGGCGAAGAACGCCTGCTCGAAGCGACGCCCCTCCAGTTCCGGATCCAGCGTGCGGCCACCTGCATGCTTGACCTCGATGTCCTGGATCCAGAGCTTCGAGCCGTCCGTCGGCGCCACGCGGTACGGGCGCTCGTTCAGGATGCGCAGGTCGAAATTCTCGAGCAGCGGCAGGATGTCGGACATCGCGACGGGCTCGCCGCGGCGATAAAGCCGCAGGTGGAGCGCGCCACTGGCGGGGTCGCCGGGGCGCAGTTCCATCCCGAGTGCCGTCGGGCTGGCGTCCAGTGCGGCAAGTTCCTGCAGGTCGTGGATGGCCTCGGCCGGTGGCACGTCTTCCTCGTACGCGACGGGGAACGCGTCCTCGAACCGTGCCGCCAGCTGGTCAGCCGCTGCGGCTGGCAGCCGCGCCTGCAGTTCGTCGCTCAGGTGGTCAGTCCACGTTCGCATCGCGGCGGTGATGCGTTGCTCGATGCGCTCGACGTCGGTCACGACGCTGCGCGCAGGGTCCGTCCGCACGAGAATGTATAGCCGCGCGAGCGCGGATTCGGAAATCTGCACCTGCGACTCGAGGTCCACGCCTGCGAGATCCTCGAGCAGGATACGCTCGATCCGTTCACGGACCTGGGTGTTGTAGCGGTCACGCGGCACGTACAGCAGGCACGAAAAGAACCGCTGGTACGGATCGCGGCGCGCGAAAAGGCGCACGCGCTGGCGTTCGTACAGGTTGACGATGCCGCGTGTCGTGCGCACGAGCTCCGGCACCGTCGACTGGAACAGTTCGTCGCGCGGATACGTCTCGAGCACGTGCATCAGCGACTTGCCATCGTGACTCGTCGATGACACGCCAATGTGGTCCACCACGCGCTGCACCTTGTGGCGCAGCAGGGGAATCTCGCGCGGACTCGTGCTGTAGGTGCTCGACGTGAACAGGCCGATGAAGCGTCGCTCGCCGACGACGCGACCGCCCTGGTCGAACGTCTTGATGCCGACGTAATCGAGGTAGGTCGCGCGGTGCACCGTGGAGACCGAGTTGGCCTTGGTCACGATCAGCAGCGCGACTTCGCGCGCCTTGCGTCGCAATTCGCCGGTGAGCACTGTCGGCTTGGGTTGCGGACGGCCCTCGCCGGTGCGCAACAAGCCGAGGCCGGAACGAGACACCGGTATCAGGCGATCGAACGAGCGGGTGCGCTCGAGCTTGTATTCGCGGTAGCCGAGGAACGTGAAGTGGTTGTCCGCGAGCCATTCGATGAACTCGACCGCTTCTTTTTCCTCGCGACGAGGAATGGCTGGCACGCCGGCATTCACGTCCCTGGCGATGTCCAGGGCCCGCTGACGGATGGCCGGCCAGTCGGAAACCGCCAGCCGCACGTCTTCCAGCATGCGCAGGATATTCTGGCTCAATGCTGCGTGCCGCGCCGGATCGCCGATTCGCGGCACCGCCACATGCTGCCAGGACTCCATGGTGCCGAGCGTGCCGTCGTGCTCTTCCATGCTCAGCAACTTGCCACGACGGTCCCGGGCGATGCGCAGCACCGGATGGATCATCAACTGGATCGGCAGGCGGGAGTCGCTGAGGACGACGGCCAGCGAGTCCACCAGGAACGGCATGTCTTCGGTCACAACCTCGACGATCGTGTGCGGCGATTCCCAACCGTCACGTTCCAGCTGCGGATTGAAAACGCGAACCCTGGGTTCGCCGGCAGGACGCACTGCGCCGAACCTGAGAGTTCCGGCGGCTGACGCCGCAAACGCTGCGGAATCGCGCGCCTGCAGGTCCTCCTCGCCGACGCCGCGGTAGTAGGCCTGCACGAACGCTGACAGTGGCAGCGGAGCTCCGCGCGTCCTGCGCGCGAGCTTCGCAATGTCGTCGATCAGGTGCTGTCGAGCAGCGGGGATCGTTCCTGGCATGGCGGGGCGTCCTTGGTATGTCGTTCTTTTGTCGTCATCGGTCCGGGTCGCGACGTGTCGGCAGGCGTCGCGCCTTGGGAACGCGTGCGGTCTGCTTCGGTACACGCAGGTCGACGGAGAGAATTTCAGCACGCTGCGTGAGCAGGCCGAGCAGGCGGTCGAGCGCTGCGCGTTCGTCGTTCGTCAGGGTGTCGAGCAGCGAACGCTCGAATTCGAGGGCGAGGGGGGCGACGCCGCGATAGACGGCGGCTCCGGCCGCGGACACCTGCAGGATGGAGCGGCGCCGGTCATCGGTTGCGACGGCTCGACGCAGCCGGCCAGCGCGCAGCAGGCGATTGACGGCGCGGCTCACGGCGACGGCG
>JAABQQ010000015.1 GCA_011391405.1 Gammaproteobacteria bacterium
TGGCTGATCACGACCGTGGGTGTGGTCCTCGGGTGCGTGCTGGCGCTGTTGCTGGGGTACTGGCTCAGCACGACGTTCGAACTCCCGCGGCTGAAGCTCTATTATCTGGTCTTCGGGGTGGTTGGGCTCTGGATCGTCAGCCTCGTGGCGGCGCTCCGGCCTGCACGGCGTGCCTCGCTGGTCTCGCCGGCGATTGCCACCCGCACGGTCTGAACTCCACGCGGAACAGGTTGCAGTCAGCCGAATGCAGGGTCGCACGCTACTGGTCATCGACGACAACGACGCCGTGCGTACGGCGCTCGACGTCCTGCTGACGCTCGAAGGTGCGAAGGTCGAATGCGTCGCCACGCCGCGCGCGGGCCTCGAACGCGTGGCGCGGGGCGGCATCGACCTGGTCATCCAGGACATGAACTTCCAGCGCGAGGCGACCTCGGGCGACGAGGGCATCGCGCTGTTCCGCTCGCTGCGGGCGGCGCAACCTGACCTGCCAGTGGTACTGCTCACCGCCTGGACGCAGCTCGAAACTGCGGTCGAACTCGTGAAGGCGGGTGCTGCGGATTACCTCGCCAAGCCCTGGGACAACGCGCGACTGGTGACGACGGTGCGCAACCTGCTGCAGCTGCACGCAGCGCTGGCGGCGGAGCGTGAACGCCTGGCACGCGTCGATCGATCGCACGCCGAGCTCGCGGCGCGATTCGACCTGCGCGGCATCGTGTATCGCAGCGCCGCCATGCATGCCGTCGTGCAGATGGCCACGCAGGTGGCGAAGGCAGACGTGCCGGTGCTCGTCACGGGCCCGAACGGCGTAGGCAAGGAAATCCTGGCCGAGATCATCCAGGCCAACTCCACGTCGAAGACCGGTCCGTTCGTGCGGGTGAACGTCGGCGCGTTGCCGGAGGACCTGCTCGAGAGTGAATTGTTCGGCGCGGAAGTCGGCGCATACACGGGCGCGTCGAAGGCACGCGAAGGCCGCTTCGAAGCGGCGAACGGCGGGACGCTGTTTCTCGACGAGATCGGCAATCTGCCCCTGACCGGGCAGGCCAAGCTGTTGCGCGTGCTGCAGACCGGGGAGTTCGAGCGACTCGGGTCCAGCCAGACCCGCAAGGTGCATGTCCGGATCATTTCAGCGACCAACGCACCGCTCGGCGAAGCCATCCGACAGGGGCGCTTTCGTGAAGACCTCTACTATCGGCTCAACGTCA
This sequence comes from Gammaproteobacteria bacterium, assembly GCA_011391405.1. Classification (GTDB taxonomy): domain Bacteria; phylum Pseudomonadota; class Gammaproteobacteria; order Steroidobacterales; family Steroidobacteraceae; genus RPQJ01. The sequence continues at coordinate 1,203 of JAABQQ010000015.1, forward strand.
TCGAACTGCAGGTGCCGCCGCTCGCCGACCGACGCGACGACATCCTGCCGCTGGCAAGGCACTTTCTCGAGCCGGGGTATGGACTGCTGCCGGATGCCGAGCGCCTGCTTGTGCGTTACGACTGGCCGGGCAACGTGCGCGAATTGCGCAACAGCATCCGCCGCGCCTGTCTGCTTGCAGGCACGACACGCATCGCGGCGGCCGACCTGATGTTGCCGGGATCGGGCCCCACGGGAACGTGGGAAGCGCTCCCCGCCCGCGAGCCGGATCGCGATGAAATTGAAAGTGCGCTCACGCGCCACGAGGGAGTGATCGCCAAAGCGGCGCGCGACCTGGGGCTCTCGCGCCAGTCGCTGTACCGGCGCATGGAAAAACTCGGCATCGCGCCCGGCAGTCAGGACGGGCGCTGAATCATGCGGCAGCGGCGGGTCACGTTCTTCCTCGTCGCACTGGGGTTGTTGACGCTCGTCGCGCTTGCCCTGACGAATCTCGCGTGGCCCTGGCGGATCGCGGCCCTGGTGTTCGCGACGATCGCCTACGCGACGCTGGCCTGGTGGGTGCGGTGCTCGTTGCACACGCAGGAGTCGCTGCTGGACGCCCTCGCCGACGGCATCTCGAGCCTGCACGACGCGGATTACAGCGTGAGCATCGCGGAACCGCGGGATGCAAAGTGGCAGAGGCTCGTGAGTGCCTACAACGCGCTCGGCGGCAAGCTGCGCAGCCAGCGTCAGGATCTCTATCAGCGCGAGCTGCTGCTCGACACGGTGATCCAGGCCTCGCCGCTGGCGCTGCTCCTCACCAACGCCACCGGCACGATCCTGTACGCGAATCTCGCGGCCCGGCAGTTGCTGTCCGCGGGTCGCAAGCTCGAAGGCCTCGCACTCTCACCCCTGCTCGAGCCGATGCCCGCCTCGTTGCGTGAGGCCCTCGAGGACAACCGGGACCGGCTCTTCACCGCGACCCTCCACGACGATGCCGAGGTGTTCCACGTTTCGCACCGGCAGTTCCTGTTGAACGGACAGCCGCACCGCCTGCGCCTGCTGAAGCAGCTCACGCGCGAGGTCAACGCCCAGGAAGTCGCGATCTGGAAACGCGTGATCCGCGTCATTGCGCACGAGATCAACAATTCCGTGGCACCGATCGCGTCGCTGGCGCAGTCGGGCCAGCGCCTCGCCTTGCAGCCGGACACGGCGCAGCTGATGCGCGTGTTCGGGGCGATCGAGGAGCGCATGTCGCACCTGGCGCAGTTTGTCGACGGTTACTCGCGCTTTGCCAAGCTGCCGAAGCCGCGTCCCGCGCACGTCGACTGGCGCCGCTTTCTCGATTCGCTGCAGGCCGTCGCGCCGTTCTCCCTCGATGGCATCGTGCCCGGCGAGATGGGGTGGTTCGACGAATCGCAACTTGAGCAGGTCATGATCAACCTGCTCAAGAACGCGACGGAAGCAGGCTCGCCGCCGTCCTCGACCATCGTGTCAGTCCGCCCAGCGCGTGGCGGCTGGACGGTCGAAGTGCGCGACCGCGGCTCGGGCATGAGCCCCGACGTGCTGACCAACGCGTTGCTGCCGTTCTATTCGACCAAGCCTGCCGGCAGCGGACTGGGCCTCACGCTGTGTCGTGAGATCGTGGAAGCGCACGGCGGCACGCTCGAGGCGGGCAACCGGACCGACGGGGAGGAGGGAGCCGTGGTCCGGTTCTGGCTGCCGTCGTCGCCCGTCACTCCGGATTACGGACTGCGGTCGTCGATCGTCGAACCCGCATCGACCCAGACCCCGTAGCTGCACTGCAGGACCTGCGTGCCGCTCGCGACGAAATCGCCATTGCGGAATTCGCTGCCGTTGAACCAGCACACCGCTGCGCCGGGCACCTGCTGCCGCACGACATCGGTATCGATGTCTTCCTCGACGGCAATCGGGGAGTTGCGCAGTTCCGGGTCGGGGGACCCGACCTGGGTGATCGAACGATGCTCATGCAACATGGCCGTTCTCCCGTTTCACGTCGCCGACGTCATCCGGCATTTCATGGTAGCGCCGCTGCAAAGGCCGCGACCAGTCGGAATGTGCGGACGGCGCTGCAGGTTCCTGCACCCACCGGCGGCTCCGGTGCGTGATCGATGATAAAGTCGCTGGCCCATGACGTTGGCCGCCTTCACCTTTCGACGTGAGCCAGCCCGCATCGCGCTGATCGCCTTCGTGCACGCTGTCGGCCTGCTGGGTTGTGCCGCCGAGCCGATCCGGCATCCCCTGCCCGAAACACGCACCGGACAGGCGGTCGTGCCTGGCCTGCCTGCCGACGTGCGTTACTGGGGCGACGACCCATCCGCGGCATTTCGCGACTGGCTGTCGGTGCCCGAAGGCGAACTTGGCGTCTGTTGTGCTGGCCTGATGGATCGATCGCACAATTACCTCGTGATCTCGAGCGGTGGCGTCGATGGCGCGTTCGGCGCCGGTCTGCTCGTCGGCTGGACGGCCGCCGGCACCCGCCCCGAGTTCCAGGTGGTCACCGGCGTCAGCGCGGGCGCGATGATTGCACCGTTTGCTTTCCTGGGGTCCGCGTACGACGGCTCGCTCCGCGACATCTATTCGAGTTTCTCGTCGAAGGACCTGGTCACGCGTCGTGGCGTACTGCAGGCGCTGGAATACGATTCAGTGATGGACACGGCGCCGCTTCGCCGCTTGATTGACCTGTACCTGGGCGACGCTGAGATTGCGCAGATTGCAGCGGAGGGTCGCAAGGGTCGGAAGCTCCTGATCGGCACGACGAACCTGAATGCAGGGCGACCCGTGGTCTGGGACCTGACAAAGATTGCCGGCAGCGGAGCGCCGAACGCAAAGCAGATAATCGGCGACCTCATCCTCGCATCGGCGTCAATTCCCGGGGTATTCCCACCCGTTCGGATCAGCGTCGAGTCCGGAGGTGTCCGCTACGACGAAGTGCATGTCGACGGCGGCGTGACGGCCCAGCTGTTCCTGGGCCCCGCGGGAGTCGACTGGCAACGTGTCACGGAACGGTTCCGGGTGCAGGGCCTGCCGCAGGTCTACGTGATCCGTAACGGGCGCGCGTACCCGAAATGGACAGCGCTCCGAGCGCGAGTGTCACCCCTGCTCGAGAACTCGATCTCGGCGTTGAGCCGCGACCCGGGCGGCGCCCCCGCGTGGCAAGAGGTCGAGCCGAGTTTTTCGTCTATTCTCATGCGCGCCATGGAGTCGATGCTCCTGACACGCGGCTTCAACGACGCGGTCCAGCTCTACGTCAATAGCCACGGCGACGACCTCGGTTTCAACCTCGCGCGGATTCCCGACGACTTCACCCTCGGGTCGACTGAATTCTACGATCGCACCTACATGCTGGGACTCTTCGAGCGCGGCTACGTAATGGCCAGGGACGGATACCCCTGGCTGCGCAGTGGGCTGGCGGTCAAGGAGCAGCCGGACGGTCACCAGCCGATCACAGGCACTGTTGGCAGCCCGGACGGCTAGAATCACTCCATGATTCCCACCCTGACCTTCGATTTCCTGCGCTCGCAGATCGTCGGCATCGATTCGGCGTTCGAGACGCCGTTCGGCCGCCGGCTGATGGTCTATTGCGATTACACGGCGTCGGGCCGCTGCCTGCTCTTTGTCGAGCGCTACCTGCAGCACCTGCAACGCATCTATGCCAACACGCACACGGAAGACGACCTGACGGGCCGCAGCATGAGCCGCCTGCTGCACGAAGCGGAGCGCACCATCAAGCGCTCCGTGAATGCCGGCCCGCACGGGCGCATCGTAGCCTGCGGCACCGGTGCCACTGGTGCGATCGACAAGCTGCAGCAGATTCTCGGCGTCGCGTTGCCGCCGGCCACACGCAAGGTGGTGGGGGACCAGTTGCGCGCCTTCATGGGCGACGCGAAGTTCGAAGAGTTCCGTCGCTTCCAGCAGTCGCGACAACCGGTGGTGTTTGTCGGGCCCTACGAGCATCACAGCAACGAAGTCACGTGGCGGCAGGGTCTCGCCACGGTCGTCGAGGTCAATCTCGCGTCCGATGGCGGCGTCGACCTCGAGCATCTGCAACATCTGCTGCGTGTGCCCGAGTACCAGGGCCGTTTGCGCATTGGCTCGTTTTCGGCCGCGTCCAACGTCACCGGCATGCGCTCGCCGACGCGTAAGATCGCGAAACTGCTGCATGCGCACGATGCGTACGCGTGCTTCGACTATGCCGCGAGCGCGCCCTACGTCGAAATCGACATGAATCCTGCGCCGGACGCGGAGGGTGGTGATGCGTCATACGACGCGGTCTTCCTGTCGCCGCACAAGTTCCTCGGCGGCCCGGGTTCGAGCGGCGTGCTCGTCTTCAACGAACGGCTGTATTCACGCGACCTGCCGCCAAGCGTCGCGGGCGGTGGCACCGTCGATTACGTGAGCCCCCTGGACCAGGACTTCATCGCGGACATCGAAGAGCGTGAGAAAGCAGGCACGCCGGGGGTGCTGCAGACGATGAAGGCGGCGCTCGCGATGGACCTCAAGCAGAAGGTCGGCGTCGAGCGGATCGAGGCGCGCGAGCACGAGCTGCTGTGCCGCGCGATGCAGCAGTGGTCTGCCAACGAGCGCTTCGAGTTGCTCGGCAATGCCGATCCAGCCCGCCGCATCGGCATCGTGTCGTTCAACCTGCGCGATGTGCGCGGGCGCTATCTGCATCCCAAGTTCGTGACGGTGCTGCTCAACGACCTGTTCGGCATCCAGTCGCGTGCCGGTTGTTCGTGCGCCGGTCCGTACGGTCACCGCCTGCTGGGCATCGACGAGACGACATCGGAGCAATACCGGGACTGGGTGCGCAAGGGTTTCCAGGGCATCAAGCCCGGCTGGTGTCGCGTCGGTTTTCATTACACGATGGACGATGCAGACGCCCAGTTCATCACGGATGCCGTCGATTTCGTCGCGCAGCAGGGGCACTGCTTCCTGCCGCTGTACGAGTTCGACCCGCCGACAGGTATGTGGACGCACCGCGAGTTTCAGGAACAGCACGAACGCTTTTCGATCGAAGCCGCGCTTGAATCACAAGGCTGCGAGCAGACCGCGCTGCCCGCCTCGGAACGCGTGCATCTCTACGCGGAAAGCCTGCAGCAGGCCAGGGAAATGGCAGCTCGATTGGGTGAGCCCGGGGCTGGCTCCTGCAGCAAGGCTTGCGAGTTCGGCGAGCTGCAGTTCTTCAATCTGTAGCAATTCGCCACAAACAGCGCTCGACGGGCCGAGTACAGATTTCTGTATATTTGCGCCCATGAAGACGACGCTGGACCTTGATGACGAGTTGCTGGTGCGTGCCAAGGCGCTCGCGGCCCGTGAAGGCCGCAGTCTCACTGGGCTCATCGAAGACGGACTGCGCCTGCGGTTGAGGTTGCGACGCCCGCGGACCGGGAAAGTGGCAGAGCCGGAAATTGCCGTGTACGAAGGACGCGGTGGCCTGGTGCCCGGTGTGGATCCGCTCTCAAATCGGTCCCTCGCGGACGTGGCCGACGATGCGCAGATTACTGCTCGAGCACTCTGCCAGCGGCAATGATGTGCCCGATGCGTGGATCGCCGCGGCCGTGCAGACTCTGGGCGAGCATCTCGCCAAGTTCGATCGCGGCTTTATTCGCCTGCTGGGCAGAAGCGAACTGACCTTGCTCAGCCCACGCTGATTTTAAAGGCCAAGTACGAGACGCAACCCTTCGTCCACGTGACGCATCGTCGTGCCCGGGACGGCGCGGACTCTCTGCGTGAGCACACGCCGGTCGAGCGTGACCACCTGTGAGACGTCCACGACAGACGGCTTCGCCAGTCCGCCGAAAGTTGGGACCGGAACCGGTCGGCGCCGGCAGCGATGCCCACCAGGCCTCACCACGCTTCATCGACGAGATTCTTGAGTTGCGCGCGCTCAGGTACGTGGCAAGGGCGTCGCTGTACAGCTGGCTGCGGGAAATGCCGAGCTGGCGCGCCAGGTGCTCACCTGCTTCGAACACCTCGTCCGGCACCGAAATGGCGATCTTCATACCAGGACGGTATCACCGTGGTATGACCGATGCGATTGATGTCGCAGCAGTCGGTCAGGCTTCCTGCGCAAGCGGTTTGCCGGTGTGCGCGACGTCGTGCCGCGCGAACTGCTCGGCGAGGAAACTCTCGCCGCGCTCCAGGATGAAGTAGCGGAACGCCTCGGCGGCCGGGGAGAGGGTCTTCGACAGGTTGTTGACGACGTGCCAGCGGCGCATCACCGGCAGGCCCTGGACCTCCGGCACGGCGATCAAACCGTGATCGAGTTCGAGCCCGAGCGTGTGCAGCGACAGCAGCGAGATTCCCATGCCGGCCATCACGGCCTGCTTGATTGCCTCGTTGCTCGACATCTGCATCGCAACGCGCGCCTTCATGTGGTGCGCGGTCATGTATTCGTCGAGCGCTGCGAGCGTGCCCGAGCCCGGCTCGCGCACGATGAAGCCTTCTTCCTGCAGCGCCCGGGCCGGCACGCGTTCCATCTGCGTGAACGGATGATCGACTGCCGTCACCAGCACGTGCGGGTGCATCGCGAACGGCTCTGCGCGAGTGGGCCACGACTGTGGCGGCCGCCCCATGATCGCGAGCTCGACCGCGCCCTGCTGCATCAGCGTCACGACCTCGTCACGCTTGTTGCAGACCTGCAGCCGGATCTCGACGCCGGGGTGATCATCCCGGAAGTTGGCCAGCATCCGCGGCACGAAGTACTTGGCGGTGCTGACCATCCCCACGTCGAGCACGCCGGTCTTGAGGCCACGGAACCGGGCGACCACGTCTTCGGCGTCGCGCATGGCGACCAGCACGCGGCGGGTATAAGCCAGCAGGTACTCGCCGACCGTGGTCAGCGAGACCTTGCGGCTGGTGCGGTCAAAGAGTGGCAGGCCGACTTCCATCTCCAACTCCTTGATTTGCATGGAAACTGCCGGGGGCGAGAGGTTCAGTTCCTCGGCCGCGCGGGCAAAGCTCAGGTGCTTCGCGACCGAGGCGAAGACCCGCAACTGCCGCAAAGACACGTTTTTCATGGAAATAGGGGACGCTCACCTATTTTCAGAAATAGGTGAGCGTCCCCTATTTCCGTAGCAGTTCAGGAAAGCTGAATGCTGGGATCAGAATATATGACTTCTTCTAAATGATCGAGCCTCCTACATTGGAGCCACGTTCAAACCCCACCAGAGGGCCCGGCATG
>JAABQQ010000016.1 GCA_011391405.1 Gammaproteobacteria bacterium
ACCGGATCCGCGCGGCTGCGTGGCCAGGAGTTCCATGCCTTTTACGACGCGCCCCACCAGCGCAATGTTGCGGTCGAGCTGGCGCGGAGCGTGACCCGTGACCACGTACAGTTCCGCGCCGCTGCCGCTGTCGGCCTCGTTGCCGCGGCCGGCACCTACCATCCCGTAACAATGGGCCAGCCATGCTTCGCCCGTGGCGGGGTCGCGCCCGACCGGGAAACCCTGGCTGAACCCGACCTCGGGAGCGTAACCGTCGCGGTCCGGCAGCGGCTCGAAGGGCAGCGCGGGTGTCAATTTGATCGTGAATTCGGGCGGCAGTTTGTCGCGGGCCGTGCCCAGGCTGCGCTTGCCGTCCGGGTCGCCCCACTGCACGACGAAATTGTCCTGGGAGCGGACGATGGCAAGGCCGTCGAAATATTTTCCGCGCGCGAGCTTGCGCAGGTTTTCCGCGTGTTGCGGCGCAAAGGCGGTTGCGAGTTCGATCACCACCCGGCCCTGCGGCAGCTGCAGGTAGAGCGTGTTTTCGGGGTCAAGGGTGCGCCAATCGGCAGGCGTGGTGGCCGCCAGGACTTCGCTCATCGTGCGCGGAGGCGAACTCGGTGCCGGAGCCACCGGATCGGCTGCCAGGGCCGGGGCCGGGGCAACAGCCAGCGCAATCGCCAAGGCAATGACGCCACGTGGAGCCTTGATCATGGCTGCTGCCGCTGGTTTCATGACTTAAAATCTACAGGGTGCGGGGGACGAATCAAGCAGAGAATTCCGCAGGCAGGCTATGCATTGAATGGGTCAATATCGTCCCTTGCTTGCCAATCCTCGAGAGGTGGTTGCAGTCATGCTCGTCAAATTTTCGACCAGATTCGGCCAGCTCGTGATGCAGGGTGAACCGGCGGTGGCGCTCATCAGGCTGGGCGGTCACTCGGGCACGGTGCCCAGCGCCGTGCTGGCGGCGGACCTGACGGAATTCCTGGCAAAACTGCAGGCTGGCCTGGAACTGCAGGGCGATCAGGTGTCACCACCGCCCCCGGCGAAAGAACCGGGAGGTGGCTGGGAGGACGAAGAGGAACCGCGCGAGCGGCCCATCAAGCTCCGCCTGCGCGCTGTGCCACTGCTCGACATGCTCGACACGGCGATCAAGCAGCAGTCCGACCTGCTCTGGGAAAAGGCCTGAGGTCCACTGCATGCGCCTCGCTACCCTGTTCGTGCTGCCGGCACTCGCCCTCCTCCTGCTCGCCGCGCACCTCGTCCATGCCGGCCTGATGCCGCTGGCGGCGCTCGCGGTCCTGCTGGTGGGCCTGCTGGCCGTGCCGCGGCCCTGGGCCTCGCGCACGCTGCAGGTCGTCCTCGCCGTCGCGGTGATCGAATGGATCCTGACCACCGTGGGACTCGCCCAGCTGCGCCTGCGGCACGACGAACCCTATCTACGGCTGGCCGCGATCCTGGCGTCCGTCACCCTGTTCACGGTGCTCGCAGTGCTCGCGTTCCAGCACCCGGTCCTGCGTGCCTATTTCCGGTTGCCCGCGAAACCCGCAGCCGAGCCTGCTGCGCGCTGAACCGTGCCCTGTTTGCGGTGAAACGACCGCCGGCCCGGGTTGGGGCCGCCACTCCCGTCATGTAACCTTGTGGCCCCCGTGCCCGGCACGACCCCCACCCCTCGAGGACCGACGCGTCTATGAAGACCCTGCTGGCCACCGCTGGCGCCCTTGCGCTGCTCACCACCTCCATGACGAACGCTGCCGAAATGAAGCCCGCCGCCGACGCCGTATCCCCCCTGCTCGCGCCCTGGGTTGGCCCGTACGGCGGCGTGCCGCCGTTCGACCAGGTCAAGGTGGTCGACCTGAAGCCGGGACTCGAAACCGGCATGGCTCAGCAGCTCGCCGAAATCGACCGGATCGCGAACGACCCGGCGGCGCCGACCTTCGAGAACACGATCGCAGCGATGGAGCGCACCGGCCGCACGCTCGATCGCGTCGGCACCGTCTACGGGATCTACAGCTCGACGCTGAACGACGAAGCCGTGCAGGCCGTAGAACGCGAAATGGCGCCGAAGCTGGCTGCGTTCAGCGACCAGATCACGCAGAACCCACAGCTGTTCGAACGCATCGCCAAGGTCTACGAGACGCGCGAAACGTCGGGGCTCACCCCCGAGCAACAGCGCCTGACGTGGGTGTACTACACGAACTTCGTGCGTGCCGGCGCCAGGCTGGATGCGGCGGGCAAGAAGCGCACGGCGGAGATCAACCAGGAACTCGCCAGGCTGTTCACGGCATTCGGCCAGAACGTGCTCAAGGACGAAAACGAAGGCGTGATCTACCTCGAACAGGAGTCCGATCTTGCCGGGCTACCGCAGGGCGTGCGCGACGGCATGGCGCAGGGTGCGGAAGGCCGCGGCCAGAAGGGCAAGTGGGCCGTCGCCAACACGCGCTCGAGCATCGAGCCGTTCCTCACCTATTCGGATGATCGCGCGCTCCGGGAAAAGGCCTGGCGCATGTTCGTGAACCGCGGCGACAACGGCGACGCAACCGACAACAACGCGTCGATCGCGCAGATCCTGCAGCTGCGGGCCGAGCGCGCGCAGCTGCTCGGCTTCCCGACGCACGCGCACTGGCGCCTCGAGAACACGATGGCGAAGTCGCCCGAGCGCGCCATGGAGCTGATGGAAGCCGTGTGGACGCCTGCCGTCGCACGCGTGCACGAGGAAGTCGCCGACATGCAGAAGATCGCCGACGCCGACAAGGCGGGCAGCAAGATCGAGCCGTGGGACTACCGCTATTACGCCGAAAAGGTGCGCAAGGCGAAGTACGACCTGGACGAGACCCAGGTCACGCCGTACATGCAGCTCGAGAACCTGCGTGAAGGCATGTTCCACATGGCAAAGGAGCTGTTCGGCTTCAACTTCAAGCCGGTCGACGCGAGCAAGGTGCCGGTGTACCACCCCGACGTGCGCGTCTGGGAAGTGACCAACCCGAAGGGCGAGCTGGTCGGACTCTGGTATTTCGATCCTTACGCGCGCAAGGGCAAGCGTTCGGGTGCATGGATGAACGCGTACCGCACGCAGGAACGGTTCGACGGCGACATCAAGACGATCGTTTCGAACAACTCGAACTTCGTGAAGGGCAAGCCCGGCGAGCCGGTGCTGATCAGCTGGGAAGACGCTACGACGCTGTTCCACGAGTTCGGCCACGCGCTGCATGGCTTGAGCTCGAATGTGAACTACCCGTCCGTGGCGGGCACCGCCGTCGCGCGCGATTACGTCGAGTTTCCGTCGCAGCTGCTCGAACATTGGCTGTCGACGCCGGAGATCCTCAACAAGTACGCGCTGCACTACCAGACCGGCAAACCGATCCCGCGCGAACTGGTCGCGAAAATCGAGGCGGCGAACAAATTCAACCAGGGCTTCAAGACGGTCGAATACCTGTCGAGCGCGCTGATCGACATGAAACTTCACCTCGCGGGCGGCCAGAAGATCGACCCGGACAAGTTCGAGCGCGAGACGCTTGCAGCCATGGACATGCCGTCCGAGATCGTGATGCGGCACCGCACGCCGCAGTTCAACCACGTGTTCTCGAGCGACGGCTATTCCGCGGGCTACTACAGCTACCTGTGGTCGGACACGATCACGGCGGACGCGTGGGAAGCCTTCACCGAAGCGGGTGGCCCGTGGGACAAGGAAGTGGCCAAGCGGCTGCGCGACAACGTGTTCTCGGTCGGCAACACGATCGACCCGGCGAACGCATACCGCCAGTTCCGCGGTCGCGATCCGGGCATCGCAGCACTGATGCGCAAGCGCGGCTTTCCGGTGCCGCCGCCGGCTGCCGGCGCCAAGTAGGCGAATAGGGGACGCTCACCTATTTCCGACAGGAAATAGGTGAGCGTCCCCTATTTCCGATCAGGCGCAGCCTGGTCGAGGATGAACGCGTACTCCTCCGCTACCTCGTGCAGATGCTCGAACCGGCCCGACTTGCCGCCGTGGCCGGCCTCCATGTTGACGCGCATCACCAGCAGCCGGTCGTCAGTCTTGAAACGCCGCAGTTTCGCAACCCACTTCGCGGGCTCGTAGTACTGCACCTGGCTGTCCCAGAGACCCGTCGTGACGTACAGCGCCGGATACTCCTGCGCAGTCACGTTGTCGTACGGTGAATAGCTGAGCATGCAGTCGTAGAACGCGCGATCGTTCGGGTCGCCCCACTCGTCGTACTCGTTGGTCGTCAGCGGAATGCTCTCGTCGAGCATCGTGGTCACGATATCGACGAACGGCACGTGCGCGACGATGCCGCGGTAGAGCCCGGGTGCCATGTTCGCAGCCGCCGCGACGAGCAGACCGCCGGCGCTGCCACCGCGTGCGAATACCCGCTTCGCATCCGCGTAACCCTCCGCGACCAGCCAGCGCGTTGCGTCGATGAAGTCCTCGAATGAATGTTTCTTCTCGAGCAACCGACCCGCGTCGTACCAGCGGCGGCCACGCTCCTGCCCTCCCCGGACCTGCGCGATCGCATAGACGAAGCCTCGGTCGAGCAACGACAGCACGCTTGACGAGAAGTGGGGGTCGGACGAAATGCCGTACGCTCCGTAGCCGTATACCAGGAGCGGCGCACTGCCGTCGCGTCGGAACAGGCTGCGACGGTAAACGATCGCGACGGGCACGCGTTCGCCGTCCCGTGCGGGCACCCACAGGTATTCGGTTGCGTACCGCGATGGATCAAAGTCACCCAGCACCGGCTCGCGCTTCAACAACACCCGCTCGCCGGTGCGCGTGTCGTAGTCATACGTGGTGCGGGGCGTGGTGAGCGACGTGTAGGTGTAGCGCACGACCTCGCTGTCCACCTCCTCGTTCGCGTCGAGCGCCATGCGGTAGGCGGGCTCGTCCGAGTCGATGTGGAATTCACGCGCTCCCGCCCACGGCCGGATGCGGACCTTGCGCAGACCTGCGACTCGCTCTTCGATCGCGAGAAACTTGTCGAACACGTCAAATCCGGCCACCAGCACGTCGTCCCGGTGCGCCACGAGTTCACGCCAGCGTTCGCGTCGTCCGGTGTCCGCCGCCGAGGCCTCGAGCAGCCGGAAATTCACCGCCTGCCAGTTGCTGCGGATCACCCAGCGTTCGCCGACGTGGTCCACCGAATACTCGTGCCCACGGCTGCGCGGCAGGAACACATTGAAGACCAGCGCAGGATCGTCGAGGGGTGCGTAACGGACTTCGGTCGTGACGGTGCTGCTCGAATCGATCAGCAGGTACCGCCGATCCTTAGTCAGGCCGACCGACGTGTAGAACGCCTCGTCTGCCTCCTCGTGCACGACCGGGTCGTGCGCGGGGTCGGTGCCAAGCTCGTGCACGCGCACGCGCAATCCGAGCAGCGTGACCGGGTCCTTTTCGACGTACAGCACGCGCCGGTTGTCTGCCGCCCAGACGACGCCTTCCTCGACATTCGGCACGACATCAGGCAGCAACTCACCCGTCACCAGCGACTTGAAGCGCAGCCTGTACTGGCGGCGGCCCACGACGTCTTCGGTGAATGCGAGCAGGCGGTTGTCGTGGCTGACCTCGATCGAGCCAACGTCGTAGTACTCGAGACCGCGCGCGTTCTCGCGCAGGTCGAGCAGAACCTGCTCGGGGCCGTCGGCACTGCCCGCGCGGCGGGCGTAGACCGGGTATTCGTCGCCGGTGTCGTAGCGATGCAGGTACCAGTAGCCGTTGTCGCGGTACGGCACGCTCGAATCGTCCTGGCGGATGCGCCCGACGATTTCCTTGTACAACTCGGCTTCGAGCGGTTGCAAAGACGCCGTCATCGCCTCGCGATACACATTCTCAGCACGCAGGTACTCGAGCACGTCGGACGCTGTGCGCGTGTCGTCGCGAAGCCAGTAATAGTCGTCGACCCGGACCCCGTGCGGCGAAGAAACGGAGTGTGGCCGGACCGCCGCAACCGGAGGCAGGAGCGGTCCCTGGGTCATGCGATGCGCTTCAAACGCCCGCCGGTCCCATGCGCACCGGAGACGTCGGACGCGCACCCCCCGCCTGGTAGTACGGCATCATCTTCGGCGCGAGCGCACCGAGGCGCTCCTGTCGCGTGGCATCGCTCGGGTGCGTGCTCAGGAACTCAGCCGGCGCGCTGCCGCCGACTTTCGCCATCTTTTGCCACAGCGTGACGGCGGCGCGCGGGTCGTAACCCGCACGGGCGGCGAGTTCGATGCCGATCTGGTCGGCTTCGTTTTCCGCCGCGCGGCTGTTCGGCAGCTTGATCGCAACGGTCGCCGCCGCAGCAGTCATGGCCATCGCCTGGCCCGGATTGTCCGACAGGATGCCCGCCGCGAGGATTCCGGCATTGGCTGCCATCGCGGTCGACATGCGCTCTGCGGTGTGGTTTGCCAGCGCGTGCGCGATCTCGTGGCCCATGACCTGCGCAAGTTCGTCATCGGTCGGATCGACCTTCATGATCAGGCCCGTGTAGAGCGCCATGCGCCCGCCCGCCATGCACCAGGCGTTGACGGTCTTCGGATCGTCGATGACCTGCACGCTCCATTGCCACTTCGCGCTGTCGGGGCGCATCTTGACGGCTTGTGCCACGAGCCGCTCGGTGATCACGTTCACACGCTTGAGCGCGCGCGGATCGGTGACGAGCTTGCCCTCTTTCTGGTACTTGCCCATTTCCTGCGCGTACGCCTGGCGTGACGAGCTGATCGCCGTCTCCTCGGAGACGAGCATCAGCTGCTTGCGCCCGGTGGGGCTGGTCGCGCAGGCAGCGACGAGCAGCACGAGCGCAGTGGCGAACAATGGCTTGCGGCAGTTCATCCTGGAACCCTTACCTGCGGAACGACGTCGGAATGAAATGGATAATGCCTCGCCGCACCGCAGGTAGAAAGGCCGCGCAGGCACAACCCGGCTCGCAGTGAGGTAAGCTCAGCCTTACGGCGCAGCCCGTTGCGCGCCCGGAGGCAGTGATGTCGCGGCCAACCCATGCCCGATTGTCCGCCAGCGGCGTCGTCCTCCACGTGCGCCAGGCAGGCAGCGGACCGGTCGTCCTGCTGCTGCACGGCTTCCCCGATTCGTGCGAACTCTGGCATGACGTAACGCCAATGCTCGTTGCGGCGGGCTATCGTGTCATCGCGCCTGACCTGCGCGGTTTCGGTCGTTCAGATGCACCGGCATCGGTCGGCGGCTACGCGCTGGGGCACGTCGTTGCCGATCTGCGCGTGCTGATCAGCCGGCTCGCGGGCGACACCCCCGTACGCGTGATCGGCCACGACTGGGGCGCCGTCGCGGGCTGGTGCCTCGCGCTGGAACACCCGCAGCTCGTTCGGTCGCAGGTTGCGCTCTCAGTCGGGCATCCACGCCAGTATGCCGTGGCGGGGCTCGAGCAGAAGCTGAAGGGCCTCTACACCGTTGCCTGGCAGGTGCCGGGAGCTGCGGAGCGCTGGCTCGCACAACGCGGCTACGCGGGCCTGCGTGGCTGGGGGCGACAGCATCCGCGAATCGACGATTGTGTGAAGGACCTGTCGCGGCCGGGTCGCCTGACGGCCGGCCTCAACTGGTATCGCGCCAACCTGCGCCGCGTGCTGTTCGGGCCCTGGGAGAAATGCGCCGTGCCGACGCTCGGAGTCTGGAGCAGCGGCGATCATTTCCTCGCCGAAGACCAGATGCGCGATTCGCACCAGCGCATGCAGGCGCCCTGGCGCTACGAGCGCATCGAGCGCGCGGGACACTGGTTGCCGCTCGAGCAGCCGGATCGCGTGGCGGAACTCGCGTTGCAGTGGTTCGCGCAGCACTAGCAACCTGTTGAAGTTCACGACAGCATCTGCATCAATCTTGCGCCTGTGTCGGTTTTTTGGCCCGTCCAGCGGTTACTGGTTGCGTGCGCAGGTGGCACGCGACACGGAAGTGGCTGAGCGTGAGATGGGGCCGGCACTACGAAAGACCCGGCCGTGGACTGCTACCGCGGCTCGACAAGGCAATGCAGCCGTCGCCGCTGCGCGCCGCCGCTGACGGACGGTCATGCGATTTGATCGTGTCGACGTTGCATGCGCCGTACGAATTCTCGGGCTTTGACGAGAATTCGCACAGGCGCGATCGATCAGGCGTTCGTTCCAGGTCTCTTCCGGGCGAGCGTGTCTGCCTTTCCGCTCGCCCGGAAAAGACCTGGAACGAACGCCCTCACCGACCGACCGTCCTGAGTCGATCTTCCCGATGACGGCACGTCCGACTAGCCCCTAACCCCTAACCCCTTCTCGGATAGACCCGTCGCGTCGCATACGCCGCCTTCAGCTCGGCGCCCAGGTATTCACGCAACGTCGAGAACACGCTGCGTGAGATGTCGGCGGGCTTGCCCTCCGCCAGCCGGAAGAGCTGGCAGTAGTACCAGGACTGCGCGGCGAAGGCGTTGA
>JAABQQ010000017.1 GCA_011391405.1 Gammaproteobacteria bacterium
TCCACCACTGGCTGCGCAAGGTCGAGAACGTCGCGGCGTTTGCAGCCGCACGGCCCGCCGACGGCGGCTCCGGTGCGGTCTATGTCCTGTTGACGGTCCGGAAATAAGGCACGCTTCACTCCTCTCCGCCTTCGCCCGCATCCCAGGCGTCGGCCAGCACTTCATGCAACACGGCGGTGGCAAACGTGCCCCGTGGCAGCAGGAACCGCAGGACCAGCGAATCGTCGTCGCCGAAGGTCCAGGCGAATTCACGGACGGGCAACCGCAGGCTGCGCCGCTCGTGCTCGATGCGTTCGGATGCGAGCAACGCCGCCAGGTCGGTAAGCGGTGCGACCACGCTGTCCTCGAGTTCACGTGCCAGGCCCGTTGCGGGGGACGCCCCACGTCCCGGCAAGGGGCCGCTCGGATGCACGTCCAGCGCGAGGCGACGCGCTTCGAGAGCTGCATCTGCGGGCTCTGCGATGAAGAAACTGCGGCGACCGTCGAGCATGACGGCCTCGCCCGGCAACAGCCGGTTCCAGTCGCCACGCGCGACCCGTGCAGCGAGGACCGCGTTGAACAGGTGGCTGCGGGCTGCCGACAGCGTGAAGCTGCGCTGCGAGCGGTCGCGCGGACCGGCAGCACCGCCTGCCCAGGCAATCGCCCGTCGCAGATTGCTGCCTTCGCGCCCGAACCGCTGCGGACCGAAATAATTCGGCACGCCATGTTCGCGGATCGCTGCAAGTGACGCCTCGATCGCGCCCCGTTCTCCGCGCAGGTCGCGGATCCGCAGTTCGAATCGATTCGCGCGATGTGAGCCCGGGCGCAGCTTGCGGCCGTGCCGGTACGCCGCGCGCACGGCATAGCCCTCGCCCTGCCATTCCAGGCACTGGGCCACGTCGAACAGTGCCGGTAACGGCAGCGAGTACGCCTGGGTCGTCAGTGCGTGGCGATCCTTGTGACCGCTGAAACCGACGTCGCGGACAGCCACGCCAGCGTGTCGCGCGAGTTGCGCCGCGACCCAGCCCGAGTTGGCACCGCGCTTCTCGACGACGAGCAGGCCGTGATTGCCAGCCCCGTCCGGCTCGAAGCCGAGAATCTCGTCGACGACGAAATCTTCAGGCTCGCGGCGGATCGCACCCGTGGCGCGAGGCCGGCCGTGCGCACACGGCGCCACGCCGAGGCCGGGAACGGCGCTCGGATCACTCAATGCCCGTCGTGTCCGTTCTGGCGCGCAATATCGCCGTGCGCGAGCAGCACGATGGCCTGGCAGGCAAGACCTTCGCTCCGCCCGAGGGCGCCGAGTTCTTCCGTGGTCGTGGCCTTGACGTTGATGCAGTCGATCCGCACCCCGAGGTCGTCCGCGATATTCTGCCGCATGAGCAGACGGTGAGGCCCGACGCGTGGGACCTGCGCGAGGATCGTCAGGTCGGCGTTGACGAACCGCCAGCCCTGCGCCTGCACGAGTGCCCCGCAATGCCGCAGGAAGCGCCGGCTGTCGGCGCCCTTCCAGCGGGGATCGCTGTCGGGGAAATGCTCGCCGATGTCGCCGAGCGCCATGGCGCCGAGCAGCGCATCGCACAATGCGTGCAAGGCCACGTCGCCGTCGGAATGCGCGATCACGCCGCGGGTGTGCGCAATGCGTACACCGCCAAGCGTCACGTGATCTCCATCCCCGTAGGCATGCACGTCGTAACCGATTCCCACCCTCATGCGACCATCCCTCGTCTTCGAATCATGGCTGTGCTGACTGCAGGATCGCCTCCGCAAGCGCGGCGTCCTCCGGGTTTGTCACCTTGACGTTGCCGGCGCGGCCGCGGACCAGCCGGGGCTGCAGTCCCAGGCTTTCGATCGCCGACGCTTCGTCCGTGACTGGCCGGTCGCGCTCCAGGCAGAGCCGGAGCGCACGCAACAACAGCCCATAGCGGAACATCTGCGGCGTGAGCGCGCGCCAGAGTCCGTCACGCGCCACGGTTTCACCCACGCGCTGGTCGCCGACTT
The DNA here is from genome assembly GCA_011391405.1 of Gammaproteobacteria bacterium. Taxonomy (GTDB): domain Bacteria; phylum Pseudomonadota; class Gammaproteobacteria; order Steroidobacterales; family Steroidobacteraceae; genus RPQJ01. The sequence continues at coordinate 1,981 of JAABQQ010000017.1, forward strand.
CTCGCTTAAGCGTGTCGCTGACCGGAACGGCGAGCAAGCCGCCAACGGCATCCGCCTCGAGCGCAGCAAAAAGCAGCTCGAGATCGCGGTGGCGCAGGCAGGGTCGCGCGGCATCGTGGACCAGCACCCAGTCCGTGTCCCGTGCGTCAGCGTCCAGCGCGTCGAGCCCGTTCACGACCGAGTGTTCACGCCGCGTGCCACCGGTACAGCGGCGGACGCGCGGATTCGTAAATTCGGGCAAGCCCTGCCAGTGGGTATCGCCCTGGGCGAGCGAGACGACGATGCCGTCGATGCGGGGCTCGGCGAGCAGCGCGGCCAGCGTCCAGGACAACATTGGCCGTCCGAGCAGCGGGGTGTATTGCTTGGGCAGCGCAGCGGCGAAACGGGAACCCTGCCCAGCCGCGGGCACGATCGCCCAGCGCCGGACGGCAAGGGTCACGGCAAGTCGGCCTGGGCCGTCCTATGCCCCGTCGCCGCAGCGGCAGGTGCCGGTGTGGTCGGAGAGCCGGGTTGTGCGGGCGGCACAACCTGGAAGAAGGTCTCGTTCGTCTTGACCATGCCGAGGTCGGTACGCGCGCGTTCCTCGATGGCCTTGCGGCCTTCCTTGAGGTCGCGGACTTCAGCCGCGAGCGTGCGATTACGGGTTGCGAGCCGGGTGTTTTCGGCGGTCTGGACGTCGATCGCCTGCTCGAGGCGCCAGACCTCGCGCATGCCGTCGGGCGATGCCCAGATTCGGTACTGGAGCAGCATCAACACGACGGCCAGCAGGCCGGCCATGATCCGGGTGGTCATGGGCGTGGAAGACTAGCAGAAACGGCGCACATCAAACACCACTGACGGCGGCGGTCACCGGGAATGCCTCCCGGCCGGCGTAGGACGCATCGCTGCCGAGCTCGGCCTCGATGCGCAGCAACTGGTTGTACTTCGCGATGCGGTCGGACCGGCAGAGCGAACCGGTCTTGATCTGCGTCGCCCGCGTCGCGACCGCGATGTCGGCGATCGTGCTGTCTTCGGTCTCGCCCGAACGGTGCGAGACGACCGCGGTGTAACCGGCATCGGCCGCCATGTCGATCGCCTCGAGCGTCTCGGTCAGAGTGCCGATCTGGTTGGGCTTGATCAGGATCGAGTTGGCCACGCCCCGCGCGATGCCCTCACGCAGGATCCTGGTGTTGGTCACGAAAATATCGTCGCCGACCAGCTGGATGCGCTTGCCGAGCCGCTGCGTCAGCAGCGACCAGCCGTCCCAGTCGCCTTCAGCCATGCCGTCCTCGACCGTGATGATCGGGAAACGGTTGACCAGGCCTTCGAGGTAATCGACAAACTGTGCCGGACTGAAGGTGCGGCCTTCCGACTCGAGCGAGTACGCGCCGCCCTTGAAGAATTCCGAACTCGCGACGTCGAGCCCGAGGTACACGTCCCGGCCCGCCTTGAATCCCGCGCGCTCGACCGCCTCGAGGATCGTTTCGAGCGCCGCTTCGTTCGATGGCAGGTTCGGCGCGAAGCCACCCTCGTCGCCGACGGCCGTCGCGAGCTTGCGCTCGTGCAGCACTTTCTTCAGCGTGTGGAAGATTTCAGCGCCGTAACGCAACGCCTCGCTGAAGTTCGGAGCGCCCACGGGCAGCACCATGAATTCCTGGATGTCGATGCTGTTGTCCGCGTGCGCGCCGCCGTTGATGATGTTCATCATCGGCACCGGCATCACCTTGCGGCCCGGGCCGCCGAGGTGGCGAAACAGGCTCAGTTTCGATGCGCGCGCCGCCGCATGCGCCGACGCGAGCGAAATGGCGAGCAGTGCATTCGCGCCCAGGCGCGACTTGGTCTCGGTGGCGTCGAGCGCAATCATCTTCGCGTCGATGCCGCGCTGGTCCATGACGTCGTGGCCGAGCAGCGCATTGCGCAGTTCGCCGTTCGCATTGATCACGGCCTGCAGCACGCCCTTGCCCAGGTAGCGCTTCTTGTCGCCATCGCGCAGTTCGACGGCTTCACGCGTGCCCGTGGAGGCGCCCGACGGCACTGCGGCGCGACCCATCACGCCGCCTTCGACGAAGACGTCCGCCTCGACCGTGGGATTGCCACGCGAATCCATGATTTCCCGGGCCTTGATGTCGATGATCCTGGTCGTCATAGGGTCGATTCCTCGAACGGCCGCTGCTTCACGGCCCTGTCAATTTGCAGCAGAATTTCGAGCAGCGCGCGCATGCGATCGAGCGGCCACGCATTGGGGCCGTCCGAGAGCGCCTTCGCCGGGTCGGGGTGGGTTTCCATGAATACGCCGGAGACGCCGGCGGCGACCGCCGCACGGGCCAGCACCGGCACGAATTCGCGCTGTCCGCCCGAAGCACTGCCCTGCCCGCCCGGCAACTGCACCGAATGGGTGGCGTCGAACACGACCGGGGCGTACTCGCGCATCACGGCGAGCGAGCGCATGTCGGACACGAGGTTGTTGTAACCGAACGAGAATCCGCGCTCGCACGCCATCACCTGTTCGTTACCGGTGGACCGCGCCTTGTCGATGACATTCTTCATCTCCCACGGCGACAGGAACTGGCCCTTCTTGATGTTGACGGGTTTGCCCTGGCTCGACGCGCTCAGGATGAAATTGGTCTGGCGGCACAGGAACGCCGGGGTCTGCAGCACATCGACCACCGCGGCGACCTCGGCCATCGGGGTGTCTTCGTGCACGTCGGTGAGGACCGGCAGCCCGAACTGGCGCTTCACTTCCGCCAGGATGCGCAGGCCTTCTTCGATGCCCGGACCGCGGAAGCTCGCCTTGGACGAGCGGTTCGCCTTGTCGTAGCTCGCCTTGAAGATGTAAGGGATGCCGAGCGCGCCGGTGATTTCCTGCATGCGGCCCGCGATGTCCAGTACCAGGCCTTCGCTCTCGACGACGCAGGGGCCCGCGATCAGGAAGAAAGGACGGTCGTGCCCGACCTCGAAGCCGCAGAGCTTCATGCGCCCGCCGCCACCGGCAGCTTGCCAGCCTTGTGGTCGCGCGCGGCGCGGATGAAGCCGGTGAAGAGCGGGTGCCCGTCACGCGGCGTCGACCGGAATTCAGGGTGGTACTGGCTCGCCACGAAAAACGGATGCTGCGGCAGCTCGATGATCTCGACCAGGCCGTCGCGCGAAAATCCCGAGAAGCGCAGGCCCGCGTTCATCAGGCGCTGCAGGTACGTATTGTTGAACTCGAAGCGATGACGATGACGCTCGCGGATCACGTCAGCGCCGTAAACGGAGTGCGCGAGCGAGCCATGCGAGATCCGGATCTCCTGCGCGCCGAGGCGCATCGTGCCGCCGATCTGCGAGGTTTCGTCGCGCGCCTCGAGCGTGCCCTTCTGATCCTGCCACTCGGTGATCAGCGCGATGACCGGGTGCGGCGAGGCACGATTGAACTCGGTGCTGTGCGCGCCTTCGAGGCCCGCGACGTTGCGCGAGTACTCGATGATCGCGAGTTGCATGCCGAGGCAGATGCCGAGGTACGGAATCCTGTGTTCACGCGCGTAGCGCACGGCCTCGATCTTGCCTTCGATGCCGCGCTCGCCGAAGCCGCCCGGCACCAGGATGGCATCCATCCCGGCCAGCGCCTTCGCGCCGTGCTTCTCGATGTCGGTCGCTTCGATGAATTCGATGTTGACGCGCGTGCGCGTGCGCAGGCCCGCATGGATCAGCGCCTCGTTGAGCGAGATGTACGCGTCCTTGAGGTTGACGTACTTGCCGACCATCGCGAGATTGATCGTGAGGTCCGGGCTGGCCTTGGCAGCCACGACCTGGTTCCATTCCTTGAGGTCGGCCGGCGGCAGGTCGTGCAGGCCGAATTTCTCGCAGACGATCTCGTCGAGCTTCTGCTCGTGCAACAGCGAGGGAATCTTGTAGATGTCGTCGGCATCCACGGCCGAGAACACCGCGCGCTCCTCGACATTGGTGAACAACGCGATCTTGCGGCGATGCTCGGACGGCAGTGGGTCCTGGCAGCGGCACAGCAGCAGGTCGGGCTGGATGCCGATCGAACGCAATTCCTTCACCGAGTGCTGTGTCGGCTTGGTCTTGATCTCGCCCGAGGTGGCAATGTAGGGGATCAGCGTCAGGTGCATGTACAGAACGTTGTTGCGGCCGAGTTCGACGCCAAGCTGGCGGATCGCCTCGAGGAACGGCAGCGACTCGATGTCGCCCACCGTGCCGCCGATTTCGACCATGCAGACGTCGGCGTCGCCCGCGCCCATGCGGATACAGTGCTTGATCTCGTCGGTGATGTGCGGGATGACCTGCACCGTCGCGCCGAGGTAATCGCCGCGGCGTTCCTTCGCGATGACGCGTTCGTAGATGCGGCCGGTCGTGAAGTTGCTGTTGCGGCCCGTGGTCGTGCGCACGAAGCGCTCGTAGTGGCCGAGGTCGAGGTCGGTCTCGGTGCCGTCGTCGGTGACGAAGACTTCGCCGTGCTGGAACGGGCTCATCGTGCCCGGGTCCACGTTGATGTAAGGGTCGAGCTTGACCATGGCGACCCTGAGGCCGCGGGCTTCGAGGATGGCGCCCAACGAGGCAGCAGCAATGCCCTTGCCCAGCGACGAAACGACACCGCCGGTCACACAGATGAATTTGGTCATTGGAGTCCCCGTCGCATGAGGCGCGACGGGAGCGCAGTCTAGCGGATCGGAGGGTGCGCTGGCCACTGCGATGACAGCACGTCGGCTTCGGTCACCGCGCCACGCTCGCTCCAGCCGATGCGCCAGGAGGGTTCGTCGGATCGGGCGGCAAATTCCGCTGCAACTCCAAGATCCGCCACGGCGATCAGGCGGTCGCCAGCAAAAAGTAGCGGCAGGTTCTCGCGGCGCCACGGCAGCACGTCGTGCTCCTGCAGCCACTTGCGCAATGGACGGTGATGTGCGCCGCCCGCCGGCAGGAATGCCTCGCCGCCTGTCCGGCTGCGCACGTCGATCCGCCCAGGCAGGTGTTCGCGACTGAGTCCAGCGCCAACGTCAGGCAACAGGACGAGCGTAGACCCGCCGGACCACACGTAGGTCTCACCACCGGCCGTCGGCCAACTACCCTCGTTCGGTGCGATAGCGCCTGCCACGTCGGCATGCAGACGACCGCGGTAACGACGGACTACCGCGCCCGGCCAGCGCGTCTCGGGGATGCGATCCGCAGCCGCGATCGTCATGTCGCGCAGCAGGGCGGCCAGGTTGCGTGCGGACGCGGGCGGGAGCCCCAGCCCGGCAAGCCAGGCGCGCAACACGGCACGCTGCCTCGGCTCGGGCAGCGACTGCAGCGCGTCGAGTTCGACCGCAGTGCCCGCCAGGACCCGCGGGAGGTCATCAGCGACGCAGGCGGCCTCGGCTTCCAGCGCGTCGCGGGCGTAATTCGCCACCCGTCCTGCGGTCGCGGCGACCGCGGGCCAGCGCTGCCGCAGCGCAGGCAGGACTTCGAGGCGCAGATAATTGCGGTCGAAACGACGATCCAGGTTCGAGGGGTCCTCCTGCCACTGCAGACCCTGCGCGCCGGCCCAGGCGGCGAGTTCCTCGCGCGTGAATTCGAGCAGCGGCCGCGCGTGCCATGCTGCCGCGCCGAAGCGGCCGAGCGGCGCCATGCCCGCGATCGAGCGCAGCCCGCCTCCGCGCAGCCACTGCAGCAGGATGGTCTCGAGCTGGTCGTCGGCATGGTGGGCAGTGAGCAGCACCTCGCCAGGTTCGAGCCGGGCCGCGAGCGCGGCATAGCGAGCTTCGCGGGCAGCGGCTTCAGGGCTCTGCCCCGCGACCCGCGACACGACGACTCGGACGTCGTCGAAAGCAACGCCGTGCGTCTGCGCAAGCTCGTGACACGCACGTGCCCATTGCGCGGAATCGTCCTGCAACGCGTGATCGACGTGGATGGCCCGCAATCGCGCGGCCAGGCTGCCCGCGTTCGCCAGCTGCGCCAGCGCGACGAGCAGGACCGTGGAGTCGAGCCCGCCGCTCAATGCGATGCAGAGTCCCGGAGCTTTGCCATGGCTCGCCGCCGGGACCGCAGCGAGCACGAGATCGAGGCTTGCCGCCAGTCGGTGGAGGGTGAACACGTGCTGCGAGCCCGGCTGGGCGCGGCGCCGGTCAGTTGGCCGCGCGATAAACGCCCTGGCCACGCAGCCGCTCGTACCGCTGCACGACCAGCGCGTCC
>JAABQQ010000018.1 GCA_011391405.1 Gammaproteobacteria bacterium
AGCCTGGGCACGCGGCTTGCTCGCGATGCTGTCCGGCGTCGATTGGGATGCAACCCGGCTACGGGCAGGGCAGTGCGTACGCACGCGCATGGCCAAGGTGGCTGTCCTTGTACGCGCCCTGGACGGACATCGCTTCGAGCTGTTCGTCGATCGAAGCGTCGGCGTGTACCTCGAGGAGTGGCTACGGCGTTCCGCGCGGGACCCCATCTTTTCAAACTGAGCCGTACGCATGCCACTCTGTGGAGGCAATCGTGCGGTAGCGCAGCGATCCTGATGGCGGACCTGCACGCGCAGCGCGTCCGAACTGCAATCACCGCCTGTCGGCAGGGAGCCATGACATTGGACGACGCATACTATGCGCGTGCCGAAGGCGAGGGAACTCGCAGGGCGCGCAAATCGGCGAAAAGCACGGCCGCAAAAGGACGCGCCGTGCAGCGCGAGCCGCTGGCGCGTGAGGACTGGATCCTGGCCGCTCGCAAGGCGCTCATCAAGGGCGGCATCGGCGCGGTACGCATCGTGCCGTTGGCGAAGGCGCTGCAGATGACTCGCGGTGGCTTCTACTGGCATTTCAAGGGCCGCCAGGATCTTCTCGACGCCCTGCTCGTCGACTGGGTGCAGACCAATACCGAATCGTTCGAGTCCGTGTTGAAGGGATCGGGCCACAACGGCATCGCCGAGTTCAAGGCTCTGGTCGACCTCTGGATTGCGGAGAAGGACTACAACCCGGCCTGGGATACCGCGATTCGAAACTGGGCACGACTGTCGCGCAGGGTTGGCGCAGTAGTGAAGCGAGTCGACGAGCAACGCATCGAGGTTATCCGGCAGATTTTCCTGGACCTGGGCTTCGAGGATCCCGAGGCGCTGGTCCGGGCAAGGATCACCTACTTCCATCAGGTCGGCTATTACACCCTCGGTCTCGAGGACAGCCGCGAGCGCCGCCTCGAGCTGTTGCCGGTCTACCTCGCCAGCCTGACCAGCAGATCTCTCGACTGATTGCCGGGCCGCGGCGCCCCATGTTGCGCTGCAGGGTTGACATACACAGGTGTATTGGCGATAACGTACACGTGTGTATGGGGATGCGTACACGCCGCAATCTGACTGAATGGGGGAATGATGCGTGGCAGCAGCAGCTGAGAAGATGTCGGCGCTCATCGGACGGGCAGATCCGCTGGAGTGCGTTGGTGAAATGTTCCGGGAAATCGACGGCGCCCTCAGGCGCTTCCTGCGACGGCGGCTGCGCTGTCCCGATGATGCAGACGACCTTGCCCAGGAGGTCTACCTGCGCATGAGCCGGCACCCGGACCTCCGTCAGGTGGACTGCCTGAAGGCGTTTGCCTATCAAACTGCCCTTAACCTGGTGCGTGATCGGTCCCGCCGTGCATATACCCGCAGCCGCCGCCTCACGGTATCGATCGACTCGATCGAGTTGGCCGGTGGCATTGACCCGCTGGATCACGCCCTGTACGACGAGCGACTGGAGCAGCTCGAAGGGGCGCTGGCGGTGATGTCGCCACCCTGCCGCGACGCCCTGCTGATGCACCGATTCGACGACGTGACCTACGCGGACGTGGCGCAATGCCTGGGCGTCTCAGTCAGCATGATCGAAAAGTACATCAGCGCCGCACTGGTCGAACTGCGTCATGCGGAGTCACCTGCAACGACGCGAAGCGCGCGGTCATCCGTGCAGGTCAACGCCTCGCGCAGCACCCGTCCCAGCGCGCGGCGGTGATTCCCGCGGTGCCACATGGCCCGCAGGGATGCCAGGTCCGCAGCGGCGACATGGACGCACGATGAACGGCGCGACGATCCTCGTCCGGACCCTCGTCGACCTCGGTGTCGACACCGTATTCGGCTACCCGGGCGGAGCAGTGCTGCCACTGTACGACGCACTCCATGGCGAGCCGAGGTTGCGCCACGTATTGGTGCGCCACGAGCAGGCAGCGGTGCACGCGGCCGAGGGCTATGCACGCACCACCGGGCGGGTGGGCGTTGTGTTCGTGACCTCCGGTCCGGGCATGAGCAATACCACCACCGGCCTGCTCGATGCGCTGTGCGACTCGGTGCCCATCCTCTGCGTGAGCGGTCAGGTGGCGACTGACGCCATCGGCACCGACGCGTTTCAGGAATGCGATGCGCTCGGCATCTCGCGGTCCGTGACGAAGTGGAACGTGCAAGTCCGCGACGCGACGATGCTGGAGTCGGAGATGCGCAAGGCCTTCACCCTGGCCTCGGGCGGGCGACCCGGACCGGTGCTGGTGGATGTGCCTAAGGATGTGCAGGCCGCCGCCGTCCGGCACCGAATACCTCCCACGCCCACGCCGCGCCGCCAGATGCCGCTCGACGCAGCGATAAGTGGTCAGATTCGCGACGCGGCAAGGATGATCCGGGAGGCCGAGCGACCCGTATTTTACGGTGGCGGGGGCCTCATCAACTCCGGACCGCTGGCCTGCGAAGCGTTCGGCTCGCTGGTACGCCTGACGGCGGCGCCGTGCACGCTCACGTTGATGGGGCTGGGCGCTGTCCCGGCCTCGAGCCCGCAGTGGCTGGGCATGCTCGGCATGCATGGCACCCTGGAAGCAAATCTGGCGATGCACCACGCCGATCTCGTGGTTTGCGTCGGCGCGCGCTTCGACGATCGTGTGACTGGCCGGCTGGACGCCTTCTGCCCGGGCGCCAGGTACATACACATCGACATCGACCCGAGGTCGATCAACAAAGTTATCCAGGCTGATATGCCGTTGGTGGGCGACTGTGGGCAGATGGTGGGTGAGCTGGTGCAGCAGATCGAGCCCGACCGGCCAGACCCGGGTCGACTTGATCCGTGGTGGCGGCAAATCAACTCTTGGCGCGCGGCATGCTCGCTGGCCTTCGACGACATGCCAGAGCGGATCGCCCCGCAGGCGTTGATGACTCGGTTGCAAGCTCACCTGGACGGACGCGATGCCATCGTCTCTACGGACGTTGGCCAGCATCAAATGTGGGCAGCGCAGCATCTGCGTTTCGAGAGGCCGTATCGTTGGCTTACATCGGGAGGCGCCGGCACCATGGGCTACGGTCTGCCTGCCGCCATTGGCGCTCAGATCGCGCACCCCGAAAGTACCGTGGTGTGCATCAGCGGCGACGCATCGATCCTGATGAACATCCAGGAGCTGTCCACCGCAGTTCAACATCTCACTCCCGTAAAAGTTGTGCTGTCGAACAACGGCTACATGGGCATGGTGCGGCAGTGGCAGGAACTGATCCACGGCGGGCGCTACAGCCATAGCTACACTGCGGCGCTGCCAGACTTCGTGATGGTGGCGCGCGGGTTCGGCTGGCAGGCACGGCGCGTGGATCGGCGCGACCAGCTCGACGACGCACTGGCCGAGTGCCTGGCGAGCGACGGGCCCTACTTCCTGGACGTGAGGGTGTCGGCCGAGGAGAACTGCTTCCCGATGATTCCGGCTGGACACGGGCACCATGAGTTGCTGCTCGGCAAGGACCGGCCCTACCGCGAGGCCACGCAGTAATCAAAAGATCGTGGCGTTCGGCGAATGCATGGAAGCGATTGACTACACACGCCTGCCCCGTCGTGCGATCACGGTCGTCCGCTGTAACCGCGGGCCAGGACCATCAACTCCGAATCCCAGCAGAGGCAGGGCTGATCGCTGCAATACGTGATCCATCACGATGGTCGACTGCAGATGGGCAATCCACGGCATCGATAGCAACGCACCCCGAACCAGTCGCTGAAAATCCTCGAGATCACGTGCCACGAGTTTCAGCACGTAGTCGAACTCTCCGGTCACCAGGTAAAGATCCATCACTTCTGGAATCCCGGCGATCGCCTTCTCGAATCGCTCTACAGAGCTCCTGGCCTGTCGGTCCAGTGTCACGCTCACCAGAGCGATGACATTGAGTCCCAGGGCCTTTGGATTGAGCCGCGCACTGTATCCGACGATGGCGCCCCCCGCCTCGAGGTGCTTGACGCGTCGCAGGCACGGAGTCTCGGATAGGCCAATGCTGTCTGCGAGGTCGCAGTTTGCCAGCCGCCCTCGTTCCTGCAGCACTTCCAGGATTCGCCGATCGATGGCATCAAATTTCATTAAGCGACTCCTGCTATGTAAGCGCTGAGTCCTGGCAGAAGCTGCCAATATGACAGGCCCTTAGGGGTTGATATTAGCAGCGAATTGTCCCGACGTACGGCTACGCTAAGTCCTGCAAACCTGGAGCACGTTGTCATGCCGCCTGAACCATCCGAGTCGTCGCTTTCAGAGTGGGCCCCTGCGACTCAGCTCTTGAATCTTGGCTATGACGCCGCGTTATCCGAGGGCTCAGTCAAGTGCCCGCTGTTTCAGACCTCGACGTTCGCGTTCCGGTCTGCACTTGAAGGCAAACGATTCTTCGAAATTGCCTATGGAATCTGCGAACGTCGTCCGGATGAGAACGTGGGGCTTATCTACTCCCGCATCAACAATCCGAATCTGGAGATACTTGAACAACGACTATGTGTGCATGACGGCGCCGAACGGAGCGCTGTTTTCTCCAGCGGGATGGCTGCCATTGCCACCACCATCCTGACATTTGTGAAACCAGGCGACGTCATCGCGTATACCGATCCGCTTTATGGTGGTTCCGATCACTTGATGACCAAGGTGCTGCCGAGCTTCGGCATACAGACAGTGCCAATCGCTGCAGACGCATCATTGCCATCGATGCGTGGCATCCTGCATGAAGTCAATCAGAACGGCCGACTCAGAATGATGCTGGTGGAAAGCCCGGCAAACCCGACCAACGTGCTGGTAGATATCTGCGGGCTCGCGCTGCTTCTCAGCAGCATGGGCAACGGTGACTCGCGACCGAAATTGGCTGTGGACAATACGCTGCTCGGGCCGGTCTGGCAGCAGCCGCTGCGACACGGCGCAGATCTTGTGCTCTATTCATTAACCAAGTACGTCGGCGGCCACTCGGATGTCATTGCTGGCGCTTGCCTGGGATCCGCTCGCGACATTGCTGAAGTTTCAGCCCTGCGTACCTTCCTCGGTTCGATTCTGGACCCGCACTCGGCATGGCTCTTGATGCGCAGCCTGGAAACCCTTGAATTGCGAATGGAGAGATCCGCTGCGAATGCGCGCGCGGTTGCTGATTCGCTCAGGTCCCACCCGAAAGTGCGGGAGGTTTTGTACCTGGGCCACCTTGACCCTGAGTCCACCGCCGGACGACTGTACGCGACACAATGTTCTGGCGCGGGGTCGACTTTCTCCGTGCGGCTGGTCGGTGGTGAGCCCCAGGCGTTCCAGTTCCTGGATGCGTTGCGCGTGATGCGACTTGCTGTGAGTCTCGGTGGCACAGAGAGCCTGGCGAGCCATCCAGCGTCGATGACGCATGCTGGCGTCGATGCGGAGAGCAAGCGGATCTATGGGATCAGTGACAACCTGGTGCGCTTGTCCATTGGCATCGAAGACCCTTGCGATCTCGTTGCTGACGTTCGTCAGGCATTGGATTCCGTTGCAGGGTGATTACCTTCGACCGCGAACCTGGGTACGCATATTGCGGACAATAGATTCGAAGCGATCCGGCCGTGGCGCGCCCATGACGGCGAGCACGTCGTTTCGTACCGATCTTCGAGTCGCCTGACTACTTGGGCCACGTCGCGCGCGCGACGCGCATGAAGTTGCCGCCCAGGATCTTGCGCAGATCAGTTGCGCGATAGCCGCGCGCCAGCAGTCCGGCCGTGATACTGCGCAGGCTCTCGGGCGGGACCATCCGGACACCGTCCTTGAAAGCATCTTCCGCAGGAAACATCTGCGGGTTGGCGCGCAGGTACTCATCCAGCTCGGCCGAGTCGAACACGAAGTCGAGCCCGAACCCTGCATGTTCCGGCCCCACCAGTTGCACTATGTAGTCGACGTGCTCGAGGACGGTCTCCGGCCGGTTGTCGTTTGCGCCGAGGAAGGTGCCGATGCCATTGATGCCGACCACGCCACCCGTCGTGGCACAGGCACGAATCGCCTCGTCGCGGATGTTGCGCTTGTGGCGCCAGACGCCGAGCGGGTTGGAGTGCGAGAAGATGACCGGCTTCGACGCGAGACGCATGACATCCATGGTCGTGCGGTAACCAGTGTGACTACAGCACACCGTCATGCCCACCCGTTCCATCTCGCCGACCACCTGCCGGCCGAACTTCGTCAGCCCTCGATCAAGATCCATGCAACCGCCACCGAGCAGGTTGTTGAGGTTGTAAGCCATCAGCATCCAGCGTACGCCGAGGTCGCGGTATAACTCGACCATGCTCAGCTGACCGTTCAGTGCCGAGCCGCCCTCGATGTCGAAAAAAACGCCGAGACGACCCTCGCGCCGCGCCGCGCGAATGTCGGCCACTGTTTCCACCAGGCGATAGCGCCGCGACTGGCCGCGGATCCAATGGCGCAGGTGCGCCAGCATTGGCGCCGTCTGTTCCCAGGGCAAGCCGTCGAAGCCGACGTTGAGCCCGACGACGTCGACGCCAGACTTCGCGTACCGGACAAGCTGCGGCAGGAACTTATCGTCGCCCGGGCGCAGCGGCACGCAGGCGTGGTTGTCCCAGACCAGCGACTTCTCGAGCAGTTGCCGCGCCCGCGCGTCGTTTGTTGTCTTGCGCATTCGCCCGTTCCCCTGTTCTCGTCATGAATCTGTCTGGCACCGGGACGCACGACGAGGCGCTCACCTCAACAGGCACGACAGAGTGCAGTGATGGATGGGCGGCACTTGACCAGAAGTCACGTCGGGCCCTGGCCACCGCGTTCGCCACCGACCTCGCTGGGCAGGCCGCCGTAGAATTCGCGAAATGCGGTCGTGAAACTGGCGTGATGGCGGTAGCCGATGGCGTGCGCCGCTTCACCGACAGACAGGCCTTTGGTCAGCAGCAGTTCGCGGGCGTGCCGCATGCGGCATTGGTGGCCGTAATCGAACACCGTTATGCCAAAGCGCTGCTTGAAGTCCTGCTTGAGCTTCGACTCGCTCAAGCCAACGGCACGTGCAACATCTCGAGTGCGTGGTGTCGGCCGGAACTGAGTCGCCAGGATGCGCCGCGCAGCGTCCAGTCGTCGCTGATTACGGTCGCTGGCAACAGGCGAGCAGGTCGGTGATTCGTCGCTGAACTCACTGAGGATTTCGCACAGCAATTCAAGCGAACGGGCCTCGGCATGCAGCAGGCGCAGCCCGTCACGATAGGGATTGCGCAGCAGGCATCGGCTGAGGTGCATGGCGGTCGGCGACACTTGCCGGACGCAATGCCAGACGCGATCGCTGCGTCGCGTGTCGAGTGCTTTGAGCAACGGGTGGGCTGTCATCGAGTCGCGTGCCAGCAGGCTGCGGAGGAATTCCGGACGGCAGTACAGGGACACCGAGTACTCGCGCAGGCCCGGATCCATGCACTCACTGGTGTCGACACCGCGGGGTTGGGCCCAGATCAGCAGCTGTTGGCCGTTGACGACAAGATCCTCGGGCTCGCCGGGAAGCTTGAGTGACAAACGTCCGGACAGCTTGACGTAGAACTCGATCAGGTCCTCTCCGGGCAGCATCTCGAGCCGCGGCGCATCGTAGATACAGTCGAGCGTGACTACGAAGAACTGGTTCGAGATGCGGTAGAACTCGTAGTGACCATGACCATCCTCGGGTCGAACGGTCATGCGGGCCGCCTGCGTTCCCCGGCCGGGATTCTCGGCGATCAGCTGCGAATCCCCGCCACTGCCGAGGCTGGCAAATACATCCGCTACGCCTTGGCCATGGCCGGCCACGACCTTGCGGAACAGACGTCTTGCGGGAACCGGGGCGTCGCCGGCTGCAGGTGCCCCAGATAACAAAGCCATGTGAACCATCGGTCGCCGGACCTCGAACCGGATAGCTGTCCCGTATCTGTATGTACGCCGTTTTCTGCCTCCCGTGAATCCCAGCTCAAGCACGCATGCGCAGCCCGGCGGGATCGTAGGCAGGCGTCGCCAGGATTCGGGCTGGCCGGCGCTGTCCGACCACCGCCACTTCG
>JAABQQ010000019.1 GCA_011391405.1 Gammaproteobacteria bacterium
TCGATCACGGTGCCGGCAACGGCGACCATCTCACCGCCGTTGACCTTGTCCCTGGGGCGACGAACGAACCCATCGACCAGCACTTCGCCGGCCTCGATCCACGTCTTGAGGCGGCTGCGGGAGTAGTCGGGGAGCAGGCGGGCAAGCGCCTGGTCGAGACGTTGGCCCGCTTCGGTGTCGGGAATCTGCAGGCTGAGTTGAACGGTTGAGGTCGGCATGGGGTCGAATTCTATATACTTCACGCCCTTCCGCAGGGCTCGACCCAGGATCCCCCATGGCTGCTGCCTTTTCCCGACGATTACTCGCTTCGGCCCTGCTCGCGTTGGCCCTGCTGGGCACCAGCGGCTGCAGCAGCCTCAAGTTCTGGGACAAGGACAAGGGGGACAAGGTCATCGAGGGCTCGCCGGAGCAGCTCTACCGGGACGCCATCCAGGACATCAAGAACACCAACTACACTGGCGCGATCCAGCGCTACGAAATGCTCGAGGCCCGCTACCCGTTCAGCGAGCAGGCCAAACAGGGCCAGCTGGACCTGATCTACGCCTACTACAAGAACCGGTCGGCTGACGCGGCGATCGACCAGTCGGATCAGTTCATCCGCGAAAACCCGACGCATCCGCGAGTCGACTACGCCTATTACGTCCGCGGCCTGGTGTATTTCGAGTCGGGAGCCAACTGGCTCGAGCGCAAGTTCAAGGCCGACATCGCCAAGCGCCCGCCGCACGAAGCAAGCAAGTCGTTCCAGGCCTTCCAGGTGCTCGTGCAGCAGTACCCGAAGAGCCCGTACGCGGCCGATGCCCGTCAGCGCATGATTTTCCTGCGCAACCGGCTGGCTGATTACGAGATCGCGGTGGCACGTTTCTACCTCAAGCGAGGCGCCTACGTCGGTGCGGCCAATCGCGCCAAGGGCGTCATCACAGGCTACGACGGCGCGCCGGCCGTGGACGACGCACTCAAGATCCTTGCCGCTGCGTACCGCAGGCTGGAGCTCGACGACCTGGCGCAGGTCGCGGACAACGTTCGCAAGGCTAACGCATACACCGTTCCCGATCAGATGACCCTCGGCACCGCGGTCGGTGGGACCGCCGCAGCGGGTACCGCGGGCGCCAGTGGTGGTGGCGGATGGCAACTCGGAGGTGCACCGCCGCAGGCCGGGCAATGGGAAGCCACCGTCGGCGTCATCGCCACCAATTCGAGCGACGTCGACTTCGACGGCGGCACGACGGCCGCAATCGACAGCGGTTTCGGTTTCATGGCTGGGGCCGGCTATCATTTCACGGATCGCCTGCGGGTCGGGTCGACCTTTACGTTCGACCAGAAGGACTACAGCGCCGACGTCGTGGGCGACACCCCGGGCGAGTCGTTTGCAATCGAAGGCAGCCTCGACACGATGTCGTTGATGTTCGATGCCGCCTATACCTTCCTCACTGGCCCGTTGACGCCCTACGTCGTTGGCGGCGTGGGTTGGGCCTGGGTCGACACCAACATCGCCTCCGCGCCACCCGAGGTCGGTTGCTGGTGGCACCCCTGGTGGGGCTACATCTGCACGTCCTGGCAGGACACGCGAACGGTCGATGGCCTCGCCTACGAGGTCGGCATCGGCATGCGTTACAACTTCAGCAATTCGCTGGCGGCCGACGGCGCGTACCGGATGCGCTGGATGGATTTCGAGAACGCCACTGGCACGCCGTCGTTCGACACGCTGCAATTGAACCTCGTCTGGAAATTCTGATTCTTCGGACTTTTCAACCCGCCTGACGCGCCGGTCTGGATAGGCAACGCCCCACGTTGGTGCGGGACCGGCCAAGTTCGTACAGTTGTCGCCATTTCCCGACACCCACTGCACTTTGGCCCTGTTGCACCGCACATAGAATCGCGCCCGGACTCCTCCCCCCGGGTGGTAGATGAAAAAGCTGTCGGGTTTCCTGATTGTCGTCCTGTTCGCCATGCTCACGGTGGCGGCATGGGGCTATGCCAATCGCCCGACATCCGAGCCGGCCCTGCCGCGCGTCATCCATGGATTCGCGTTCCAGCCGTACCAGAAGGACCAGGACGCGATCGCAGGCGAGGACCCGACCGCCGCACAGATCGACGCGGACCTGAAGCTGCTTGCCGGCACGACCCGCGCCGTCCGCACCTATAGCTCGATCGGCACCCTGGGACAGATCCCTGCGCTCGCCCGCAAGCACGGGCTCAAGGTGATGCTCGGCAGCTGGATGGACTCGGACCGCGAGCGTAACGACCGTGAAGTCGAAGCGACGATCCGGCTCGCCAACACCAATCGCAACGTCACGCGCATTCTCGTCGGCAACGAAGTCGTCCTGCGTGGCGACCTGCCGGTCGAGGATCTCATCGCGCACCTCGACCGCGTCCGGGCCGCCACGAAGCAGCCGGTGAGCACCGCCGAGCCCTGGCACGTCTGGATCAAGCATCCGGAGCTCGTGGCGCACGTCGACTTCATCACGGTACACATGCTGCCGTACTGGGAAGGCGTCGAAGTCGAAGCCGCCATCGGTTACGTCGTCGCCAAGCTCGGCGAGGTTCGCAGCGCGTTTCCCGGCAAGCCGATCGTGATCGGTGAAGTCGGCTGGCCGAGCGAAGGCCGCACGCGCGAGTCCGCCGTCGCGACCACCGCGAATGAAGCGCTGTTCCTGCGTCGGTTCCTTGCCTACGCCGAACAGCAGCGGCTCGAGTACTTCGTGATGGAAGCGTTCGATCAGCCGTGGAAAGCGGCGGCCGAAGGCAAGGTGGGCGCGTACTGGGGCGTGTACGACGCGGATCGCCAGCAGAAGTTCGAATTCCGCGCGCCGATCGTGCGCGTGCCGCACTGGCACGTGCTCGCTGCCGCGTCGGTCCTTGCAGCGGCGTTCATGCTGTGGCTGTTCTATTTCCACAGCCACACGCTGCGCAACCGGGGCCGCAGCTTCCTGGCCGTCGTGGTGTATTCCACGGCGACGCTGCTCGTGTGGACGATCTACGACTTCTCGCAGCAGTACCTGACGGTAAGCAGCGTGCTGGTCGGCGCCGTGCTGATGATCGGCATGCTGGGCGTCGTCGCAGTACTGTTCGCGGAAGCGCACGAGTGGGCCGAAGCGCGCTGGGTCACGACGCATGACCGTCTGCTGCGACCGGCCAGGGTCTCGGACGCCGAATTGCCACGAATCTCCATCCATGTGCCGGCCTACAACGAGCCGCCGGACATGCTGATCGAGACGCTGGACTCCCTCGCTGCCCTCGATTACCCGGACTTCGAGGTCCTGGTCATCGACAACAACACGCGGGACGAGTCCGTCTGGCGACCTGTCGAGGCGCACTGCGCGAAGCTCGGCGCCCGTTTCCGTTTCTTCCACGTCGCTCCGCTCGACGGCTTCAAGGCAGGCGCGCTCAATTTCGCGCTGCGCCACACGTCGCCCGACGCCACCGTGGTCGCCGTGATCGATGCCGACTACGTGGTGCGGAAGGAGTGGTTGCGTGACCTCGCGCCCGCTTTCGCCAATCCGCGCACGGGCGTGGTGCAGGCGCCGCAGGATTATCGCGACGCAGCCGAGAGCGCATTCAAGGCGATGTGCCACGCGGAGTACCGCGGCTTCTTCCACATCGGCATGGTCACGCGCAACCAGCGCAACGCCATCATCCAGCACGGCACGATGACGATGGTGCGCCGCGAACTGCTGGAGCGCATCGGCTGGTCGGAGTGGTGCATCACCGAGGACGCCGAACTCGGCCTGCGCATCCTGGATGAGGGTTACGCGACGACATACATCGCACGCAGCTACGGTCGCGGGCTGATGCCGGACACGTTCCTCGATTTCAAGAAACAGCGTTCGCGCTGGGCTTTCGGTGCCATGCAGATCCTGCGCCGTCACTTCGGCGCGCTGATCCACGGGCGTGACACGGGCCTGACCTCGGGCCAGCGCTACCACTTCGTGGCAGGCTGGCTGCCTTGGCTCGCAGACGGCTTCAACCTGCTGGTGAACCTGGCCGCACTCGTCTGGTCGCTGGTAATGGTGCTTTTCCCGCGCCACATCGAGCCGCCGCTGCTGCTGTTCTCGGTGCTGCCGCTGTCGCTGTTCCTGTTCAAGCTCGTCAAGCTGCTGCACCTCTACCGGGCGCGCGTGGGTGCAACGTTCACCCAGACCATCGCCGCGGCGATCGCCGGGCTCGGTCTGTCGCACACGGTCGGTTCCGCGATGCTGAGCGGCTTCGTCAACAAGGACCGTCCGTTCTTCCGGACGCCGAAGCGGACGACGCGCCACGCGTGGCTGCAATCGCTCGCGGCAGCGCGTGAGGAAGCGGTCCTGATGTGCGGATTGTGGATCGCCGCGTTTGCGGTGAGCAGCATTCCGCAAATGGACGGCGACCAGCCGGGACTCGTCGGCAGCCCTGACCTGACGGTCTGGGTCGCCGTGCTGCTCGTGCAATCCATCCCCTACGCGGCTGCCGTTCTCGTTTCGCTGGTCAGCAGCCTGCAGCTGAGTGGAGACTGGATCGGCGAAGCGCGCGATCCTGTGTTCGACGCAACCGCCGCAGCATCTGAACCCGACCCGGATTGCATCGCAACCGGTACATCCACGCTACCCGTCCGGTCGCTGGCGCGTAACAATGGCGGTGCCCTGCCGGCCACGGCGAAGCTCGACTCCGCTAAGTGAACTCACTCACCACCTACCCCCACCTCCAGATTGACTCCGCGACTGCGCCGCACCCGGCAGACCTCGATCCGCCGCCGCGGCTGCGCGAAATTCCCTACAACTACACGTCCTTCTCGGACCGCGAGATCGTGATTCGCCTGCTCGGTGCCACGGGCTGGGCACTGCTCGACGATCTCCGCGCCGAGCGTCGCACCGGACGCTCGGCACGCATGCTGTACGAGGTGCTCGGCGACATCTGGGTCGTCAGGCGCAACCCGTACCTGGAACAGGACCTGCTCGACAACCCGAAGCGGCGTGACCTGCTGGTCGAGGCGCTGCATCACCGGCTAGCCGATATCGAAAAGCGCCGCGACACCAGCGACGCGGTGCGCGACGCGAAGGTCGGCAAGCTGCTCGAATTTGCGCGCGCCGCCGTTCTCGATTTCGCGGGTTCGTTCGCTAAAGTCGACGCGTTGCGGCGTCGGGCGCGCAAGGCGTTCGCCTCGCACACCCGTGACGACAACGTCTGCTTCGACGCCTATGCCCGCGTCGCGCACGCGACCGACGCGACCGACTGGCGTGTCGAGACTCCGTTCGTCGTGCTGGCGCCCGACACCGAGGACGAAATTCCCGGCCTTGTGCGCGCCTGCATCGAATCCGGACTCACCGTCATTCCGCGTGGCGGCGGCACCGGTTACACCGGCAGCGCCGTTCCGCTTACACCGTTCGCGGCCGTCATCAACACCGAAAAGCTCGAGCGCATCGACAAGGTCGAGCCGCAGTCGCTGCCGGGCGTCGCAGGCCAGGTGCCCACGCTCTTCACCGAAGCAGGCGTGGTGACACGTCGCGTCGAGGAGGCCGCGCACCAGGCGGGCTTCGTGTTCGCAGTCGATCCGACGTCGGCCGATGCCTCCGTCGTCGGCGGCAACATCGCGATGAACGCCGGCGGCAAGAAGGCCGTGCTATGGGGTACGGCGCTCGACAACCTCGCTTGGTGGCGTATGGTCGACCCGCAAGGCAACTGGCTCGAGGTAACCCGGATCGGTCACAACCGCGGCAAGATCCACGAGGTGCCGGTCGCCACGTTCGAGCTGACCTGGAAAGACGGCCGTCACCCGCCCGGCACCGCCAAGGTACTGCGCACCGAACGGCTCGAGATCCCGGGATCGACGTTCCGCAAGGCCGGCCTCGGCAAGGACGTTACCGACAAATTCCTGGGCGGCCTGCCCGGCATCCAGAAGGAAGGGTGCGACGGCATCATCACCTCCGCGCGCTGGGTGGTGCACCGCATGCCCGCGCACACCCGCACGGTGTGCCTCGAATTCTTCGGCCAGGCACGCGACGCGATTCCCGCGATCGTCGAGATTCGCGACGAAATCGCACGGCAGGGCCGCGCAGGCAGCGTGCAGCTGGCGGGCCTCGAGCACCTCGACGAGCGTTACCTGAAGGCGGTCGGCTACACGACGAAATCAAGGCGCGGCGCGCTGCCAAAGATGGTGCTGATCGGCGACATGGTCGGCGACGACGAAGCCGCCGTGTCGCACTGCGCGTCCGACGTGGTCCGCCTCGCCAATGCGCGCCATGGCGAAGGCTTCATTGCGGCCGGCGCGGAGGCCCGCAAAGCCTTCTGGCGCGACCGCGCGAAGACCGCCGCCATTGCCCGCCACACCAACGCCTTCAAGATCAACGAAGACGTCGTGATCCCGCTCGAGCGCCTCGGCGAATACACGGACGCGATCGAGCGCATCAACATCGAGTACTCGCTCGCCAACAAGCTGCAGCTGCTCGACGCGCTCGAGACGTACCTGCTTGGCGAACCGAAGATCGGCAAGACCGGCGACGCCGACATCGACCGTATGCCGCGCGACGAAGTGCTTGGCACCCGGCTCGGTCAGGCGCTGGATGCCATCAAGCAGGTTCGCGCGCGCTGGTCGTGGTACGCGGAGAACATGGACCGCCCGCTTGTTGACGCTCTCGAGGACCTGCGTCGACTCGACCTCGAGGAGATTGTGACTGCGGCCACTCGACGCAGCGCCGGCGAACCCGGCCTGAAGGTGTTCGACCTGCTGCAGGACAGGACGATCCGCGTGTCCTGGAAGCACGAGTTGCGAAGCCAGTTCACGCGTATCTTTGCCGGCGGCCCGTTCGTGCCGCTGCTGGCCGAACTCGGGGAAATCCACCGGCGCGTGTTGCACGGTCGAGTGTTCGTCGCGCTGCACATGCACGCGGGCGATGGCAACGTCCACACCAACATTCCGGTCAACTCCGACGACTACGAGATGCTGCAGGCAGCCAATCGTGCTGTCGGCCGCATCATGCGGGTCGCGCGCGAACTCGGTGGCGTAATCTCCGGCGAGCATGGTATCGGCATCACCAAGCTCGAATACCTGACAGCCGACGAAACGCGCGGCTTCCAGGATTACAAGCAACGCGTCGATCCGGAAGGCCGTTTCAACGCCGGCAAGCTGCTGCCCGGCGCGGACCTGCGCAACGCGTATACGCCGAGCTTCAACCTGCTCGGCCACGAATCGCTGATCATGCAGCAGTCGGACATCGCGGGGATCAGCGACGCGATCAAGGACTGCCTGCGCTGCGGCAAGTGCAAGCCGGTCTGCAGCACCCACGTGCCGGGCGCGAACCTGCTCTATTCGCCGCGCAACAAGATCCTCGCCACCTCGATGCTGATAGAGGCGTTCCTGTACGAGGAACAGACGCGCCGCGGCATCTCGATCCAGCACTGGGACGAGTTCGGCGACGTCGCCGATCACTGTACGATCTGCCACAAATGTGCAACGCCCTGCCCCGTCGACATCGACTTCGGTGACGTCTCGATGGCCATGCGCGACGTGCTGCGGCGCTTAGGCAACCAAAGCGTCAATCCTGCGAAGTCGGCTGCCATGTTCTTCCTCAACACAAGCGACCCGGGCACGATCAAGCTGACGCGCAAGCTCATGATCGACTGGGGCTACAAGGCGCAGCGCCTTGGCCATCGGACCCTTGGCAAGCTCGGCTCCGCGCAGACGAGGCGTCCGCCGGCTACGACCGGTGGACGGCCGCCCGTGCGCGAGCAGGTGATCCACT
>JAABQQ010000020.1 GCA_011391405.1 Gammaproteobacteria bacterium
CGACGGCTGCGGCATCGCCGATCGTCACGCTCAAGGGAGCGGTCGCCGTGAGCGTGCGCTCGGTCCCGGCCTTGCCGAGATCGTAGAGCACTGCCTTACCGGAACCGTCGAACACCTCGACCCAGGAATCGGCAGCGAACTTCAACTGCAGGCTGACCTGGCCGGATTGCAGCGCGCTCGCCGCCGCAGCTGCAGCAGCGTCGGGCGCAGTCCCGGCGGGTCCTGCGATCGCCGGAGTCGATGCCGCAGCGGGGGATGCCTGCATGGTCGTGGCAGGCGCTTCCTGCAGGACCGATGCAGTGGACTCCTCCGGGGTCGTATCGATCCACGGCAGGCCATGCTCCGAGAGGTACGCAACCAGTGCCGAGGCCAGGAAAAATGTCGCTGCACCGCCGACGACCCAGGGCCAGCGCGGCTTGCCGCGCACGGGAGCCATTTCGAGCCGTGACTTCGGCACCAGCGAGGGCTCGCCGAGCTGCTGCGTGGAGTGCTCGTACAGCGACACGATCTCGTTCTCGTCGAGTCCCAGCATCGTGGTGTAGCGACGCAGGTGCCCCTTGACGAAGACCGGCGCGCCGAGCGTGGCAAAGTCATTCGCCTCGAGGTGCGCAAGCACCATCGTGTCGAGATTCAGCGATTCCGCCGCCTGCTGGTGGCTGATGCCCTGCGCTTCACGCTCACGCCGCAGGCGCGCGCCCGGGCTCGAGGGGAGCTCGGTGACATCGGCGTCGGGCGAGGTCATGGCTTCGCCCGTTCCGCTTCGAAGAGCCGCGAGGCTTCCTCGGACGTCGGGAACTCGTTTTTCAGGCGTTGCGAGTAACGCGCGGCCTGCGCGGCATCACCGAGGCCAAGTTCGATGTTGCGGCCGAGCCAGAGCGTTGCCGCTGTCACCGGCGCGACGGCGGTGTAGCGCTCCAGGAACGCGCGTGCCTGCAGACCATTGCCGCCTTCCTGCGCGAGCTCTGCCATCTGCATCAGCGCGTCGGGTTGCTTCGGGTTGCGCGCGAGCGCGTTGCGGAAACTCTGCTCGGCGTCTTTTGGCCGCCCGTCACCGCGGGCGCACCGGCCGGCATTGGTATACGCAACGTCAGGGCGCGCGTTGAGCGGACTCGCGGCTGCTTGCAGCATGTATTGCTCGCCGCGCTTCGGTTCGCCGTTCATGCAGAAGTACACGGCGGCGTTGGCGACGACGTCGGGGTTGTCCTTGCCGCCCAGCTTCACGGCCTGCTCGAAGTGCGACAGGGCCTTCTTCTTGTCGCCGAGCTTGTCGTAGACGAATCCCGCCGCCATCTGCGTATTGGCGGTGCGTGCGTCCTGCTGCAGGGCCTTGTCGATCTTCTCGCGTGCGGCCTTGAGATTGCCTTCACGCATGTAGGCGAGCGCGAGCTCGGTGTTGACCGCAGCGGCCTGGTCGATCGCCTCGCGGCTGCCCGGCTCGGCAGCGACGCCGGCCCGCGGAACACCGAGCGCCGCAAGCGCGAGTACGCCGGCAGCGACCACGGCGAGGTGTGAGTGCAGGCGCATCAACCCTGCACCACAGTCACGGGAAACATCTTCTGGCCGAGCCGCGTCGTGACACGGTCGTTGACGCGACCGACGAGCTGGCCGCAAGCCGCGTCGATGTCGTCACCTCGAGTGCGACGGATCGTGGCCATCACGCCGCCCTTGAGCAGCAGGTCGCGAAAACGTTCGATCGCCTCCTCGCTCGAGCGGCGGAAGGTCGTGCCGGGAAACGGGTTGAACGGGATCAGGTTGACCTTCGCCGGGTGGCCGCGCAGCAGTTGCGCGAGTTCGCGCGCGTGCTGCGGTTTGTCGTTGACACCGTCGAGCATGACGTATTCGAACGTCACGCTGCGCGCATTCTGCTTCTCGACGTAGTGCCAGCACGCGTCGAGCAGCTCCTTGATCGGATGCTTGCGGTTGATCGGCACGATCTCGCTGCGCAGCTCGTCGTTCGGCGCATGCAGCGAGACGGCCAGCGCGACGTTGGTCTCGTCCGCGATGCGGAGCATCTGCGGCACGAGGCCCGACGTGCTCACCGTGACACGGCGGCGCGACAGGTCGAGACCGAGGTCATCCATCATGATTTCCGCTGCGGGAACGACGTTGCGGTAATTTGCGAGCGGCTCGCCCATGCCCATGAACACGACGTTGGTGATCACGCGGTCGCCGTCGGGCGCATAGCCGAGCTCGCGGTTGGCGAGCCACACCTGCCCGACGATTTCAGCGGTGTCGAGGTTGCGGTTGAAACCCTGCTGCGCAGTCGAGCAGAAGCCGCAGTCCATCTGGCAGCCGACCTGGCTCGAGATGCACAACGTGCCGCGACCCGGCTCCGGAATGAACACCAACTCGATCGCCTGGCCGCTCTCGAGCTTGAGCAGCCACTTGCGCGTGCCGTCCGCCGACACCTGCGACAGATGAATGTCGGGCGTGCGGATCTCGGCAATTTCAGCGAGGCGGCGCCGGAAGTCCTTGCCGAGATCCGTCATCGCGTCGATGTCGCCCACGGCGCGCTTGTACATCCACTTGAACAGCTGGCGGGCGCGGAAGGGCTTCTCGCCCATCGCGACGACGAACGCTTCCAGCCCTGTCCGGGTGAGCCCGAGCAGGTTGGTGCGTGCCATCGATTTCGTTGCTTCGCCCATGGGTTCCTTGTGGACCACGCGCCGCGGCGCGAGTTCGCCCACGCTCAGCGCGGGCAGAGCTCCGTCTCGGAGAAGAAGAACGATATTTCGCGCGCGGCGTTTTCGGCGCTGTCGGAACCGTGCACGACGTTCTGCTCGATGCTGTCGGCGAGGTCGGCGCGGATCGTGCCCGGCGTGGCCTTCTTCGGGTCGGTCGCGCCCATGACGTCGCGGTTCCTGGCGACGGCGCCTTCACCCTCGAGCACCTGCACGATGACCGGGCCCGAAATCATGTACGAGACCAGGTCCTTGAAAAACGGACGCTCGCGGTGGATGCCGTAGAACGCTTCGGCCTGGACCTGCGTCAGCTGCATCATGCGGGCCGCGACGATGCGCAGCCCTGCCTTTTCAAAGCGATGGTAGACGTCGCCGATGACGTTCTTGCGGACACCGTCCGGCTTGACGATGGAAAGCGTGCGTTCGAGGGACATACGGATCCTTGGGATGATTGCCCGGCAGGCCAGCCTGCCGGCTGTGACGAACCGGCCCCAAAAACCTGAAACCCGCGCAAGCGCGGGTCCGGACGGGGCCAACCTGAAAACTTAACGTCGCAGTATACCCGGACGACACCCGCCGGCCAAGAAAACATAGCCCGGACGGGCAGTTAGACGTTGAAGCTCTCGCCGCAGCCGCACTCGCCTTTGACGTTCGGATTGCGAAACTTGAACGCCTCGTTCAGCCCCTGGCGCACGAAATCGATTTCGGTGCCGTCGACGTACTTGAGGCTCTCGGCGTCGACGATGACCTTGACGTCGGACACTTCGAAGATCACGTCCTCGGCGCCGAGTTCATCGGCGTAACTGACGACGTAGGCATAGCCCGAGCAGCCCGTCTGCTTGACGCCGAGCCGCAAGCCGATGCCCTTGCCGCGATTGGCCATGAACGTGCGGACACGTTCGGCGGCGGCGGGCGTGAGGGAAATCGGCATGTGGCGGTGTCCTCGAGGAGGTGCAACGGGAAAAAGTCTACACCGTAGACTCGGTCGCGGCAGGCCAGTTCCGGACGACCGCGCGTATTGCGTCCTGCAACGTGAGCAAACGCCCGAATTTGGCCGCAGGCACCTCCAGCACCCGGGCCGCCTCCTGCCAGTCCCAGCCGGCCAACTCGCTGCGATCCAGCCCGCGAGCGGCTTCAGCGGCCCAGGACGCGGCGGCCAGCACGTGCGGACAGCCAAATGCCCGGAAGCGGGTTTCAGTCACCCGGTCCCGCTCGATACGGAACGCGAACTCGACCGCGGTCCCCTGCTCCCGGTCGCCCGCGCGGCCGCTTGCGACGGACGGGGCGTTTGGCAGGTCGCCCCAGCCTGGCAAAGCGTGCAGGCGGCGCCGAACCTCGAGGTTGTAACGCGCGTCGTCCGCCAGGTCGGGCATGGCGCCGGAGCGAGGCTCCCCCGCCCTGAGCCTGACGATCTCGTCACCCATCCGCGCGGCGGCCTGCTCCACCTCGGCCTCCGTCGTAAAACGCCCCAGGCTCAACCGTAATGAGCTTTGCGCCAGTCGATCGCTGCGCCCGAGGGCTCGCAGTACATAGGAAGGCTCGGCGTGCAGGCTCGCGCAGGCGGAGCCGGACGACACGGCGAGGTCCGCCAGTGCCAGCAGTAAGGCCTCGCCTTCCACGCCGTCGACCGTGACGTTGAGGATGCCCGCCACCCGTCGCACCGGGTCGCCATTCAGCTCGACGCCCGGAATCGCGGCCAGCGCTTGCCAGAGTCGCTCACGCAGACCCGCGATGCGCGGGATGTCCACGCTCATCGATTCGCGTGCGATGCGGTACGCGGCACCGAGGCCGACGATCTGGTGTGTCGGCAACGTGCCGGACCGCAGGCCGCGCTCCTGCCCGCCGCCGAACTGCAACGGCACCAGCCCCAGGCGCGGCTCACGACGGACACACAATGCGCCGATGCCTTTGGGCCCGTGGAGTTTGTGCGCGGTGAGCGACAACAGGTCGATCGCGTCGTTCTGCACGTCGATTGGCAGCTTACCGGCGCTCTGCGCCGCATCGACGTGGAACAGCACGCCACGCTCGCGGCACAGGCGCCCGATCGCGCCGATGTCGTTGATCACGCCGATCTCGTTGTTCACGTGCATCAGGGACACGAGCAGTGTGTCCGGGCGCACTGCCTCCGCCACTTGCTCGACTTCGACGATGCCGGACGGGCCGGGTTTCAGGTACGTGACCGCGCACCCTTCGCGTTCGAGCTGGCGGCAGGCATCGAGCACCGCCGGATGTTCGGTGCGCGACGTCACGATGTGTCGTGACCGCTTGCTGTGAAACCGTGCCGCGCCGAGCAGCGCCAGGTTGTTCGCTTCCGTCGCGCCCGAGGTGAAAAGAATCTGGTCGGGCGCGGCATTTACCAGCGCTGCGACTTCGGCGCGCGCGTGTTCGACGCGTGCGCTGGCCTCACGCCCGTAGACGTGGTTGGCCGACGACGGATTGGCGAAGTCGCCGTCGGCGCCGAGGCACGAACTCATTGCCGCAATCACGCGCGGATCGACGGCAGTGGTCGCTGCATTGTCGAGGTAGATCGGCCGTGAGCTCATGGCGCCGATTCTGCCTTGGACCCGTGCGGATCGCCCGCGCGGCGTCGCTTGCCCTGCACGGCCATGAGAATTCCGCGCAGGATGTTGATCTCGTTCTGGTCGAGCACCGTGCGCTGGAACAACCGGCGCAGACGAGCCATCAGGTGGCCGGATCCGGTACGGTCGTTGAAGTCGACCTCCCCGAGCACCTGCTCCAGGTGCGCGTAGAATTTCCCCATGTCGGCAGCACTGGCGAGCGGCACGGGCCCCTCCCCGCGCGTCACCGCCGTGCCACGGTCCCGCAACGCAAGGCACACTTCGTACGCCACGACCTGCACCGCCATCGCCAGGTTCAGCGACGTGTAGACCGTGCCCGTCGGAATCGTGAGCAGCGTGTGGCACAGCTGTATGTCGTCGTTATGCAAGCCCGTGCGCTCGGCGCCGAACAGGATCGCCACCTCACTGGCCTGCGCGGCCGCGGCGATTTCGAGCGCCGCTTCACGCGGTTCGACGATGCGCCACGACAGGTGACGGCCACGCGTGGTCGTACCCACCACCAGCCCGCAGTCCGCGATTGCCGTACGCACGTCCGGCACCACGCGTGCGTTCAGCAGCACGTCGTCGGCGCCTGCGGCCATGACGGTGGCCTCCGTCGCGGGGAACCGTTCGGGCGCCACCAGATAGAGCGATTCCAGGCCCATCGTCTTCATGGCGCGAGCCGCTGAACCGATGTTGCCCGGGTGTGACGTGCCGACGAGGACGATGCGAATGGACATGCTCTGGTATTCTAACGGTCCTTTGGCGGGTTCATTCCTGCCGCTCTTGCCCACCTGCCAACGTCGAGAAGCCGCATGAACATGCAGCCGATGCTCAATATCGCCGTCCGCGCCGCCCGCCGCGCGGGAGACCTGATCGTGCGCAACCTCGACCGGGTGCCTACCAGCAGCATCGTGGCCAAGGGCCGCAACGATTTCGTCACTGAAATCGATCGCATGGCCGAGCGCGACATCATCGAGACGGTGCGCCGCGTCCACCCCGATCACGGCTTCCTGGCCGAGGAATCCGGACGCAGCGGTGGCGACGAGTTCATCTGGATCATCGATCCGCTCGACGGCACCACCAATTTCCTGCACAGCTTCCCGGTCTTCGCGGTTTCCATCGCCGTCGAACACCGTGGCCGGCTCGAGCACGCCGTGGTCTACGACCCGATGCGGCAGGAACTCTTCACCGCCTCGCGCGGCGGCGGCGCGCAGGTGGATGGCCGGCGCATCCGCGTCAGCAAGCAGACGACGCTCGAAGGCGCGCTGGTGGCCACCGGCTTCCCGCAGCGCGACAACTCGCGCTGGCTCGACGACTACATGGCGATGCTCAAGGCCATGATGCTGACGACCGCGGGTGTGCGTCGCCCGGGCGCCGCCTCGCTCGACCTCGCCTACGTCGCGGCGGGCCGCGTCGATGGCTTCTGGGAAATCGGGCTGAGCGCGTGGGACACCGCGGCCGGCACACTCCTGATCACCGAGGCGGGCGGTCGCATCGGCACGCTCACCGGCCAGCCGTACACCCAGGGCGGCCATGTCGTCGCGGGCACGCCGAAGGTGTTCGACGAACTCGTCGCGTGCATCGGTCCCTTCGTCCCGGCAAACCTGCGCGACGTCTGAATTGGGGAAATTGAAATTGGGGACGCTCACCTATTTCCGGCCGGAAATAGGTGAGCGTCCCCAATTTCCCAATTTCCCCAATTTCTCCGGTAGAGTCCGGCGGCATTGCCCGACCGGGCCGCAACACCGAGCGCACGATCCATGCCGCATCGCCTGTTTTCGACCAAACCCATCGGCGAACTGCACGAAGCCGACGAGTCGGGCAACGAACTGAGCCGCACGCTCGATGCGCGCGCACTGGTGCTGCTGGGCATCGGCGCCATCATCGGTACCGGCATCTTCGTGCTTACGGGAACGGCCGCCGCGAATCACGCGGGTCCCGCCCTCATCATCTCGTTCCTCATCGCCGGCCTCGGCTGCGCGCTGGCAGGCCTCTGCTACGCGGAATTCTCGGCGATGATCCCGGTCTCCGGCAGCGCGTACTCCTATTCCTACGCGACGCTCGGTGAAGGCGTCGCCTGGTTCATCGGCTGGAACCTGATCCTCGAATACCTGTTCGCGGCCGGCACCGTCGCCGTCGGCTGGTCGGGATACGTGGTCAGCCTGGTCGAACAGCTGGGGTTCCACCTGCCGGACGCGCTCACCAACGCGCCGTTCACCAAGGGCGCAGGTCATTTCGAGATCGT
>JAABQQ010000021.1 GCA_011391405.1 Gammaproteobacteria bacterium
AGTGCAGGCGAAGGCCATCATCGACGGCGAGCACGTCGACTATCGTTACGCGTGGTCGGGCACGACGCTGTGGCTGCACACGTGGCAGGGCGATTACGCCTTCGATTGCCGCCGGCGCGAGTCGGCGCGCTCGAGCGAGGCGGATGGCGCGGCCGCGATGGAAGTTCGTGCGGCCATCAACGGCCGGGTGGTCGAAGTCGCTGCAGCGACCGGCTTGACGGTCACCAAAGGCGATCGACTCGTCGTGCTCGAGGCCATGAAGATGGAACATGAAATCCGCGCCGCACGCGCGGGCCGGATCGCGGACGTTGCCATCAAGGCAGGCGACCAGGTCGTCCCCGGCCAGGTGCTCGTCAGGTACGAAGGAGAGACTGCATGACCGCCAAAGTCGTCGTGACCTGTGCCCTGACGGGCGTGCTCACGGATCCCGTACAGCACAACGTTCCAGTGACGCCAGAACAAATGGCGCGCGAGGCACGGGCGGCCTTCGACGCGGGCGCCAGCGTCGTGCACGTTCACTACAGGCAGCAGGGCGAGGGCAAAGGCCACCTGCCCTGCTGGGATCCGGCAGTCGCCGTCGAGATCGCCCAGGCGATCCGCGAAGCCTGTCCGGGCATCATCTTCAACCAGTCCACCGGCATTGTAGGTCCGGATATTTCGGGCCCGGTCGCCTGCATCCGGGCCGTGAAGCCCGAGATCGCAGCCGCCAATGCAGGTTCGCTGAATTACCTGAAGGTGCGCAGCGACGGTCGCTGGGCCTGGCCGCCGATGCTCTTCGACAACCCGGTGGAGAAAGTCGCGGCCTTCCTGCAGGTGATGCAGGAGACCGAGGCGTTGCCCGAATTCGAATGCTTCGACGTCGGCATCGTGCGCAGCGTCGACATGTTCCTGCGCTCCGGCCTGTATCGCGGTCACCCGGATCTCAACTTCGTCATGGGCGTCGAGTCGGGCATGCCCGCCGATCCGGCGCTGCTGCCAATCCTGATTGGACTGCTGCCCGCCGACGCGACGTGGCAGGTGACGGCCATCGGCCGCGAGAACGTCTGGCCGCTGCATCGTCGAACCGCGGAACTCGGCGGCAACCTGCGCACCGGTCTCGAGGACACGTTTTATCTGCCGGATGGACGCAAGGCGCGCAGCAATGGCGAACTGATCGACGCCGTCGTCGGGATGGCGCGCGCAGCAGGACGCGAGTGCGCGACGCCGGCTGAAGCGCGCAAGATGCTGCACCTCACTGCCTGATCACTTCAGGCGTCGACTGAGGGGAGGTTCGATGCGCAAGGGTCTGTTAATTGCTGGCGCCGTCATTGCGGCAGCCGTGATCTACCTGTTCGCGTGGCCCGTTCCCGTCGACCCCGTGGCCTGGAGCGCGCCAGAGTCAGCCGGCTATGGCGGGGCGCACGCACGCAACGAACGACTGGCGCGTGTGCAGTTGATCAAGGTGACGCCCGAGGTCGGGCCCGAACACATCGCCTTTGGTCCGGACGGCAAGCTGTACACGGCAATGTTGTCGGGTGCCGTGCTGAGAATGAATGCCGATGGCAGCTCGATCGAGACCGTGGCCAATACCGGCGGGCGGCCGCTCGGCCTCGACTTCGACGCGAATGGCCGACTGATCATCGCCGACGCGCTGCTCGGCCTGCTGGCTCTGGCAACCGACGGCAGCGTTCGTGTGCTGACCAACAGCGTGGGCGGCGACCCCATTCGCTATGCCGATGCCGTCATGGTCGCTGCGGACGGCCGCATGGTGTTCACCGATGCCTCGCAACGGATGTCGCCGCAGAAATACGGCACGTTCGACGCGGCACTGTTCGACATCATCGAGCAGTCGTGCACGGGGCGCGTGCTCGAATTCGACCCGGCGGCGGGCTCGACCCGCGTCGTCGCCACCGGCCTGTGCTTTCCGAACGGCGTCGCACTGACCGCCGACGGGCAGTCGCTGATCGTCGCGGAGACCGGCACGTACCGTGTGCTGAAGATCGCCCGCGACTCCAATGCGATCGATGCCGGCAAGGCTGTGCGCGATCACTCGGCGGGTGTCACCGTCCTGCTCGACAACCTTCCCGGCTTCCCGGACAACGTCACACGCGGTGCCGACGGACGCTTCTGGACGGGTTTCACCAAGCCGCGCAGCGATGCGATCGACGGCATGTCGGGCAAGCCGTGGCTGCGCGCCCTCACGTTGCGACTGCCGAAAGCGCTGTGGCCCGTGCCAGCCGCGTACAGCCACGTCATTGCCTTCGACGAACAGGGCCAGGTCCTGCTCGACCTGCAGGATCCGTCGGGAAAACTACCCGAGACCAGCGGCGCGACCGAACACGACGGCGTGCTTTACGTGCAGAGCCTGCACGCCGACGCCTTCGGCGCCCTGCCGCTCAAGGATGCGGGAGTGACGCCCCGATCTCCCTGACGGCGCTGACGAGCACGGGCAGGTCGGCGCTCGTGGTCCGGTAGTTGACGATCGCGGCGCGCAGGCAGTAACGGCCGTGCAGCGTCGTGTAGGAAGGCGCGGCGATGCCGCTCTCGTGCAATCGGATCAGCAGTTCCTCGTTCAGCGCATTGAGCTGCTCGTCGCCCAGCCCACCCGGGTTGTAGCGGAAGCAGACGATGTTGGTCGCCACGGGCGCCAGCAGTTCGAGATCGGGCTCCGCCTCAATCAGTGCGGCGAGTTCGCGCGCCTGCGCGATGTTACGGTCGATCAGGCGGCCGAAGCGATCGAGCCCGTGTTCCTTGATCGAAAGCCACACCTTCAGCGCGCGAAAGCCGCGCGACAGCTGCAGTCCGTATTCGCTGAACCAGAGCGCGCCGCTTGCAAGCCCACGCTCGGTGGGTTCGAGGTATTCGGGTGTCAGGGCAAACGCTGCACGATGCGCCTTGCGATCGCGCACCAGCACGCAGGCGGCTTCGAACGGGATATGCAGCCATTTGTGCAGGTCGAGCGTGACGGAGTCCGCGCGTTCCATGCCACGGACGAGGTGCCGATGCGCGGGCGCCAGCGCGAGCAGCGCGCCAATCGCGCCGTCGACGTGGAACCAGAGCTGCTCGCGTTCACAGAGAATGGCGAGCGCGTCGAGGTCGTCCGTCGCCCCGGTGTTGATCGTTGCGGCGTTGCCGATGACGCAGAACGGTTGCCGTCCTGCCGCACGGTCCTCCGCGACCATGCGCTCGAGCGCGCCGACGTCGATTTCAAAATCGGCGTTGACCGGCACCTTGCGCAGCGAACGCGCACCGAGGCCAAGCGACTCGATCGCCTTCTGCACGCAGCTGTGCACCTCGACCGACGCGTAGGTAATGAGCGTGCGCGGGATGGCCGCGACGCCTTCGGCCCGCACGTCGACACCGCTGCGGGAATTACGCGCGACGGCGAGACCGACGAAGTTCGCCATGGACCCGCCGCTCACGAGCAGGCCGCTCGATTCCGCGGGGAAGCCCGCGATCTCCTTGCACCAGTCGACCACCTGCGCCTCGACGTGGTTCGGCACGTGGTTGCCGCCCCCCATGTTGGGGTTGAGCACGGCCGCCAGGAAATCGCCCACGGCCGCGAAGGGCGTGCCGTTACCCATGAACCAGGACCAGAAACGTGGATGCGTATTGCCCATTGAATAGGGCATCACGATTTCCTTGAACTCCCGGTAGGCGGACTCCGCACCCTGCGGCAGCCTGGGTGCGGGCTGCCGTAGCCGCGCGACGATCGCCTCGGGCGCCGGCTGCCAGACGGGACGGTCACGGACACCTTGCAGGTGATCGAAGCCATCGTCGATCGCCTGATGCGCGAGGCGGCGCAATGCCTCCCAGTCGGCGGGGTCAAGCGATTCTTCGTCTGGGGGATCGTTCATCGGCTGGGCTCTGCATTGGCGGAGCGGAGGGTCCGCCCGGGCGCAGCCTACTACGAGCCGGCGCCGGCGCCAGTCGGCGGGCCGCGCGTCAGGTCAGCGTGACGCTGCCATGATGCAGGGCGTGTGCGAGGATCAGGAAGGCGGTGGCGGCCGCGGTGGCCAGCCAGAACGCCAGTACCCAGGGATATGTGCCAGTAAGTTTTTCCATACGACCTCCTGCAAGGATCGCGAGGTCGGAGTCGGTGCTGCCCCGCTGGAGGGGGGAGGGGTCGAGCGAGGCGGTGGGCCGACTCACGACCGGGCGATCGAGGCCTAGCTTAGCGCAAATCGTGCTGCGGCGCAGCAAGACTATATCACTTTGTATTTATTGAACTTTTTATCAAAAACCCACCGGAATCGCCACGGACGGACGATTCCAGCAGGGTTTCGCCATGACTCAAAGGTAACTTTGCATGCCCGCCACCGCCTCGACCAGGATGGTCACGACGAAAGCGACGGACACGACCAGGCTGGAGCCGATGGCGATCTGGAAGAACGAAACCTGGGACTGCTTGCGGTTGAACATGATGAGCCTCCTGCTGTTGTGGGGCACAAGGTACGCCCGGGCTTTGTGGCGATAAATCCGTATAACTGTTGCACTCTATTTCAAATATCAGAACAATCGAGCCATGGACCAACTGCTCGCAATGAGGGTCTTTACCCGCGTCGCTGAACGAGGTTCGTTCGGCCAGGCCGCCGACGAGCTGGAGATTTCACGACCCGCGGCCAGCTCGCACGTCGCGGCACTCGAAAAGCACCTCGGCGCACGCCTGCTCAACCGGACGACGCGCCGGGTATCGCTCACGGCCGAAGGCACCGAATTCCTGCGCCGCACGCGCCGCATCCTCGAAGAACTGCACGACGCGGAAGAGACGGTGCGCGACACGCGCTCGAAGCCACAGGGCAAACTGCGAGTGGACGTGCCCGTCGCGTTCGGGCGCTACCTGCTGCTGCCTGCCCTGCCCGAGTTCACCCGGCGCTACCCACTGATCGAACTGGACCTGCGTCTCAACGATCGCGTCGTCGATCTCGTGACCGAACGCGTGGACGTGGCACTGCGCGTCGGGCCGATCCGGCAGGCCGGCCTCGCCGCGCGGCGCGTTTCGCAGGTGAACATCGTCACGTGCGCAGCACCCGCGTACCTGCAGGACCACGGCGAACCGAAGACACCGGACGAGTTACGCGAGCACAAGCTCGTGGGCCTCACCTCGCCATCCGGCGCGCCGCCGGAGTGGACGTTTCCTCCGCCGTACACGCCAAAGCGACTCGGACTGAAATTCTCGATGCTGTTCAACTCGGCCGAGGCGCCGATCATCGCGGCGACCGCGGGTCTCGGCATCACGCACACGGGCGACCTGCTCGTGGCCGAGTACGTCGGGCGCGGCGAACTGAAGCTGATCCTCGAGGACTTCGTGTTGCCCGGCCCGCCCATCTCCCTCGTCTACCCGTCTGCGGGACACCAGTTGGCCAAGGTGCGCGTGTTCTCGGATTTCGCCGCGGACCTGCTGCTGCGCTGGAACGTGGAAGTCCGCCGCTGGATCAAGCAGCCACCCCGGTTGACGGCCCCCGTGTCAGCTAGACTCGCGCAAAACCCAAGGGAGCCCACATGACCTACCTGGTTACCGGCCTGCTGCTGTTCTTCGGGGTGCACTCGATCGCGATCGTCGCGCCCGCGTGGCGGGACGGCATGGCCGCGAAGCTTGGCGATGCGCCGTGGAAAGCGCTCTACTCCCTCGTTTCGGTCATTGGCTTCGTGATGCTCGTGCACGGGTATGGCCTCGCGCGTGCCGAACCGACGGTGCTCTACACGCCGCCGGTGTGGCTGCGCCACCTGGCCGCATTGCTCATGCTGCCGGTATTTCCGCTGCTGCTGTCGACGTACCTGCCCGGCTCCATCAAGGCCGCCGTGAAGCATCCGATGCTGACGGCGACCAAGGCCTGGGCGCTGGCGCACCTGTTCGTCAACGGCAATCTCGCCGATGTTCTGCTGTTCGGCAGCTTCCTCGCGTGGGCGGTGGCGGACCGCATCGCGGTCGGCAAGCGCGCCGTGCAGCGCAAGCCCATGGTCGCGGGTGCACCGTCACGAATGAACGACGTGCTCGCGATCGTCGGCGGCCTCGTGCTGTATGTCGTGTTCATCGTCTGGGCGCACCAGCGCTTCATCGGCGTGCCGCCGATGCTGCTGCACTGACCGGCACGCGCGTCAGCGCCCCTCACCTTGCGACTCTCGTCCATAGCACTGTTCGTACTGGCACTGCTTGCGGCCGGCACCGCTCACGCGGCTCCGTCCGCCGTGGAAAAACGGATCGCAGCCGCCGTCGATCGACGTACCGACGCAGCGCTCGAACTGCTGGCCGAGACGGTGAACGTGCCGAGCGCCACCGAAAACCTCGCCGGCGTGCGCGCGGTGGGTGAGATCTACGCGCGCGAATTTCGCGCCCTCGGCTTCGAAACACGCTGGGTCGACGTGCCCACGGAGATGAAGCGTGCGGGGCATCTGGTCGCGACCCATCGCGGCAAGCGTGGTGGCCCACGCCTGCTGTTGATCGGCCATCTCGATACGGTCCTGCAGGGTGAGCCCTTCCGACGCGACGGTAACCGGGCCTACGGCACGGGATCGTCCGACATGAAGGGCGGCAACCTGGTCGCGCTCGAAGCTTTGCGTGCGCTGCAGGCCACGGGCGAACTCCGTGACATGTACGTCACGGTCGTCTTCACGGGAGATGAAGAAGACCCAGGCTCGCCGCAGCTCGTGACGCGCGAATCGCTGCTGGCAGCGGCCGCGGACGCCGACATCGCCCTGGCCTTCGAGGGGTCGGCGCCCGGCAAGGGCGTCATCGGTCGCCGGGGCATCGGTTCGTGGCTGCTGCACGTGACCGGGGTGCAGGGCCACTCGTCCGGAATATTCGGCGAGTCGCGTGGCTACGGCGCAATTTTCGAAGCTGCGCGCATCCTCGACCAGTTCCGGACCGAATTGCGCGAACCCAACCTGACGTACAACCCGTCGGTGATCGTGGGGGGCACCAACGTCAGCTACGACACGGCGACCAAGAGCGGCACCGCGCTCGGCAAGACCAACGTGATCCCACGCGAAGTCCGCGTCGAAGGCGATCTCCGCTACCTCGGCGCCGCACAGTTCGAATCGGCACGCGTAAAGATGCAGGCGATCGTCGCTGCAAGCCTGCCGCAGACGTCGGCGGAAATCGTGATCGAGAACGAATATCCCTCGATGGCGCCGAATCCCGGCAGCGAACGCATCCTCGGCGTCCTCGACTCGGTGAGCCGCGAACTTGGCGCAGGGCCCGTCGTCGCGCAGCCGCCGATCGAGCGCGGGGCGGGTGACATCGCCTTCGTGTGCGGCGATGGACGCCTCGCCTGTCTCGATGGTCTCGGCACGGACGGCGAGAACGACCACGCTCCGGGTGAGTACGTGCTGCTCGACTCGCTGCCGCTGCAGGTGAAGCGCGCGGCGATACTGATGCATCGATTGACCCGTTAAATCGATGCGCGCGGGCCTTGGTCGCGCGATGGACATCGAACCGCAGGACATCCGGCGACTCGCAGAGTCAGT
>JAABQQ010000022.1 GCA_011391405.1 Gammaproteobacteria bacterium
GGTGTTCTCACGTAGCGTGATCCCGGTCATCACCTTGATGCGCCGGTCGCGCGCGATGTCGATCAGGCACTGGAATAGGCGCCGGGCCACGCCCTTGCCTTGCCACTCGTCACTCACGACGATTGCGAACTCACACGACTCCTCGTCCGGCAGCGTGATGTACCGGGCCACGCCGATCTGCTGTTCGGCGCCGTCCGGCAGGCGCAGGACCACGATCAGGGCCAACTCGCGGTCGTAATCAATCTGCGTGAACCTGGACAGCATCGCCGGCGAGAGGTCCTGCAGGCCGAACATGAAACGCAGGAACCGCGATTGTTCAGAAAGGCGATGGACGAAGTCCCGCTCGAGTTCGGCGTCCTCCGGTCGGATCGCACGGATCCTTGCCTGCTGCCCGTCCGGCAATTCGAGCGGAAACTCCAGCGCGCTCGGATACGGGTGGATCGCCATGTGGCGATAGAGCAGCTGTGGCTGGGGCACGGGCATCACGCCGATGCGTGCATCTACGGCAACGGCACCCCTGGCGGTCACGATCACCGGGTTGATATCGATCGCACCGACGTCCGGCAATTCGCACACGATCTCGGACACGCGCAGCAGCATGTCCTCGATGGCTTCCTGTGCGGCGGCCGGCGCCCCGCGCAGCGGCTGCAAGGCCATGCTCGCACGGGTACGGCGGATCAGGTCCCGTGCCAGGTACGGATTGAGCGGCGGCAGTGCCACCGCGCGATCGCGGATCACCTCGACCATCGTACCGCCAAGCCCGAAGCTGATCGCCGGGCCAAACACCGGATCGCGCACCGCGCCGATCATGAGTTCGCGCCCGTGCCGCTCGACGTACATCGGCTCTATCAGCACGCCTTCGAGTCTCGCGTCCGGCCGGGCGATGGCGACATCGCGCAGCATGTTTTCGTAGCCGTCGCGCACGCTGCGGGCGTCGGTGCGGCCGAGTCGCACGCCACCGACGTCGGTCTTGTGCGCAATGTCGGGCGACAGGATTTTCATCGCCACCGGGAAGCCAATGGCCTCGGCCACCTGCACCGCCTCGGCGGCCGAGTACGCCGGACGACTGCGGACGATCGGGATGCCAAACGCTGCCAGCAGTTCTTTCGAATCGGCCGGGTTGAGCCACTCGTTACCCGCCGCGCGCGCCGCGTCGAGCAAGCGTTGCGCCGTGGCGCGGTCGGGTGTCGAGGTCGGCCCGAGCGGTGCGGGGACCTGCAACAGCTGCTCCTGGTTGGCGGTGAACAGTGCGAGTGCGGCAATGGCGTCGACCGCGGCTTCGGGGGTCGGGAAGGTCGGAACCCGATTCTCAGCGAAGCGCTGGCGTGCCGCCGTGACGGCCGCGCCCCCCATCCAGCACGTGAAGACCGGCTTGCGCTGGGCCGTGGCCACCGCTATCAGCTCGGTTGCGAACTGGTCCGCGTTGGTGAGCGCGAAGGGCGTCAGGATTGCGAGCAGCGCATCGACCTCGCCGTCTCGCAGGCACGACTGCACCGCCTGCGCATAGACCGGCGCGGACGCGTCGCCGCGAACGTAGACGGGATTGCCGTCCGCCGTACTGGGCGGAAGCAGCGCATGGAGTTGCGCGAGCGTTGCTTCGTCCAGCCGGGCCAATGGCAGCCCCCGATCAACGGCTCGATCTGCCGCTAACTGCCCTGGGCCGCCCGCATTCGTCACGATGCCCAACCTGCGCCCGCGCATCCGCACGCCGGCACTCAGCGTACTTGCCGCACTGAAAAGCTGGCTGAAATCGCGGATGCGCAGCACGCCGGCGCGACGCATCGCCGCGTCGAAGACATCGTCGCCACCCACCAGCGAACCCGTGTGGAAGGCGAGGCTGCCACGCCCTTCGAGCGAACGCCCCGCTTTCATGACGACGACGGGCTTCACGCGCGCGGCGGCCCGCAGCGCACTCATGAAGCGGCGCGCGTCGCCGACGCCCTCAAGGTAAAGCATGATTCCATCGGTCGCCGCATCGCGCGCGAGGAAATCGAGCACGTCGCCAAAGCCGATGTCATCGCCGACGCCGGTGGAGATCACTGTCGAGAATCCGACGTGCCGGGAGCGAGCCCAGTCGAGCGTTGCCGCGCACAGCGCGCTCGACTGCGACACCAGCGCGAGACGACCTGGCTGGGGGAGCGCCGCGCCACAGGAGGCGTTGAACCCCTTGTCGGTCCGGATCACCCCGAAGCTGTTCGGTCCGAGCAAGCGCAGGCCGTACCGGCGCGCGACCTGCAACATCGAACTTTCGCAGGCCGCGCCCGCCTCGCCGCCTTCGCGAAAGCCTGCTGACACGATGATGGCGCCACGCACGCCGCGCTCGCCGCAGTGCTCGAGCACCGTGGGCAGGGTGGGCGGAGGGGTGGCGATGATCGCTACATCCACCGCCTGCGGCAGCGAGCGCACGTCAGGATAGGATGGCTTGTCGCCGATGCTCGCGTGCCGCGGGTTGACGTAGAAGACGGGGCCGCGAAAGCTGCCTTCTCTCAGGTTCCGGCACAGGACTTCGCCGATCGAACCGGGAGTATCGCTCGCGCCGACCACGGCAACGGACGCAGGACGCAGCACGGCCTCGATGCGCTTCGCGGTCATGACTGAAGTGTACTCTCGGAGGTAAGCAGAACTCGCAAATGCTAGCCTCCAGCGTTTGCAGGATCATTGCGGTTCACCGCAACTGGAGCCGTCCATGGCAGTCGCCTTCGTGACCCATGCCCATTGTCACCTGCACCGTATGGGTGACCATCATCCGGAGCGCCCGGCGCGACTCAACGCGATCGTGGATGAGCTCCACGCGCGCGGCCTGTACGACGTGCTGCTGCATCACGAGGCGCCGCGCGCCAGCGTCGAGCAACTGATCCGCGTGCATCCGCTCGCCTACGTCGAGGATCTCTCGAACCGTTCTCCCGCCGAAGGCCTCGCGCACATCGATCCCGACACCTGGATGTGCCCGGAGACGTTCGAGGCCGCACTGCGCGCCGCCGGCGCCAACGTGCTGGCCACGGACCTGGTACTGACCGGCGCGGCGTCGCGCGCCTTCTGCAACGTACGGCCACCCGGTCACCATGCCACGCGGGCGACGGCGATGGGCTTCTGCTTCTTCAACAACGTCGCGGTCGCGGCCCGGCACGCGCTCGACCACCACGGCCTCGAGCGCGTGGCGATCCTCGATTTCGACGTGCACCTGGGCAACGGCACCGAAGACATCTTCAAGGACGACGGCCGGGTCCTGCTGTGCTCGTCGTACCAGTACCCGCTGTGGCCGGACATGAATCCACCGACGCAGCCTGGACACATCGTCAACTGTCCATTGCCCCCTGGCAGTGGCAGCGATGCGTTCCGCGCAGCCGTGCAGCAGCATTGGCTGCCGGCACTCGAAGCCTTTGCGCCGCAGTTGCTGCTGATTTCCGCGGGCTTTGATGCCCACGGCGCCGACGACATGTCGCACCTGCGGTTTACGACGGCCGACTACGCGTGGGTGACGGAAGTAGCCTGTGGCGTCGCCGATCGACATGCACAGGGACGCATCGTTTCAACACTCGAAGGCGGTTACGACCTGGGCTCGCTCGCGGCGAGCGCGGCTGCGCACATCGAAAAACTCGTGTTCGCCTGACGCGCGTCCGCATTCAAATCGGATGCAACACTGGACTCGCGACGCTGCAGCACGCAGAATGCGAGCGCGCGCGTGGGTTTCACTCTGCGCGTTAGCTCCGCCGCGCTGTTACCACCAAGTCACAATCTTGCGGGTTCAGTCCACCAGCGCGGCGGGGCGACCTCCCCTGCACCTGCCGTCGTCGGCCTGCCGTTTCAGCGCGCGAGTCCCGTCAGCCAGGTGGCGAACGCAAGCCACGCGGGGGTGCCCGCAAGCGCGAGCCGAGCCGGCTGCGACACGATCAGCGCAAGTCCACCCCAGCGGGTCACCGGGTGCAACCTGCCGCGCGTGCGGAAATCCCAGATCGCGAGCGCGATGATGAATAGGTCCGCCAGGCCGAAGTACGCGAACGGGTTCCCGACCTTCCACACGTACGGCCAGCGCGCGAACGCAGCGCCGAGCAGGGTGACCGTCGCGAGCACCATCCAGCGCTTGTGACTCTGCGGATTGGCGCGGTTCGCGACGCCCAAGCCGACGAACGCGCTGAAGAACGCGATGTCGAACAGTGGCACGACCAGGAACTGCAACGGTGGGACGGGCACGCCGTTGAAGCCGGTTGGCCGGTTGGCGGCGATCAGCGCACCAGCGACCCCGAGGATCACCATACCCACTGCGATGACCATGCCGAGGACGCCGACCTTGCGATGCACGTCCGTGCGACCGACGCCGACCAGGATGGCCTGCAACACGAGCAGCACGCACCACGCCGAGAAGAACACTCCGTGCACGTAGAAAATCGGCTCGGACGGCGACGGCCACTCGGGAAACACGGGACGCAGAAAAAAGGAACGCGCGAAGCCAACGTAGGCCACGAGCAGCATTGCAATCGCCATGCCCGTAAAGAAACGTCGTTCGGCGATCCAGCGTGAGCGAGCGCCTCTGGCAGCGATGTTTTCCATGACTCTACCCCCCAAGGCTGCAATGGAGCGGAGCCTAACATGACCGCGACCCGCCTCAATCTGGCGGGCGAAGGGCGCTGACAGCGGTTGAATCCATTGCGGGGCATGGCGATGTGGCCGCCGCCGACGGTGCCGCCCGCCGGCTACCGGCATAGAGATCGAACAACAGCAAACGGCACGGAATGCTGCCATTCATCAGGTTGAGCGTGCGCGACGGCTTGAGCCCGATCGCTTTGTAAGGCGACGCATTAGCCGCAAGCACGGCGGCGCGCCAACCCGCGAACCGCTGCTTCAGGGTGTCGCCGAACTCTTCATACAACTGCCGCACCTCGGCTTCGCCCCCGCCGATGCGGTCCCCGTACGGCAGGTTCGTCGCCAGCAGGCCGGTCGGCGCGGGCGGCAAGACGTCCTGTACGCGCGCCACGTCGAACCGGATGTACTTCTCGACCCGAGCCTTGAGCGCGCTCTTGCGCGCCATGTCGATGTACTCGGCGCGGACGTCGGACGCCGCCACGATGCACGGCGGGGCGTCCAGCTTCTCGGCACGGATGCTTTCCTGCGTTTCGCGCCAGAGCGCGCGGTCGAAATCCGCGAGCCACTCGAAATGAAATTCGCCCTTCCGGCGATGGATCTGCGGCGCCTTGCGCACGGCGATCATCGCCGCCTCGATGGCCAGCGTACCGCTGCCGCACATCGGATCGAGGAATGCGACGCTGCCGTCGTAAGCCGCAAACTGCAGGATCGAAGCCGCCAGCGTTTCTTTCAGCGGCGCGGGATGCCCCTGCTCGCGATACCCCCGCTTGTGCAGCGACTTGCCCGACGTGTCGAAGCTCAGCATGCAGCGACCGCGCGTGACGTGCGCCACGATCACCACCTTCGGTTCCTCGGTGTCAACCGGCGGAACCTGCTCGCCCAGCCGCGCAAAGG
Organism: Gammaproteobacteria bacterium; assembly: GCA_011391405.1. Classification (GTDB taxonomy): domain Bacteria; phylum Pseudomonadota; class Gammaproteobacteria; order Steroidobacterales; family Steroidobacteraceae; genus RPQJ01. The sequence goes on from JAABQQ010000022.1 coordinate 5,476, forward strand.
ACTCCCGCACGCCCTCACGCACCTGCGTGATGACCTGCTTCGGCGTCAGCCCGCCGCCTTCGTCCCCCGTGCTTTCGACCATGAAGCCGTGACGGGCGTCAAACCATTCGGGCCAGTGCAGGCGGCGCACCTGCGAATGCAGCATGGCCGGCGTGTGGGCCGGCACCTCGCGCAGCACGCGCAGGATGCGGCTGGCCGTGCGCAGGCGCAGATGCAGCTCGTATAACTGGCGTGGCGTCGCACTGAACAGCACGGCGCGAAACGTCGGCGCCAGCTCCGTGACGCCCAGCGCTTCGAGTTCGGCGACAAGGGCTGGCTTGGCCTCTTCCGGACAGGTCGCGATCAGCCGCATGATTTGCCGCGCACGGCGAGAACGCCATCGCCTTCGAGCCGGGTCGTAAATCCGGCGAACCGCAACCGCCGCTCAACCTCATGCGGGACGTCGCGCCCGCTGGTAAGTCGATTCGGCGTGCCGGTGTAATGAAACAACCGGCCGCCAGGCTTCAGGACCCGCGCGAGCTCGTCGTAGAAGGCCTGCGAATACAGCTCGCCGGCCAGGCTAAAGCGTGGTGGATCGTGCAGGATGGCATCGAATGAAACGTGCACGAGTCCGCGGATCGCCGCGCTGATGTCACCGGCAATGACTTTCAGACCCGGTCCGTGCGCCGGCGACCATGGGTTGAGCATGCGCAGCCAGAGGACATCCGGGTTGATTTCATAGGACGTCACTTCGCTCGCACCGCCCTCCAGGCACCAGGCCGCGAAGTAGCCGAGACCTGCGCAGGTATCCAGAATACGCTTGCCGCCTGGCTCGATCAGGGCGACTTTGCGGCGCGCGTCCTCGTACGGCGAAACCTGTTTGGTAGGCAGCATCTTCACGCCATCGATCTCGAACGTCGGCGGGCCCCAGTCCGTCGGCACGAGCTTGAGCAGCGACGTGCCGAAGCGCGCGACAGGCTCGAATGCAGCGCCGGTCCAGTGATAAATGGTCCGCTCCCTGCAGCGTTCGAGGTACGGGTATGTTCCTGCGTGCCAGCGCCAGGCATTCGCCCCGAGCTCGACCTGCGTCTCGGAGCGGTCGAGATCGAGCGAACACGTAAGCGCCTGCTCGTGGCGGCGCCGCGCAACGAGCATGCGTTCGTGCACGCGGGCGGTGAGCAGCGGCCCGCTCACCTCGGCGGCGCGAGCCTGCGCGTGACGCCAATGACGCGGGACGCCAACTGGCCGAGCGCGTGCACGTTGGAGGGCGGGTCGATCTGCGCCATCGTCACCTGGTACACGGCTTCCTTGCCTGCCGCGAGCGCGGGATTCGCGACGACCGAGCGACCCGCCACCAGAAACGTATCAAGATCACCGAACGCCAACAGCAACGGAGTGCGCGAAGGCCGATAACGCCGCAGCGGACGGCCAGCGGCGGCTCGCCGCACGTTAGCGGCCGCGCATTCTCCCATCTCTAGCGCGTGGAAGGCCTGCTTCGGCACGGCCACCGGCAATGCCGCTGCATCGCCGATCACGAACACGTTGTCGTGTCTGCGACTGCGCAGCGTTGCATCGACGGGAGCCCACTGCAGCGGCTTGGGTGCGAGCCTCGCAGCATGCAGCAACGGCGGTGCGACGTTGCCCCCCGTCCAGATCGTGAGGTCTGAGCGCAGCCGCCTGCCCCCCTGCAGGCGAACCCCGGTTGGCGTAATCGCCGCGACTGGGGACCTCACGTGGATCTGCACGTCATAAGCCCGCACATGCCTGCGCACAGCGGCGTCGATCTTCGGTGACACACCCCACATCAGTCCCGGCCCCGCCTCGACGATGTGCAGCGTCAGGTTGTCGCGAGACCTGTAACGCCGCAGGATCTCACCGAGCGCCTCGACGCCGGCAAAGCCTCCGCCGGCTATGACGACCGACCGTGGTTTTCGCCCCTTCATCAGTGCCGCCAGCCGACGACCGATCACGTCGCAGTGTTCGACACTCCTGAATGGCAGGGCGTAGCGCTCTACGCCTCGCACTCCATAGGTCGCGTTGATGCCACCCGTGGCGACGATACAAAAATCGAATGCGTGGACCGCGCCGCCTGCCGTCGTCAGGGTTCCGCGCTTCGCGTCGATGGCGGTGACGGCGTCGCGCACGAAGCGATGGCCCGCCGCGGCCACCAGCCGCTTGCGCGGCAGCCTCAGGTCGGCCGGCCGCTTGGCCTGCGAAACGAGTTCGTGGATGTTAGGCAGCCATTCGAACCACGGCGACGGATCGAATACGGTCACGTCGAACCCGGAACCGAGTTCCTGGGCCGCGCGCAAGCCCCCGAAATTTGCGCCGACGATGGCCACACGCGAACGTGTGATGGGCGGGTTTGGGCGACGGCGTGCGGTCATGAACAGGCTTTGAGGTCAGCGGCAGGGAGCCGCAGTGTAGACTGGAATTTCACTGCCAGCGGAGCTCCCGTGAACACGATCAAAGCGTTCCTCAAGGCGACCCTCGTGGGCGGCCTGATGTTTCTCGTCCCGGTCGTGCTGGTCGCGGTGGTACTGCGGCACGCACTGCAGTTCGCCGGCAAGCTCGCGGCGCCGCTCGCTGACGTGCTGCCGGTCAGCCACGTGGGCGGCGTTGCCGTCGCCACGCTCGTCGCGGTCGCGATCCTGGTCGTCATCGCGTTTCTAGCGGGGCTGCTGGCGCGCACGGGTACGGGGCGGCGCGTCACGCACTGGTTCGAGGAATCGATCCTGGGCGGCCTGCCGCAATACCGGATGGTGAAGTCGCTGGCCGACGGCCTGACCCAGCTCGAGACCGGCGGAGACATGCAGCCGGTGCTGATGCGCGGCGACGAAGGGTGGATGCTCGGTTACCAGATGGAAGAGCTGCCGGACGGCTGGCGCGTCATTTTCCTGCCGGCGTCGCCGACGCCGATGTCGGGCAATGTCATGTACGTCGAAGCCTGGCGCGTGAGGTCGCTCGATCTATCGATGCGCGACGCCATGCAGCTGGTCAAGCGACTCGGCATCGGTTCGGCGGAGAAGCTGCGAGGCACAAACCTCGCCGCCAGTGCTTCGAAGTGATCAGGGCGGCTGCTCGCCAAGCGCTTGCGCTGCCAATACGCGAACCTGCGGGTCTGCCGGATAGGCGGCCACGAGTCTGCGGGCTGTCGCCTGCGCAGCCTGGCGCTTGCCTGAGTCGAGCTGGAACGACGTCAGCGCCATCAGCAGGTCGCGATCGTAACGCCAGCGCTGGGTGGCTTGCTGCAGGCGGCGAATCGATTCCTCCGCCTGTCCCGTCGAATGCAGCGCCACCGAGTAAACGTATGTGTAGCGCGCAGTCGCCGGATCGAGTTCGACGGCACGCCGCAACGACGTCAGCGCGAGTTCCGGCTGCCGCAGCCGAACAAGCGCGAGACCCAACGCGTGATGCAGCGAGGCGCTCGCTGGCACGCGTTGCAGCCCCTGCTGCAGCATGTCGGCGGCTTCCTGGTCGCGGCCCTGCGCGCGCAGCACGTCTGCCGCATTGACGTAAGCCGGCACGAACTCCGGGTCCAGCCGGATCGCCGCAGCAAACTGCGCCTGGGCGTCGTCAGTTGCGCCCGATGTCGCCCGAAAACCCCCGAGCGCAACGCGGGACTCAGGCCGATCCGCGTTGTACTGCAGGGTTGCAACGTACTCCTGCGACGCCGTCTCCCAGCGTGTTTGCAGGTCTTGCGGCAGCCGGTCCTGGCCGCCCGCAAGCGACCGCGCCGCCTCGATGCGAACGGCGCGTGTGACATCACCGAGCAGCGGCCCAAGAACCGCGGCGCGCGCTTCGGCGGGCATCACGTCAGCCAGCTGCACCGTCGCCAGTCGCACCAGCGGACTGGCGTCCCCAGACATGCGCTGCGCGAAATCGCGCGTGAACTGGCCACTGCCGGCGAGCCGTGCGAGCGCCGAGGCACGCACGATGGCGGGTTGCGCCGTGTCGCCGGCAACTCCGGCGAGCTGGTCCAGTGCAGCCGGCTCGCCACCTTCGGCGGCATGAAAGACCGACGCGAACGTCTGGTAGCCCGCGGCGTCGCGGCCGAGCCAGTCGTGCACCGCTTTGGCCGCCCACTTCGCATCGCGGTCGGTGTGGCAGGCATTGCAGGAATTCGGCACGCCGAGGGCTACGCTTTCATCGGGTCGCGGCACACGCATGCTGTGGTCGCGCCGCGGATCGACGACCATGTACGTGTTTTGTGGCATGTGGCAATTGGCACACTGCGCGCCCGCAGTGCCCGGCTCGTGACGGTGGTGCGCGGTGACGTCGTACCTCGGGGCATCGTGACACTGCGCGCAGACTGCATTACCGGGGGCTCGCAGCTTCTGCGTGTGCGGATCGTGGCAGTCGCTGCAGGTGACGCCGGCCGCGTGCATGCGGCTCTGCAGCCACGAACCCCAGATGAACACCTCGTCCTGCTGCTGGCCATCGACGTGGTACAGCGCGGGCGTCAGCAGTGAAGGCAGGTAGTGATCGAGGAGCGGGCGACCTGGCCGATAGCCCTCGGCAATCTGCGCGCGACGCGCATGGCATTGGGCGCAAACTTCTATTTCGCGCTCGGCGGTACGCGGCTTGCTGCGCACCGGCTGGCCTGTCGCGGCGTCGCGCCCCCAGGTCACGCCGCGTCGCTCGTCGAGCTGCACCGTCAGGCCCTTGCCTGCTTCCGTGCCCTTGCGCCCGGCCCATTCGACATGCGCGGAGCCGGGTCCGTGGCACGCCTCGCAACCCACCGGGACTTCTGCGTATGTCGTCTTGAACGAATCAGACGCCGCGTCATAGCCCTTGCTCACCTGGGTCGAATGGCAGTCGGCGCACATGAAGTTCCAGTTCTGCGCCCGACGCGTCCAGTGCAACTCGTCGGTGTGATCGAGTTGCTCGGTGGGGTACTGGCGGAACCAGCGCTGGCCACCCACTTCGCGCGGACGCGCATCCCAGGTCACCGAGACAGCCTGCAGGCGGCCACCGGGTAACTCGACGAGGTATTGCTGCAGCGGCGCGACGCCGAACGTGTACTTGACCTCGAAGTCCGCGAGCTGGCCGTCGGGTCCGTCCGTGCGGATGAAAAACTTGTCGTCGCGACGGAAGAAGCTGGTCTGGACACCCTGGAAGCTGTAGGTCGCGTCGTTGAAGTTGCCCAACACCGTCTGTCCGGTGGCGTGCTGCATGGCGACGGCGTGCTGCGAGGCCTGCCAGGCTTTCGATTCGGCCGCGTGGCATTGCGCGCAGGACTTCGAGCCGACGTATGCAGCCGCTGCGGCGACTGGCGCGCGTCCTGCCCTCGACGAGGGTACGCCCGGCTGGCGCCCGGCGAAGGAATACCAGGCAGCGAGGGCCAGCATCACAATGCCCGCAAGCACGCTGATCCGAAGCACCGTCATGCGGCTCGACCCAGCTGCCGAGTCGTCAGGCGCAGGAGCGCGACCAAGCTCTGTGGACTGCTGCTGCGCGCGGGCTTTTCTCCGTGACACGGACCACGACTCTCCGCTGGCAAACCGCGTCGCGGTTCAGGGTGACGGCGCCGGGACGACCGTTTTCGTCCCCGGCATGATCTCGAAAAACTGATCGAAATCGCCGAGGCTCCCCATCAGTTGCTGCAGCACGCCTGCATTGCCGGCGAGGGTCGCCCGGCCGGCCGCGGCCTGGGAGGCGAACGTCGCTTTGCGCATCATGATCGGCTCGAGGTCGGCACGGTTGATCGTGATGGTGAGGTCCGCGTCCTTCGCCTGGTACCCCTGGATGTTCGTCAGCGTCGCATGGCTGAGCTCGAGCACATGCTGCTCGCCCTGGTCGGGTGTCACGAGGTTGATCTTGAACGCCAGTCCATTCGCCTTGCGGCTGTCGAGCAGGATACCCAGGTAGTCGAGCCACAGTTGCGTCGACATCGCACGCACGGTGTCGGGTGACGCCGACCGCGACACCAGGCCCGTGGGAATGCCCGAGCGCAGCTCGAGCGCGGCAGCCAGGAAGCTGTTGCGCAGGCTCGAACTTTCCTTCTGGTAGCCCATCTGTTCGAAGGAGTCGGCGAGCTGGTTCCTGGCGGCATTGTTCGTGGGTTGCGCGAACACCAGCTTGTTCAGCAGTTCGATGGCCAGGCGGTAATCACCCGCGGCATGAAGTTCGCGTGACTTCGCGAGGATCTTGTCGGAGCCCCCCATCATCTCGACGTACAGCGGAGCGGAATCCCGCGGCGACGCCGGCACCAGCGTAGCCGGGTTGCCGTCCCAGTAGCCAAGGTAGCGATTGATGACCGCGCGACTGTTGTGCTCCTCCGACCCGTGGTAGCTGCGCGCCGCCCAGTCCTGCTGCAGGCTGGCGGGCAAGCGGTAGACGTTCTGGATCTCGTTGATCGTCACGCCCTGGTTCGCCAGGTGCAGCACGTCGTTGTTCAGGTTCGCATACACGTCGCGTTGTGTGCGCATGACTTCCTGGATGCGCGCGTTACCCCAGCGGGGCCAGGTGTGAGCCGCAAACATCACGTCGGCCTGTGGGCCGAAGCGGTAGAGCGCCTCATTGATGTACTTCGACCATTGCAGCGCATCGCGGACGAGCGCGCCGCGCAGCGTGTAGATGTTGTGGATCGTCGCCGTAATGTTCTCGGCCGCCCAGAACGCCTTGAACTGCGGAAACCAGGTGTTCATCTCGGCCGGCGCTTCGGTGCCCGGCGTGTTCTGGAACACCATCGTCACGCCATCGACGACGATTTCCTCGATGTCCCTGGTGATGAGTCGCGTCGGCGCGATCAGGCCCGTGGTACCCGAGGAGGCCCGCTTGCCGATGGCCTGGTCGACGTGCCCGAATGGGGTAGACGGCAACAGCAAGCCATACTGGTACATCGCGCGACGGATCATCGCGTTGCCGGCGTAGACGTTCTCCGAGATGGCCGCTTCCATAAAGCCGGCGGGTGCGATGACCTGCACTTTGCCCGCCTTGACGTCGACCTCGTCGATCACGCCGCGCACACCGCCGAAATGGTCAATGTGCGAGTGCGAGTAAACGACTGCCACGACGGGACGGGCACCGAGTTTCTCATTGGCAAAGGCGAGCGCGGCGGCGGCTGTTTCCTTCGAGACGAGCGGATCGAAGACGATCCAGCCGGAATCGCCCATGACGAAGGTGATGTTGGAGATGTCGAAGCCGCGCACCTGCCAGATCCGGCCGGGCACGACTTCGTAGAGTCCGTACTGCGCATTGAGCACGGCCTGCCGCTGCAGCGACGGGTGGATACTGTCGAAGTCCTGCTTCGTGTCGAGGAACGCATAGCGGCCGAAATTCCAGGCCGGCGTACCTGCCGCCGTCTTGATTTCGGCGTACTTGGGCGCCGCGACGAACCCTCTTTTCGATTCCTCGAAGTCCCGCTTGTCCTCGAACGGCAGCGACGCCCGCGCGCTGCGCTGCAACGCCACGGTCGCCGGCGAGGGAGGTTGTTCCTGCGGGTGAACGTGTGCGATGGGTGCAGGATTGCTCGCCGGATCGGAGTCCCGGGCTCCCGCATTCAGCGGAGCGCACGCGCCACAGAACGTGAGCGCCAGCAAGTTCTTCAGCAAATCGGGTCTAGCCATGCCACTTCCCACTGCATCGTTCGCCGCACGCGATTCGCGGCGCGGCATCCGGTCACTGTGTCAATAAATCCACTGCAGGCGAGTCAGCAAGGTCTTTGTGTTGCCGGTGACGCCGAAGCGGTCGAGGTCGATGTTGCCGTAACCGATGCTCGCCTTCCAGCGGTTGTTGGCCCACCAGTTCACGCCGGCCCACCAGCCATCCATGGTGCCGCCACGCACGGAGCCGTCGTCGAGGTCGACGTGGCCGTAGCGCCCGATGACTTCCACCGCGCCCCACCGACCCTGCGGCAGGATGCGCCGCGCATAGCCGGCCTTGCGGTCATACGGACGGTGCTCGCCCGTGATCACCCAGCTGCCCGTGACGTACCAGCCACCGAGCGTGGGGTCGCTGTCGTTGGGGGTGCTGAGGTCCGCGCGCACGTATTCAGCCAGCACGGAGTAGGCTCTATGGTTCCAGAGCGCTTCAATGCCGGTATGCCAGGCATGATCGCCCGGAACTTTGCCGGTATCGACGTAGTCGTCCGCCACGTTTGAAGCCGGCTTGCCCTTGTAACGCAACTGGTCGTCCACGGAGCCGTAGTACCGGGTACTGAAGGCCAGGTGCAGATAATTGGCACCGTCCTCGGACCAGACCGGCAGGACCGTGATGCGGCCTGCAAAGTCGTTACCGGAATCGGACCAGGAGGTCCCCTGCGTCCACCAGTCGTTGTACCAGCCGACGACCCAGGTCACGCGCTGGTCGAACACGGCGTTGCCGAGCGTCGCACCGTCATTGCGTGAGCGGAAGAAAGGACTCAGCAGGCGCTCGTTGTGCGGCAGGTTGGCGGCATCGCCCACCATTTCATACACGAACGGCTCCTTGATCTTGCCGAGCGTGAGCGTGCCGAGCTCCGGCCCGAGCACGGTCGAAATCCGCAAGTCCGTGACGTTCCAATCATCGGTCGAAGTCTGGTCGAACCCCTTGTACTCGTAGCTGGCCATGTAGTTCCAGGTGCGGAACAGTTCGAAGTGCCCGCGCGCCGAGAGCCGCAGTGAGCGCGCCTCGAGTTCGTCCTGCTGGTTGCCGACCTGCTCCTTGCTGCGCGCGTCCTGGTTGAAGCTCGTGTAGTCCATCGGCATGACGACGAAGCCGAACTTCACCGAGAAGCGGTCATGCTCGTCTTCGAACTTTGCGGTTTCGAGCGCCGCGTCCGGGATGATGCTGGACAGCGCGAAGTCGTGATCATTCTTGACGAGACCCGCGGACTCCGGCGTGACGTCGGATTCGACCGACTGGGCGGACGTGGTCCCGATCCCGCTAAGGAGGAGTGCCGCCGCGACCAGTGCCTGCCTCATCGAAGCACCCTCCAGTTCTTTGCTCGCGATCGCTCCGGCTGGCAAAGAAGCCACGGCGCTCCGCCCGGAAAACCGCCTGCGGGGGGTGGGAATGCAGGCGGCTCCCGCGCGGGCGCCGTGGATTTTTTAGAAGGCTGTGGCGGTCGACTTACTGCTTCGAACTCGACATCACCGCTTCCATGACGCGGTCGAGGTTGAAACTGCCCGGCTTCTGCCGCGGCGGAAATTCCCTGAAACTCTGCAGCCATCGGCCGACGTACGCACCGGCGGGTGCGATGGTGAACATGCGCTCCATGTACCAGCGCTGATACCCCATGGCGTACTCTTCCTCGGCGCGCTCGAACGGGTCCATGCGCAGGTGGGTCAGCTTCGGTGCCCGCAGCACGGTGAACGGCTCCTGCCAGACCTTGAGGCCCTCGGCCTGCTGCTCGAGGAACGTGACCTTCAGGTCCCCGTAGCGCAGTGCCGCGACACTGCCATCGTCGGTCCAGTAGATGAACTCCTTGCGCGGCCATGCCGCCTGTCCCCGGAGCGCCGGACCGAGATCGTAGCCGTCGAGATGGACCTTGTAGGTCGTGCTGCCAACCTTGCGGCCCTTGAGCAGGTCGGCCGTTACGTTCGTGTCACCGGCGGCGGCCAGTAACGTCGTCAACATGTCTTCGTGAGCGCCGATTTCGTTGATCACCGTGCCCGGCTTGATGACGCCCGGCCACTTGATCATGGCCGGCACACGATAACCGCCTTCCCATTGCGTGTTCTTCTCGCCGCGGAACATGGTCGTGCCGCCGTCAGGCCACGTGAAGGTCTCGGCGCCGTTGTCGGTCGAGTACATGACGATGGTGTTCTGCTCGAGACCCAGGTCCCTGAGTCTTGCCAGCACCTGCCCGACGTGGCCGTCATGCTCGACCATGCCGTCGGCATAGATGCCCTGGCCGGTCTTGCCCTCGGCGTCCGCATGCAGGTGGGTAAAGATGTGCATGCGGGTGGAGTTCCACCACAGGAAGAACGGCTTGCCGGACTTCGTGGCGCGGTCCATGAAGTCGAGCGCCTTTTCCGTCACTTCGCGGTCGATCGTCTCCATGCGCTTCCTGGTCAGCGGACCGGTGTCGGTGATCCGGCCATCGGCGAAGCTGTGGATGACGCCACGCGGCCCGAAGTTCTTCCTGAACTCCGGGTTCTTCGGGTAGTCGGCGTTTTCGGGCTCTTCCTCGGCATTGAGGTGGTAGAGGTTGCCGAAAAACTCATCGAAGCCGTGCGCCGTCGGCAGCATCGAGTCGCGGTCGCCGAGGTGGTTCTTGCCAAACTGCCCGGTGACGTAACCCTGCGCCCTGAGCAGCGTGGCGATCGTAGGGTCGGCCGCCATCATGCCTTCCGGCGCACCCGGCAGGCCCACCTTGGTGAGGCCGGTACGGATCGGCGACTGGCCAGTGATGAACGCGGCGCGGCCGGCGGTGCAGCTCTGCTGCCCGTACCAATCGGTGAACAGCGCGCCTTCGGCGGCGATGCTGTCGATGTTGGGCGTCTTGTAACCCATCATCCCGCGGTTGTACGCGCTGATGTTGAAGCCGCCGATGTCGTCACCCCAGATGACCAGGATGTTGGGCTTCTGCGTCTGCGCCTGGGCCGGTCCGCCCAGTACACACAGCACCGCAACCAGCGCGGCGCCGAGAACTCCTGCGAATTTCTTTTGCATGACGTTGTTTCCCACCCGTGCTGAAATCTGTTTTCTGTTATTGCCGGACACGCTGCCCGGGGACCCGCGAGCGAATCCGACGCATAACTTGGCTTAGCCAAGCCCATGTGTCCAATGCATGTTTTGTATCAGAGGTATACCCTAAACGCATGGGACTGGAACTCCAGCAATTGCGCCAGGTCGTCGCCCTGGCCGAGCACCGCAGTTTTGTGCGGGCGGCCGCTGCCCTGCACATCAGCCAGCCGGCGCTTTCCCGCAGCATCCAGAATCTCGAGCGCCAGCTCGGGAACAGCCTGTTCCTGCGTTCCGCCGCCGGTGTCGTCCCCACCGACCTTGGCCGGCTGTACATCGAACGTGCCCGCGACCTGCTGCGCATGGCAGACGAGCTCGAAAGCGCGGCGATCGGTCATGCGGCCCAACGGACCGGACACGTGTCGATCGGGGGTGGCCCGTACCCGACGGATTCGTTTCTGGGTCCGGCGACGGCGCGTTTCGTCGAGCAGTTTCCACGGGTCAGCGTGCAGCTGCACTCGGGCGACTGGAACGATCTCGCCCACCGGCTGCGCAGCCGGACGCTCGATTTCTTCGTTGCTGACGCCAGCCTGCTGGCGGGTGAGCCGGATCTCGAGATGACGCCGATGCCGATACAGCACCCGGCGTATTTCTTTGCGCGTGCAGGGCATCCCCTGGCGCAGGGCAAGGCGAGCGTGCTCGCTGCAGAAGTGATGGCGTGGCCATTCGCCACACCGTCGCGAATTCCGCCGCGCGTGCTCGACCCGCTGTTGGCCGCACATCGCGAAGGCTCGTCGCACCTGGCGGCCGCGCCGCCGTTTCCCGCCGTCGAGTGCAGCGGGCTGTCGCCGGTCAAGCGCCTGGTCGCCGCTTCAAACGCCGTGTCAGCCGCGATCCTGCCGTGCATCGCAGAGGAACTCGACGACGGGCGCTTCGTCCTGCTTGCCACGGCGCCGTGGCTGTACTTGCAGTTTGGTCTCGTCAGCCTGCGCGGCCGCCCCTGGACCCAGACGGCCGAAAAACTGCGCGAACTCGTGCTCCACGCCGAACGCGAGGCGACGCAGCTCGAGCGCAGGTTGATCAAGGATCATGCCCCGAGGAAACGCGCCAGGAGCGCGCACGAATAAACCGGTAACTGGAGCAAACATGTCCTACCCGAAGCCCTTCCCTCGTGGCCTGTTGAGCCTGGTGCTGTTCCTTGCCGGATGCACCTCGACGCCAGTCGTGCCCGCAACCGGCACAGGCACAACCACCAGCAAGGTCACTGGTTCCATAACGTACCGTGAGCGCATCGCGTTGCCGCCTTCGGCCGTGGTCACGGTGAAGCTGGTGGATGTTTCACTGGCTGACGCACCTGCGGTGCTGATCGGCGAACAGGTCATCGCCACGGCAGGACGACAGGTTCCCTTCGAGTTCGCGCTCGCGTACGACGCATCGCGTATCCAGCCCTCCCATACCTACGCCGTACAGGTGCGCATCGAGGATGGCGGCAAACTGTTGTTCATCAGCGACACAGTGAACCGCGTCATCACGCGGGACGCGCCCACCCATCTGGACATTGTCGTGCGACGGATCTGAGACTGCGGACTGACGACGTCGCAGGCGCGGTAACCGCTGAGCGCAGGAGCAGCGCTCGTTCAGCCGTAGTGGTTCAGTGCCTCTCGGTCAAGAGATTCAACTGCACTGCCTCGTCGACGGTGAGGTCGCGAATCCGGTCGTGCGGAATGCCCTCCATGATGTTGGCGACGTCGGCGCGCACGCCCATCTCGACCAGGTACTCGACAACCTGTGTCCTGACGACATGCTGGAAAGCGTCTTCGTCGCGCAGGGGCTCGCGATTCTCGGCGCGGTGCAACCCGACTGCGGACCCCGCTTCCAGCGAGCGCCTGGCGCCGCCAGCGAGGATGAAAGGACACGCGCTGTGACACGTCCCCGCCGTTGCCCGGGTCGCGTCCGTCATGCGTGTTCCGACACGTGTGTCGAATGCGTGTTGGCGCAGCACGCGGCCGAGCTGCATCGCCGTCACGAGACTGCCACCAGGCGAGTTCAGGAAAACGACCGCGTGGGTGATGTGCTCGGTGAGGATCAAGCTCACGACGCGCGCCGTCGCTCCTGGATCGACCGGGCCGTCGAGGTAAATCAGCCAGCGCTCGTCGCCCGGCAGCCTGCCTGGATAGCCCGGCGCGACAGCCACGATCTGCAACGTCGCGGGGATGTCGGCCGCGACGGGAGCTGCGATCAGCCCGAACAAAGTCAGCAACGGCATTCTCATTCCGGCGTTGGCGCGTCGCGCTAGAACCCAGCGACGCGCTCGAAGACCCAGTAGCTCGCAAGTCCGCCGATCGCATACGGCGGCACGCGCCATAGCCACGCCGGGCTGCTCAGTCGCATCGAAGCCGCCACTCGTTTCCCGGCAGCAATCAGCACGAGCACGAAAGCGATGAAGATCAGCTGCCCGATCTCCACCCCGACGTTGAAAAACAGCAACGCCAGCGGAATCGAGTTCTGCGGCAGGCCGACCTCGGCCAGCGCGCTCGCGAACCCCACCCCATGCAGCAACCCGAATATGAACGACACGATCCAGGGATAACGCTGCGTGAGTCCGGGCCGGCCCTGGCGACCATGCACGATCTCGGCCGCGACGAAGACGATACTGAGCGCGATGAGCGCTTCGACCGGCGGACCCGGGACGTGCAGCACGCCGAGCGAGGCCAACGCGAGCGTGATGCTGTGTGCGACCGTGAATGCCGTGATGGTGACGATCAGTCGGCGCGTGCCATCGACGATCAGCAGCAGCGCGAGCACGAACAGCAGGTGATCGAAGCCGAGCAGGATGTGGCCGATACCGAGCACGGTGTAGGTCTTGACCACCTCGAGGTGGCCGGGACTCGAGGTCACCGTGAAGCGCGGATCGACCGGCAACACACGACCGAGCTGCTCGGTACCGTCGGCGCGCTCCACGCGCACCAGCACGTCTACGCGGCTGCCGGGCAGCTGCGGAAATTCGACCGCTCGGCCGGCCATGCCACCGTCGACCCGGATGCGCCAACGCAGGACCGCGGCATTGCCCGCATAGCTGCTGGTGCGTTCCGTCAGGTCCTGGGTGCCCGACGGAAAGACCGGCTGCAACCGCAGCGTGGTATTCGCATCGAGTGCCGGGATCCGCCAGAGCACGTCGTACGTCGTAGCATCGAGCTGCTTGAGCTGCAGGTAGGCCGGGCGAAAATCGTCGGCCATCGCCGGCGCCACGAACGCGACGAACAGCGCGAGCACTCCTATCAGCTGACGCAATCGCGCACTCAAGGTGACGGCACCGGCGGCAGCGCTGCCTGGATCTCGACCTCGTACTGCTGGCGCAGTTTCGCGAGCGCGGCCGCGTGCGCCTGCTTGCGCCGCTCGTTCTCCCATTCGCGGGCCACGACTTCGCGCACGTCGGCGAGTGCCGGCAGACGCGCTTCCTGGATGGCATTGACGCGGACGAGATGCGCACCGAACCCCGACGCGACGGGTCCGGACCACTCGCTCACCGGAACCGTTGCAAGCTGCCCGGCAAACTCCTCGCCGAAATCGCGGGCGACGAGATCGAGCGGCATGGCGTCCTGGCGGGACGGCAGCAGGGTCGCCTGGCCCAACGTCGCGGGATCTGCGCCACGTGCCAGGGCCGCGCGTGCCTGCTCGAGCCGGTCCTGCGTGTCTGCGTCGGAACCGAAGTAGATCTGGTCGAAGCTCACGACCGCCGGCTGGCGGAACGCGGCAGGATTCGCATCGAGATAGGCCTGCAGGTCTGCATCGCTGGCGGGGTTCTGCGCGACGGACTCCTCGAACAGCACGTCGAGCTTCTGGCGGACGCGGCGTTTGATCACGGCATCGTCGCGTTCGAGGCCGAGCGCAAGGCCTTCGCGGTACAGGATCTCGTCGCGCACGTACGAATCGACCAGTCCGTTCAGCTCGACGGGGCTCGGCGGCCGGTTCCAGGTTCCCTGGAACTGGGTGGCCAGCAGGTCGACTTCGGCCTGGGACACGACGATACGGCGCTGGCCGTCGTCGTCCGGCGCCACACGCCCGTAGTAAGCGAACAAAGCCAGGCCGAGCAGCAGGAAGTGCAGCAGCGGCTCACGGAGAATTCGACGGACCTGCAATGACGCTCCCCGATGCACGGACGGTTCGGAATGCAAGCCAGGAAGACAGTCACCGGACCTGGCGGCCGCAGAGTCTACCGAAGTGCGCTGACCGCGCCACGGCCAGGTGCCGATGGTTGCCGGCTCGTGCGGTCTCCCGGGAGCCTGAGCCGAGGTCCATGGGAAGTTTCGGCGGTAAGATTGGCACCTGCCTCGAATAGTCAGGAGAGTCACGATGACCCGAACCCGCTGGCTCACCGCTGCCCTTGCGGCTTGCCTCGTCACGTTCGGCGCTGTCGCCAGCGCGGAGGATGCGCCGGACAACTGGGACGGCCTCGTCCAGATCAAGCCCAGGCGGATGGACCAGGTCCATGTCCTGCCGGGCGCGGACTTCCGGCCCTACACGAAAGTCATGCTGGACAAGACCGAAGTCGCCTTCCGCAAGGACTGGCAGAAGAACATGAACGATACCCGTTCGGTGTCGCGCAAGATCGACGACGACGAAGCGGCGAAGATCATGGCTGCCGCCTCCTCCAACTTTAACGACGTCTGGACGAAGGCGCTGAACAAGGCCGGCTACCAGGTGGTCGCGACGCCTGGTCCCGACGTGCTCCGCCTTTCGACCACGATCGCCAACCTCTACATCAACGCACCGGACACGATGGAAGCAGGCCGGGTGCAGACGTACGCCGCCGAGGCCGGCGAAGCGACGCTGATCCTGGAAGTGCGCGATTCGCGGACGAACGCCTTGCTCGGACGCGTGGTCGATCGCCGCGAAACGCGCTCGCAGGTTGCCCTGCAGCAGGCAAATCGCGTCACCAACCAGGCGGACTTCCGCTCGCTGTTTTCACAGTGGGCCTCGATCGCCGGCAAGGGTCTCGACGAACTCAAGGCGATTTCACCCGTGCCGGACACGCTGACCCCCGGACAGAAGCTCAAGTGAGCGCGCGACCGTACAGCACCTGCGGGTCGATCACGGCGTGACGGTCTTCGAGTTCCTGCTGGCCCTGTACGCAATCGTCGCGGGCCTCGGCGTGTCGCTGCTCGTGACCAGCGTGGGCCAGTTGATCGAGGCGCGCGATCGCGTGCGCCTTTACTGGGTGCACAGCTGCTGGATTGCGCTGACCTTCGTCGGCCACGTCGTCAGCTGGTTCACGATCTGGCGCTTCCATGAGCACGCGCCCTGGACGGTACTGCAGGCGTTGCTGCTGCTCTTCGTGCCGATCCTGCTGTACCTGATCAGTCACCTGGCCGTACCGGATCTCGAGGACGATCGCAGCCACGACATGCGCGACTACTACTTCCGCCATGCACGCTGGACGCAGGGCTTGCTGCTCGGCGTCGTCGTCGCAGGGGCGCTGTCGCACTTCGTCATCGACAACGACTTCGACCTGTCCGGGGCGCGCGGGGTGCGCGCGTCGATCGCCCTGATCCTGCTGCCCGGGATCGTGAGCCTCAATCCGCGCGTGCACGCAGTGCAGGCGGTGCTGCTGTGCGCCGCGATCGCAATCGCTGCGTCTTACCTGACGCGACCCATCGGCTGAACCGGCCGCTGCTCAGACGGGTTTCGCGCCCGAACCCCGCCCGCCCCGCAGCTCGTATTCCTGCGTGCCGCGGTGATAGATGTGATCCGTGTCGAGCGCGGCCGTCTTCGCGTACTGGAATGCAGGCGCGAGCGAATCATAGATCGGCTCAAACCCGCGCTGCTCCGTCAGGTGGAACAGCTCGCGGAACGACTCGATCACGAAGTAGGTCGCCTGCAGGTCGGAGATCGTGTAGTCGGTGCGCATGACGCGATCGACATTGAGATGGATGCGATTCGGCGAGCGCCCCTCGACCGAGAACACCGTCTCGGTCGGGCCGGAGAGAATGCCCGCGCCGTAGATTCGCAGTTGCTCGTCCTCGAGGATCAGGCCGAACTCCACCGTGTACCAGTAGAGCGCGCTCAGTGCTTTCAGGCGATTGTACTTGAGCGCCTTCCAGCCGGCGCGGCCATACGCCTGCATGTAGCTCGCAAAAATCGGGTCGGTCAGCAGCGGCACGTGCCCGAACACGTCGTGGAAGACATCGGGCTCCTGGATGTAATCGAACTGTTCGCGCGAACGGATGAAGTTGCCGGCGGGGAAGCGTCGGTTGGCGAGGTGGTAATAGAACACGTGGTCGGGGATCAGCATCGGCACCGGCACGACGGACCAGCCGGTGAGACTGCGCAGTTCCTCGCTCATCTCACTGAAGTCCGGCACGCCGCCGCGGCCAAGATTGAGGCGTTCGAGTCCGCGCATGAATTCGCGGCAGGCGTGACCGGGCATGAGCCCGATCTGACGCTGGTAAAGATCGTCCCAGGTCCGGTGCTCTTCCAGGCCGTACTTGCGCTGCGCGGGCTCGAGCCAGTCGTCGCCCAGCCCTGACGGTTTCTTGAGCGGCGCGACGAAGACGGACGCCGGCATGTCGGGGATGCGCGAGTAATCGAACGATGCGGGCACGGTGGGCTTGTCCATGGCCGCATAGTCGCGCATGAGATGCGATATTTCCATCGGACAGCATCGGCGATGTTAAGGTCATGCCAACGCAGCGTCCCGCACCCGGACATGAACTCTTCGCGCACGAAGCCCGCGCGCTTCGCAACCGACCACCGCCGATTCAAAGTTGGCCTGACCGCGGCGCTCGCCATGGCGATTGCCGCTTCTCCGGCGCTTTACGGTGCTGACGCCACGACCCGCGCGGACCTGCGGTTCACCAGCTTCGCCTTCGCGCACGAGTTCGGCTCAGGCTTGTACGACTTCAATGGCCGCACGCTGCAGGTGTACGGCCTGCCCTTCGGTTGGACCGCGGTCGAACCGGGCGAGGACCAGACCGGACTGCGCCTGCGGCTGCCCGTCACGGTGGGTTTCCTGGATTTCCGCGCCGCCGACGTGATCGAGACGGGCCTGCCGGACAGGGTCGATTCGGTCAGCTTCGTGCCTGGGGTCGAATTCGCGTTCGTCGTAGCCGAGCGGTGGCGACTGCTGCCGTACTTGCAGGCGGGCCTGTCCGCGGCCAGCGAACCGGACGTCGAGACGGATCTGCTGGGTGCCGGCATCCGGGCCGAGCGAGCGTTTGTGGCGGGCGAATTCGAGGGCCTCTATGCCGGGGCCGCGACGTACTCGCACGTCGCGTATCACGGCGGCTCGCTGCCCGACGACGACTTCCTGCGGTTGCGCAACAGCCTGGAGTTAAAGCGCCCAGCCGGCTTCTCGCTCGGCGACCATCCGATCGAATACGGGCTCTTCGCCACGATCGACGTTTTCGTGGATCCGCCGACAGGACCGACCACGGGCATCGACGTCCCGCGCACTCAACTCGAAACCGGCGTCGTATTCGGCGCACGCCCCGAATGGAGGGTCTGGAAAATACCGCTGCCGCGCGTCGGACTCAGCTATCGGTTTGCTGGCGATCTCTCGGCGGTGCGCTTCATCCTCGGAGCGCCGTTCTAAAGCTGGGAATCCAACCGCAGCACCTTCGCCAGCCAGGCCTGGAATTTCTGCCCGCCTGACGCTTCGGGCGAGTCGTCGTAGGACTTCGTCCCGTCGCTCCAGCGCACTTTGCCATGCTCAAGCGTGACGGCCCACGCGCGCTCACCCGACGATTCCTGGTCGAAAATCGCCTCGAGCTGGGTCGCGACCGTCGGTTCCTCGACGAACACGCCCTGCTCGCAATTGAGCGACGTGGAGCGCGGATCGAGGTTGTAGCTACCCACGAAGAGTCTCGAGGAATCCGCGGCCAGGGCTTTCGTGTGCAGGCTCGCGCCGGACGAGCCGAACATGCTCCGCTGTGTCTGCACGCCAGGCAGGGGCTTCAGCTCCCAGATCTGCACTCCGCCCTTGAGCAATGCCGGTCGCGATTTCGAGTAGCCGCCGTACACCATCGCCACGTCGTTGGCTGCGAGCGAATTGGTGAGCACTCGCACCCCGGTGCCTGCGCCGACCTGGCTCACGAAAAAGCTGCTGCCCTGCTTTCCGGGCACGAAGTACGGCGAGATGATGGAGATGCGATGCTTCGCATCCTCGAGCATCGGTCCGATCATAGCCAGGACCTGTGACCCCGCCGGACCGCCGTCATCGTCAAGCGCTTTAGCCGGGTCGTCGGCAACGAAAAGATACCGCGACGTCCAGTGCATCGGCCAGTCGCCCGCCACCAGGCGCTGAATTGCGTCGCTGTTGCGCAGTTCGACCGCAAAGGGATGGCTCTGCGCATCGGCCGCGCGTGACGCGGCCGATTTTCGCAGCGCATCGAGGGCTGCGGTCGTGACGTCGTCGGGCGCCAGCAGCGCCATGGGATAGGAGGCCTGGGAATTCCAATAGCGATCGAACGACGCGGAAGCGTCGCGCACGACGGGTCCCACCATCGCGAAGTCGAGATCGACGAAGTTGACCTCCTTGCTCGCACCGAAGTATTCGTTGCCCAGGTTGCGGCCACCGACGATGGCGATGCGATTGTCAGCGATCCAGGTCTTGTTGTGCATGCGCCGGTTGATGCGGCTGAAGCTGCCCATGGCTTCGAAGGCGAACTGCAGGGATCCGGTGCGAGACCCGAACGGGTTGAACATGCGCACTTCGATGTTCGGGTGCGCGGCGAGCGCCGCGAACTTGTAGTTCTTGCCGCGGGCGTCCATGTCATCGACCAGCAACCGCACTTTGACGCCACGATCGGCGGCTTCGATCGCGCGATGCGCGAGGAAAGCGCCTGTTGCATCATCATTCCAGATGTAGGTCTGCACGTCGAGGCTGCGGCCGGCCAGCAGCGCCGTATGCGCGCGAATCGCAAACGCCTCGGGTCCCTCGCGAACGAGCCGGAAGCCGGACTGACCAGGATGCGCAGCCTCGGCCTGGTCAATGAGGTCATCGAGGGCCGTACCCTGTGCGAGTGCCACGGCATTCTGGGCCGGCAACTCAGGTCGCGGCGCGAGCGACGAGCAGCCCGCCAGCAGCAGAACGAGCAGACCGGACAGCCGGCGGGCGCGGCAAAGAGTGGACATTCGAAATAGCTCCGTAGCGACCGGGCGTTAATGAAGATACACGGCTTCGAGTGCTGCCAGCGACAGGCCCGTCGCATCGAAGAGTTCGAGGACCTGTCCCTGGATGGCCCATGTGCGCACGGCAGCCAGGATATCGAGCAGGGTCTGCTGCCTGTCGCGCAAGGCCGCTGGACAGTCCGTACGCCTCGCCGGCGCATCGAATGCAATCGACGTCCCGCTCACCTGATACGAGCCGGTATACCGTCCGCAGCCGGCATTGGCGACGTAGCCACCCTGGTCGCCACGCAGGATCAGGAACACGTCGCCGGGTGCCTCGGCGAGCGGGGTCACGCGCAGACCGCGCAACCGTTCGACACGCCAGTACTGGTTCGACAGGCTTGCATGGCTCATCGCACGGTCGCAACTCTGGCCGGGCCGGAGCTCGGTAAGGCGGCGCACGATCACGGCCTGTTCGGTGCCTTCGCCTGCCATGCGCGGCCGCTGCTCGAGCGCCCCATCGAAACTCGCGAGCACCGGCGAGCCCTGGCAGGCGGTCATCAGTGCAAGCACGCCCAGGCCTGCCCAATGGGCAGTGGCTCGCGCCGAGTGCCTTCCCGCCATGGTTCCTGCTCGCGATCTATTTCGCCGGAGCGTAGACCGTCGTCCAGTCGTTCTTCATGCTGATCAACGTCCAGCCACGCGGCCCGGCCTCGTCGAGACCCCGGTCCAGCTTGCCGATGTGACTGTCGCGGTCATAGGCGAATTCGCGCGCGGCGTCGTCGTGGTGGACGATCATCGCCAACCGCGGGCCGGGCGCCGACGTCGTCCATTCGAGCATCTGGAAGTCGCCGTCTGAATTGCCGAAAGCCATGATCGGCCGCTTGCCGATGAACTTGTGGATCCCGACGGGCTTGCCCTCCTTGTCGTCGACGAACTCGATCTCCGGCAAGCGCTCGATGACGGGCACCCCATCGCGCACTTCGTAACGAGTCTTGATGCTCGATCCGATGACACGCTCGGGCGGAATGCCGTAGACGTCCTCGGCGAATACGCGCATGAACTCGACGCCGCCGCCCGACACGATCCACGTCGAGAAGCCGTTGGCGTCGAGGTAATCCAGCAGCTCGCGCATTGGCTGGAACGTGAGCTCGGTGTAGCGCCGATGCAGCGTCGGATGCTTCGCGGTCTTGGTCCACTGGCGAACCCGCGCGGCGAACTCGTCGCTGGTCGTGTTTGCATGCGTGATCGCCATGACTTCGACGAGCGCTTTCGGGTC
Source organism: Gammaproteobacteria bacterium (assembly GCA_011391405.1). Lineage (GTDB taxonomy): Bacteria > Pseudomonadota > Gammaproteobacteria > Steroidobacterales > Steroidobacteraceae > RPQJ01. The sequence goes on from JAABQQ010000022.1 coordinate 26,453, forward strand.
GCCCGTAGCCGCCGCCGCAATCGCCGGGTTGGCCGCGAGGGCCGGATCCTTTGCCGCCATGGCTTTTACCGTGTCCATGGCGAATATCGCCTGGAAATAAGCCGGCTGCTCGGACCAGAGCGTGCCGTCGTTGTCGAAAACGGCAACCCGGGCCCCGGGCGCGACGTAGTCCTTTCCCGTGGGATCGATCACGGCCTGAACGAACGAGACGATACGCGACTTAGCCGCCCCGTCGTTCCACGACGGCAGGGGATCGGTCGCCGCCTGGACGCGAGTGGCCGCCAATGCGACCAGGCAGGCAGCGAAAGCGAGCACGAACGGGCGCGCGTGGCCAAGGGATATCTGCACCTGCAACTCCTTGATTGTCTTGAGGCGCAGCTGGCGCCGTTGAACGGCAGCTAGCCACAGCTTGCCCGGCGATACAAATCGAACCTCGGCATGGCCAGCATACGTCACGCGCATGGGCCCAGGGTCCAGCAAGGTTTGAATTGCAGGAACGGGTCCACTCGTTCATCGTTGCCGTACCCCGACTCACCGGCAGCTGGCTGCAGCGCCGAGACACTCTGCAGGGACCTACCCCGATGTTGACGACTGGCACACCGTTGCTGTGGACCCTGTTCGTGGCCTTCGTGCTGGTCGCTCTGGTCGTCGACTTCTTCGCGATGGAGAAGCAAGGGGCCCACAAGGTCACGATGAAGGAAGCGGCCATCTGGTCGCTGATCTGGGTCGGGGTCTCGTTCGTCTTCGTTGCCGGGCTCTGGTGGTACCTGGGCGGACTCGACGGCGATCCGGTCGCCGATGCCAAGGCGCTCGAGTTCGTGACCGGCTACCTGGTCGAGAAGGCGCTTGCCGTCGACAACATCTTCGTGTTCCTGCTCGTGTTCACGTATTTCGCGGTACCGGCCGCCTACCAGAAGCGCGTGCTGATGTTCGGCATCATGGGCGCACTCGTGCTGCGAGCCATCATGATCCTGATCGGCGCCTGGCTGATCGCGCAGTTCCACTGGATCCTCTACATCTTCGGCGCCTTCCTCGTCTTCACCGGCATCAAGATGTGGGTCGCCACCGGGCACGAACCCGACCTCGAGGCGAATCCGGCGCTCAAATGGATTCGCCGGCACATGCAGATCTCGCCGACCTACGACGGCGAAAAGTTCTTCACCGTGCAGAACGGCGTAAAGCTGGCCACGCCGCTGTTCGTGGTCATCCTGCTGATCGCCATCGTGGACATCGTCTTCGCCGTGGACTCGATCCCGGCCATTTTCGCCATCACGATGGACCCGTTCATCGTGCTGACGTCGAACGTCTTCGCGATTCTCGGCCTGCGCGCGATGTATTTCATGCTGGCCGAAATGCACGAGCGCTTCCACCTGCTCTCGTACGGCCTGGCGATCGTGCTCGTCTTCATCGGCACGAAGATGCTGCTGCTGGACATCTACAAGATCCCGGTGTCCTGGTCGCTCGGATTCACCGTCGTCGTGCTGGCGCTGACGATGATCCTGTCGCTCAGGATCCCGCCGAAAAAGGGCGGGGCGAAAAGCGCCTACCCCTTTGCAGCGAAGCAGGACGAGGAGCAGGAGCCGCGCAGCTAGTCGCCGCACGGGGGGCGCCTACGCTGCGACTAAGGCGTGTACCAGATCGGTGAACTCCAGGCGCGTTCCTGGGTGGTCATCGGCACCTTCGGATCCAACTTCACCTTGAAGTACGCGGCATCGTATGCCGTCCAGCGCGGCGTGGGAATCTCCAGCACTCGCGCGTAGTAGAAGGCGCGCGCTGCAGGATCGAACTCCGGATCCTTCCACACGGCGATCAACTCGGGCGTGCCGATCGTGTTGGTCCAGGAAGCGGTGGCGACGTCGACGGTGCTGCCGACCGGGGTCAGCCTGCCCTGCGCATCGACCTTGCGCTGCTCGGGGTTGCTCCACGCAACGTCGAAGATCTTCTCGTGCGTCTTGCCGGCCTTGTCCACCCAGCCCTTGATGACCTGCACGCGATCGAGGTTGCCGCCGTAAGGATCGCGGGCCGCGGCGACGAGGAACGTGGGCGCCTTGCCGGCGGCGGCCTGCGGCAGGTCGCCACCCATCGGTACGCCTTTCCTGTATCCAGCGATGGCGGGGGCGCGCGTGGTGGTGTCGGCCGCGACGAAATCGTAGCCGCCGAAAAAGCGCAGCCACATGCGCGAACCGGTGGTTGCGTACGTCTCCTTCCGCTTCATTGCGTCCCAGATGGCTTCGCGCGTGTTCTCGGTGGCCCAGACCGCCGTGTAACCGGCGGCGGTCAGCTCCCACCCCTTGACGACCCGGTCGCCGAACTTCATCGCGTTCTCGTCGGCGCGCTCGGCACTGGGTTCGCTGGAGGCGAACTTGCCGTAGAAGTTGTCCTCTTCCGCGGCGACCAGCGCGTTGTGCGTGTCCGTCCCGGCGGCCATGCCGTACTTGAACGCGTTGGCACCGAGTTGCTGGTCGAGCAGCAGACCGTTCTTCAGAGCCTCGCGCAGGTATTCATGCGCGATCATGCCAGGCTTTTTCGGCACGAGGATCAGGTTGCCGCGATCCCAGAGTTCGTAGCCTGCGGTGAATTCGTCGGTCGGCGACAGGCTGGGGTGCGCCTCGCTCTGACCCTTGTACTGGATGGCCTCGAATAACGGCTCCCACTTTGCGCGCTGCTCGGCCCACTCCCTGGTGATCGGGCTGCCCTTGAACGTCTGCAGCTCGAACATGCGGCCGTTCGACAGGTTGCCGTTGTGCGGAATTGCGAGCAGCCGGCCGCCCGTCTGCGTCTCCCAGTTCGCCATCCAGGCCCAGAGATCTTCCGGATTCTCGGAGACGAACGTCGTCATCGGCAGGACCTGATCCGCCCTCGCTTTGCCGTCGCGGTAGATGACGTTGCGATGCAGGTTGTCGCCGCCCCCGGCGTTCGACGTCCATTCGTAGCCGATCAGCGCAGTGAAGCGGCCCGGTTCATTGTACTTCTCCGCAAAGTCGTTGTTGCGCTCCCACGTGGTCTTCGCAAATCGCGGGTCCATGATGAGTTTCGGCAGCTTCTTCTGCGTCTGGGCGGCGATGAGTTCCATCATCGCGGCCTGCGCGTTCGCGCCACCCGTCGCCATCATGTCGTGCCAGCGCTTCAGAGTCGGGTCGGTCATCATTTCCGCATTGCCGTCGCGAATCATCGCGATCGTGCCCATCCCGTCCGAATGATCGGTCACGGCGACCCAGTCGAGCGGTCGCGACAAGCGCACAGGCTGGCCGCTGGTGGAGACGACCTCCTCGCCACGCGCGAACCGCAGTGCTTCCTCGGGGCCGAGCGTCGTGCCGCCCATGCCGGCATCACCCGACCAGCTCGTGTGCACGTGCTGGTCACCAAACAGCGGGCGCTCGGGGTAACGTCGTCCGGCGTATGGCGAATACCCGGCGACCTTATGAAACTTCGCAGGGTCGGCCGCAGGCGCGTACGCATCCGAACCCACGACGACTTTCTGCTGCGCGCTGGCCGCGAACGCGAGCCCAACGGCCGCAGCGAGGACGACGAGCTGACTCTTTTTCACGGGGTTCCCCTGCACATTCTTGCTTGCTGCCCAGGGCCCGGACTGGACCGCGGCAATTTCAATAGTTTCAGTTCGAACTGCCGTATGCAAGTTCGCACGGTCGAGTCACCCGCCTGGCGCTGGCCCTGACGCAACGATTGACGGACGACCCGCTTCTCCCGAAACTGCCGGGCTCGGCCAGGTCGAACAAGACAAACTTTCGGGAGCTTTCCATGGACATGGCAACAGTCGAGACTTTCCTCCGCACCACGGTAGCGGCGCTCGCCGTCAAGGTGGCTGCGGCCATCGTCTTCTGGTTCGTCGGTCGCTGGTTGATCAGCCGGGTCATTCACCTGGTGCAGGCCACGATGCACCGCAACCAGATCGACCCGACGCTGACGCGTTACCTCGGCTCGATCATCACCGTCGCGCTGAACATCGCCCTGGTCCTCGGGATCCTCGGGTATTTCGGCATCCAGACGACGTCCATCGCTGCGATGCTGGCCGGCGCGGGCGTGGCGATCGGCGCGGCCTGGAGCGGCATGCTCGGCAACTTTGCCGCTGGCGCGTTCATGCTGATACTGCGCCCGTTCAAGGTGGGTGACTTCGTCAGCATCGCCGGCGTCACGGGCACGGTGCATGAACTCGGCCTGTTCGGTACGACCATCGTGACCCCGGACAACGTCCTCACGCTGATCGGCAACGGCAAGATCTTCAGCGACACGATCCAGAACTTCTCGTCGCTGCCGCACCGCCGCGTTGAGCGCACGGCGCAACTGGCGGGTGGCGTGGACCACAACGATGCGATCGCGCGCTTCCAGGCGGCCGTCGCGCAGATCCCGAACGTCCTCGCGCAACCCGCGCCAGAAGTGAGCCTGCTCGACATCAACCTGCTGGGCACGGTGATCGCCGTACGACCGTATTGCCACACCAATCATTACTGGCAGGTCTATTTCGACACCAACCAGGCGATGATGCGCGTCGCGCAGGAAGCTGGCTGGCCCGCGCCGACGCCCGCGAACCTCACGCGGATGATCCAGGTGCAGGCATAGTCGATTTCGAAACAGGAGACACGCCTTTACCGGCGCGTCTCCTCGCCACCGGGAGCGACCGTTCCAGGCCTCGCGGGCCTTAAGGTGCCGATAAGCTTCGCCGCCTAGCCTTCTCATCGATCCCCATTCAGGAGATGGATCGATGTTCAGAAAGGCACTCATTGCAGCCACGGTGCTGCTCGCGGCCCCCGCCCTCGCCGATACGCCGGAGTCGCTGATGCGGGCTTATGCCGAGCAGGCACGCACCACGTCGGCATCCTATGCCGGGCCGTCCCCGGCGGCGGGCCGCCGACTGTTTCACCAACAACCGCGCGACTGGAGTTGCGCAACCTGTCACACGGACCAGCCCGCCGCTACGGGGCGCCACGCCATCACCGGCAAGACGATCGCACCGCTTTCGCCCGTCGCAAACCCAAATCGGTTTTGCGATGCCGCCAAGGTCGAGAAGTGGTTCAAGCGCAATTGCAACGACACGCTCGGTCGCTTGTGTACGCCGGCAGAAAAGGCCGACTTGATCGCTTTTCTCCTGGGCGCGAAGGGCGGAGCCTGACAATGCGCACACGTACAGGCATTCGTCGCATCGACTGGATCGTCTGGTCACTCGCGGCCGTGTTTCTCGCGTATGCCGCTGTGGCGGCAGTTCCACCCACCGAAGCCGCCAAACCCACTGCCTACGCTGAGGAGTGCGGCGCATGCCACACCGCCTATCCAGCACGACTGCTGCGGCCAGCGGATTGGGCCGTCGTGCTTGCAACGCTCGATCGTCACTTCGGTGTCGATGCATCGCTCAATGACACGACACGTGCGGCAGTGGCGAGGCAGCTCGGCGTGGATCCCGCCGTCGCCAGCGCGGCCACCACGAAGGCCGTGCCACGGATCACGCAGCAAGGCTGGTTCCGTGAGGAGCACGATGAAATATCAGCGCAACTGTTACGTTCTCCGGCCGTGCGTGGCGCTGCCAACTGCAGTGCGTGTCATGCCGGTGCCGACCGTGACCAGTTCGACGACCATTCTGTCCGCATTCCGAGGTAACACCAATGACCAGCAACACCAAGGTCTGGGACCTGCCAACCCGCATCTTTCATTGGGCGCTTGCCGCCTCGTTTGCCGGTGCCTACGTCCTCTCCGAATCGGAGCGGCTGCGCAATGTCCACGTTGCGCTCGGTTACACCGTGCTCGGATTGCTCGCGTTCCGTCTCGTGTGGGGCTTTATCGGCCCGCGGTATGCACGATTCAGCTCGCTCGTCCACAGCCCGGTCGGGGCGTTCCGCTACCTGCGCGATGAACTGCGAGGTCGTGCGCCGCGCTACCTCGGCCATAACCCTGCGGGCAGCTGGGCTGTCTTCGGACTGCTCATTCTCGGCATGGCCACCGGCGTGACCGGCTACCTCAACTTCAACGAGCTGGGCGGCGGGTCGATGGAGGAACTGCACGAGGCCTTCGCCAACGCCTGGCTCGTGCTCGTTGGCCTGCACATTGTCGGCATCGTGTTCAGCAGCGTGATGCAGCGCGAAAACCTCGCGCGCTCCATGATCACCGGCTTCAAGCGTGGCGTTGCCGAAAACACCGAGCCACGCAATGCCCGTGGCCTCGGGCTGGCGATGGTCGCTGCGATTCTCGGCTTCTGGGGCTGGACCGCGACCTCCGGAGGCGTGGCGCCGGGTGCCGGACAGGGACAGAGGCAGGGCGAACAATCCGAACTGGCGACAGCACGCGAAACCGACGACGATTGAGACATGCGAATCCTGCTGGTCGAAGACGATGCATTGCTCGGCGACGCACTACAGGTCGGCCTGCGCGAGCATGGCTTCGCGGTCGAGTGGATCAGAGACGGCGCGGCTGGAGAGGCCGCGCTGGCCTCTGACGAGTTCACTGCAATCGTGCTCGACCTGGGATTGCCACGCATGTCCGGTCTCGAATTGCTGCAGCGTGTCCGAAATCGTGGCGATCACACGCCCGTGATCATCCTTACCGCGCGCGAAGCCGTCCATGATCGCGTGCGCGGCCTCGATCTCGGCGCCGACGACTACGTCGTGAAACCTGTCGCACTCAAGGAACTCGCGGCCCGATTGCGAGCCGTTGCTCGTCGCGCGCAGGGCATTGGGAGTGGATCGATCGTCGTGGGCAGCCTGTCGCTGGACCTCGCCTCGCGTGCCGTGACGTTCGAAGGCAATCCAGTCGAACTGCAGCCGCGCGAGTTCGCGCTGCTGCAGGAACTCCTGCTGCGCGCGGGCCGGGTCGTCACCCGCACGCAGCTGGAGACCCAGCTGTACGAATGGGACCGCAGCCTCGACAGCAATGCAATCGAGGTTCACGTCCATCATCTGCGACGCAAGCTCGCACCCACGCTCATCCGGACAGTGCGTGGCGTTGGCTACATGATCCCGCGCGAAGACTGAAACGTGCGAACTCCCTCGATCCGCCGGCACATGCTCACGCTGCTGCTGGTCACGCTCACCGGCACGTGGCTGGCGTCCGCGGCCCTGACCTACCGCGACGCGCATCGGGGCATCGATGCCTTGCTCGACGCACACCTGGCCCAGGCCGCGCGACTGCTGGTGGCGCAGGCGGGCCACGAACTCGAGGAACTCGACTTTGACGAAGGTTCCGACACCCCATCGAGTTTCCGCACCAAGGTTGCCTTCCAGGTGCGCGAGGCGGACGGGACGCTCATCCTGCGATCAGCGAACGCTCCGACGACACCGTTCGCCGGGCCGGTCAACGGTTTCAGCGAAGCGGCGCTCGGTGACACTCGCTGGCGCGTGTACTCGGCGGCCGAAGCCGCGCAGGGCGTGGTTGTGCACGTGGCGGAAGACCACGCAACACGCGAACGGATCGCGCGACGCGTCGCCCTGAGCGCACTCGTCCCACAGCTCGTCGCACTGCCCGTGCTCGGGCTCGCGATCTGGTGGGTCGTTGGTCGTTCGCTTCGTCCGTTACGGCGGCTAGCGGATGAACTCGCACACCGCAGCCCCGACGATGTTCGGCCGCTGGCCGCGGGACCGATGCCCGTCGAATTGACGAGTCTCGCCGAACGGCTCGAGGAACTCCTGTTGCGTGTTCGTGACTCGCTCGATTCAGAACGACGGTTCACCTCGCATGCTGCCCATGAATTGCGTACGCCGGTCGCTGCATTGCGCGCGCAGGCGGAGGTGGCGTTGGCCACCAGGGACCCTGACGTTCGGGACGCGGCACTGCGTCACGGCATCCAGGCCTGCGACCGGATGACACGCCTCGTGACGCAGCTGATGCAACTTGCCCGTGCGGACGAAGCCGGTCACCTTGCAAGTGCGACATCGTGCGAACTGCGTACGATTGCAGAACGTGTGCTGGCGGACAGCGCGCCGGCAGCGATGCAGGATGGAACTTCGGTAGCGCTGGAGGCGTCGGAGCCCGGGCGCGTTCGTGGCGACGGCGCATTGCTCGAGGCGTTGGTGCGTAATCTGGTCGAGAACGCACTTCGACATGGCGGACCTCACGGCGAGGTACGGGTCGGGCTGGTTCAGCAGGACCGCGAGATCCGGCTCACCGTCGAGGACACGGGACCAGGTGTGACGCCGGAAACCCTCGAACGACTTGGCCGGCGTTTTTACCGCGCGGCTGAAGCGACGGCCACGGGCAGCGGACTGGGGCTATCGATCGTCAAGCGGATCGCGGAGTTGCACGGCGGTTCCGTGAGCTTCCGCAATGGCGATGCAGACCGTGGGCTACGGGTCGAGGTCACGATCCCGATCCAGGGCTGCGAGCGTTCGAATTAGCTCGAACGAATGCGTGACGCCACGGCGTCGAAGCCGCGTGCTGCGGCGGCGTCGGCGGCCGCTACGCCGTCACGGTTGCGCAGCGTCTTTTTCGCGCCGGCACCCAGCAGGACGTCGACGACGTCGCCCGCGCCCGCCTGGCTGGCGAGAATCAGCGCGGTATCACCAAACGTGTTCTGCACATCCAGCCCGACTCGCAGCGCGACCAGCTTGCGCACGATCGAGACGTGGCCGCCGCGAGCCGCGAGCATCAAGGGAGTATCGCCAGAGGAGTTGCCTGCCCGCACTTCGGCGTCCGCACGCAGCAGCTTCTCGAATGCGGCGTCATTGCCGCGTGCCGCCGCGCAAGCGACAGGAGTGATGCCGTCAGCGGCTGCAGCATTCACGCCAGCTCCGGCGCCCAGCAGCAGCGACAGGATGGCGGTGTCGTCGCGACACGCGGCGTGCCACAGCGCGGTGTGGCCCGCGGCGTCGGTCACCTCGCGCCCGGCGCCCGATCGCAGCAACACAGAAACCGTGGCCGCATCGCCTCGCAGCGTCGCGAGGATCAACGGAGCCTCGTCGCCCTTGCCGGTACCAGCTTGGGCGCCGTGCGCCAACAGCATCTGCACGATGTCTGCATCACCGCGGCGAACGGCTGCCGTGAGTGGCGCACTGCCGCCTGCGGCATGCTCGTTCGGGCTGGCACCGCGCTCGAGCAACAGCCGCACGATTTCCTTGCGTCCCTGGCTGATGGCAACGCCCAGCGGAGTGTGGCCCGCGCGATCCGGGCGCGTCGGCGAGGCGCCGGCATCGAGCAGGACCCCGACGGTAGCGGGCGATGATGCGACTATGGCGACGTGCAGTGCTGGCTGGCCGGCGGAAGTCGTTGCGTCAGGGTCGCCGCCCCGCGCCAGCACTGACTTCAGCATGGCTGGATCGCTGCGGCTTGCGGCCAGCGCCACGTCCGGCCATCCGGCATACGCGTCACCTGCCGACGAGCGCAGAATTGGGCCGGACGGCCTCGAGCCGGACGCGGTGCTGGTGTTCTGCCGCCGCGCAGGCTGCGCACCGTGCTGGACCAGGTAGTTCGTGACAGTGTCCTGTCTCGATTGCACCGAGTAATCCACCGCGCTCCAGCCACCCACATTGCGCAGCTTTGGATCGAGCCCGGCCGCCACCAGGCGCTCGGCCTGTGCGACGCGGCCCCGGCGCGCTGCATAGAAAAGAGCCGAGTTACCGAGCTCGTCCACCGCGGCAACGTGAGGTTTCGATTGCAACAGCACTTCCAGGGCGTCCGCGCGTTCAGCCGTCGCTGCCAGCATCAGGGGCGTGACTCCCTGCGCGTCGATCGCATCGACCCGGGCGTCGTGGGCGACCAACCAGCGCACCGACTCTGCAGCGCCCGTCTCGGCTGCATGATGCAGCGGTGTGCGATGGAACGCGTCGCTGGCATCCTTTGGCAGGAGCGGCCGGAGTGCGGCCAGCGTGTCGACGTCACCGCGGCGCGCAGCCGCAATGGTCATCGACAAGGTCACCGCCGGTTCGGTTGCAAGGACACGGGGATCCACTTGCAGCGGCAACTGGCCTGCCTGCAGCAGGCGCGCCGCATCGGCGTGCCCAGTCGCCGCAGCCTTTGCGAGCCAGCTCCGTGCCGCCGATTCGTCGACGGGCGTGTCGTGAGTTGCAAACGCTGCCAGTGCATACGCCGCGCGTGGCTCACCCCTGGCCGCTGCGGCCGTGAAGAGCGTCCGCGCACGCTGGGTATCCTCGCCGACACCGAGGCCGGCCAGGTACAGGGTGCCCAGCAGGTATTGCGCGCGTGGATCAGCGGCAAGCGGGTCAGTGGCGAGCCGTCCGGCTGCATCCGCGAACTGCTTCAGTCGCAGCGCGCTCTTGGCCGGCTCGAGCAAATCAGGCGCAGCGAGCCTGGATGGAACTGCGGCAACGGCCGGCACTGCCCCGAGTGCGCCGAACACACCGATGAGCGCAGTGGCTATTGCAAGGGCGCAGGCAGCGGCGGGGTCATGCCGTCCCATACTTCGTCTCCACGTGAATCCCGACTCGCCGCAGGAAGTCGGAGGGCAGGATGCCGCCGGCGCTGACGATCACCGCGTCGTTCGGAAGGATCAGGTGACCGTCCTGGCTGCGCAACAGAACCCGCTCCTTCTCGATGCGCTCGACCTTTGACTGCAGCAGCAGTTGTAGCTGTCCGGCGCGTTCGGCAGCGGCGGTCCGGTCGCGGTTGCGGGGTTTGGCACGCGTGAAGGCATCGCCACGATATGAGAGTGTGACCTGACCGCCGGCTTCCGCGACGCTGGCAGCCGCTTCCAGGGCGCTGTCACCGCCACCCACGACCAGAACGCGCTGTCCACGATACTGCTCCGGGTCGATCAACCGGTAAACGACTTTGGGCAAGTCCTCGCCTGCCACGTCGAGCTTGCGGGGCGTGCCGCGCCGGCCGATCGCCAGCAGTACGTTCGCGGCCCGGTACTCCGCGAGTGAGGTTCGAATGATGAAGCCTTGCGCACCCTCGCGATCGACGCTCTCGACGCGCTCGCGGTACCGCATGCTGCCGGCCACCCCGGTCTTGCGTTCGATCTCCTGCCAGAACGCAAGCAGGTCTTCCTTGGAGGTCTGGCGAAAGCTGACTTTGCCCACCAATGGAATTTCTGCCGGTTGCGTCATCACGAGCTTGGCCCGCGGATACTGGAAGACGCTGCCGCCAAGACTCTCCTGTTCGATCGTCACGAATTGCATCCCGTGCGACTTCGCGGCAAGGCTGGCCGCAAACCCGGCCGGACCCGCACCGACGATCACGAGGTCAAGGTGTCCGGGGACTGCCGTGCGACGCCTGCGATGGATTGCGTCTACTGCCTGCTGGCCCTGCGCGAGCGCGTTGCGAATGAGTCCCATTCCTCCGAGCTCTCCTGCGATGAAGAGTCCCGACACCGTCGACTCGAACTCAGCGCTGAGCAAAGGAATCTCAACGCCGCGACGTTCCGTGCCGAAGACGAGCGTGATTGCGTCCGCTGGACACGCAGCGCGGCAGGCACCGTGCCCGATGCAGTCCGTCGGCCCCACCAGGTGCGCCTTGCCACCTATCAGGCCGAGTACGTGGTGTTCCGGTTGCTCCGGACAGGCTTTTACACACGATCCACACCCAACGCAGCGGACGGGGTCGATGACGGGATGCAGGGAAGCGGGGTCGATCAGACCCGCAGCGACCGACTGCTCCCGCACGGTGCGGCTCGCATCCTCATGTCGTTTGCGCCGGATGAGGTACCAGCTCCAGATCAATAAGAGCGGCAGCAGGTAGACAGCGAGCAACGACATCGATGTTGAGCCTGCAATCGTCGAGGATAATCGCGGTCGACGCACGTGGCGACGATAGCTTGTGGAGCGAGCCTCGCATCCCGCTCGCCCGCACGGTGTCGACTGCGTCACGATTACACCAACAAATCGACCGGGTCGGTGTCAGTCACCGCCCTGCCTCGCTATGGTCTCCTCTCCGGTCGACTCCGACTGGCTGGAGACGACGATGCATAAGACAAGTGCGGCGCTGCTCGCGCTGGCGGGTTTTGGTCTGGGAGTTTTCGTCGGCAAGGGGCTGGCCGTATCCGGAACTGCTGGCACGACCGACGCACGCGCTACTGCTGCCGCATTGACGGCGGTGCCGGCCGACCATGCGCGCGTTGCTGAGCGCGGTCTCGGCGACGCAGTGATGACGACATTACAGATGAGCGTCGCGCCCGCAGGGAATGCGACGGCAAGCATGCCTGGCGCTGCTACGCGCGCCGGGTCGCCGGGTCTGGTCGCGCAGGCGGACGAACTGCGGCGCCAGCGCAAATTCAAGGAGGCCGCCGAAGCCTATCGGCGCGCCGCCGCTGCGGGCAGCATGAACGCGGACTCCTGGGCTGATTACGCCGATGCACTGGCTTCAGCCGGATCGAGCCTCAAGGGAGCGCCCGCGGATGCGCTGGCAAAGGCGCTCGCGCTCGAGCCGCAGCATCCCAAGGCCTTGTGGCTCAAGGCCAGTCTCGAGCACGAGGAACACCGCTACCGCGATGCCGTCAGCACGTGGCGCAACCTGTTGGCCGTCGTACCGACCGGTACGTCCGACGCCCGCATCATCGAAGCGAACATCGCCGAAGCGACGCGGCTTGCCGCCAGCCAGGGCTGAAGATGACTGCACAGCGCCTCCTCCGCGAGCGGTATGACGAGGTCGTCGCCGACGACGCACGGCGTATCGCGACGGCCGCAACCGTCGGCATCTCCGGCCCGCGCGTCGACTCTCCGGGTGCGAAAGCCGGCATGAATGCGACGAACCGCAGCCGGTTCCTGACGCCAGCCGGCATTTATTTCGTCGCCGTTCTAGCGGCGATCGCCTTCGGCATCAACCTGCCGACGTCCACCTACCTCTCGCCGCAGTCCGGACTCGGCTACGCACTTGGCATCGCGGGGGGCAGCATGATGCTGTTGCTGCTCCTTTACCCGGTCCGCAAGCGCATGCCGCGTGCACGCTACGTCGGGTCTACGCGCTCATGGTTCAGACTGCACATGACGCTTGGCATCCTTGGACCGGCGCTCATCCTGATCCATTCGAACTTCAGTCTCGGCGCGACCAACAGCAACGTTGCGCTGGTCTGCATGCTGATCGTCTCCGGCAGCGGCCTGTTCGGCCGCTACTTCTACCGCCATATCCATCTCGAACTGAATGGACGCGAGGCCACCCTCGACGAGCTGAAGGAATTCTCGAGCCGGCTGCAGCTGACATCGACCGTGTCCTTCCTGCCCGCACTGGCACGGAAAATCGATGAAGAACAGGCCATTGTCGAGCGACGATGTGCGGCGACCCCGCTGTTGCTGCGACCGCTGCAGGGCGCAATGTGGGCCATCGGGGCACGACGTCGGCTGCGACGCTCAGTCCGTGACGCCATTGCGAAGGGGGCGGACCGCCGTCGTGACCCGAGCCGCGAGTCGCTGCAACAGACGGCGTATCGCTACATCGATGACCGTATCGGCGCGGCGCGACGTGTGCTCGAGTTCCGCGCGTTCCAGAAGCTCTTCTCGCTGTGGCACGCCCTGCACATGCCGCTCTTTTTCATGCTCATCATTGCCGGGACCGTCCATGTGGTCGCGGTACACATCTACTGAGCTGACGGAGTCGCCTGCATGCCCCGCTGGCGCAACGCCTGTCGACTCCTGATCGCGATCCTCGGACTGACGATGTCGCCGTTGAACGCCGTCGCAACCAACCTCGAGACGCTGTTGATGCCGGGACCGGTAATCGCAGGTCACGCGAAGTACGAGCAGGAGTGCTCGCGCTGCCACGATCGCGCGGACCGTTCGCGGCAGGCGGCCCTTTGCCGCACTTGTCATGAGGCGATCGCCGCCGACATTGCACAGCACAAGGGATTTCATGGCCGGTTGCCAGCGGCGGAGACCGCCCAGTGCAGCGCGTGCCACACCGAGCACAAGGGTCGTCAGGCAGACGTCGTCAAGCTCGAGACTGCTTCCTTCCCGCATGCACAGACCGACTTTCCGCTGCAGGGAGCGCATGCGACGGTAGCGTGCGCGGCCTGCCACCTGGCGGGCCGCAAGCACCGTGAGACGGCTTCCGCGTGCATCGATTGCCACAAGAAGGAGGAGCCGCACGAGGGCAAGCTCGGCAGCGATTGCGCCGGCTGCCACGAGGCCGGTGGCTGGACACGCGTGCGGTTCGATCACGCGAAGACCAGGTTCGCGTTGACCGGCAAGCACGTGCAGGCGACCTGCGCAGCCTGCCACCTGGGAAACAGGTACAAGGACACTCCAAGCCAGTGCGCCGCCTGCCACGCACCGGACGACGACCACGGTGGCGCGCGCGGTGCCACGTGCGGCGAGTGTCACCAGACGACCGGTTGGTCGGGCACGAAGTACGACCACCTGAAAGCCACCGGGTTTGCCCTGACCGGCGCCCACTCCTCGCTCGACTGCAAGACGTGTCACAAGACACCGAATTACAAGGACCCGTTGCCGAGCGATTGCGCAGGTTGCCACCGCAGCGACGATCCGCACGCCACCCGCTTCGGTGCAGGCTGCGAGAAGTGCCATGCCGCGAGCGCGTGGACACCGTCGAGTTTCGATCACATGCGCGACGGTAAATTCGAACTGCGCGGTGCGCACCAGAAGCTGGACTGCCATGTCTGCCACACGGCCGTCGTCGCCAGCCAGAAACTCGGCACGGAGTGTGCCGGATGCCACCGGGGAGACGACGTGCATACGGGCAAGCTGGGCACCGACTGCGCGCAGTGCCACGGCGTGGAGACGTGGCGCGGTCATCTGCAGTTCGATCACGACTTTTCGACGTTCCCGCTCGTGGGCCTCCACGTCGCCGTTCCGTGCTTCGCGTGCCATCGCTCCACGTCGTTCAAGGAAGCGCGGCACGCGTGCGTTGACTGCCACGAGGCGGACGATCGCCACAAGGGATCGCTCGGCCGGGACTGCGAAGGCTGCCATTCGACGAACGGCTGGAACCTGTGGCAATTCGATCACGGCAAAGCCACGAAATTCGCGCTGACCGGCGCGCACGCCAAGGCGGCTTGCGAAGGCTGTCACAAGCAGCCGGCACACGTGGCCAAGCCGTCGCAGGACTGCGCGGCCTGCCATGCCGAGGACGACGTGCACCTGGGCCAGTTTGGCCGTCAATGCCAGCGCTGCCACGTGACCACGACATTCAAGGCCGCGCGGCTGCAGTAAGGGACAAGCAACCATGAACCTGCAATGGCTCCGCCGTGTACTGCTGCCCTCGCTGCTGCTCCTGGCCGGGGGTACCGCGTCAGCCCAGGTGACCGGGCGCAACTTCGACCACCTGACAACGGGATTCGAGCTCACTGGCGCGCACCGCCTGCAGGCCTGCGAAAGCTGCCACGCGGACGCCGTGTTCGCCGGCACACCACGGATCTGCGCCGCGTGTCATGCGCAGGGATCGCGGATCGGCGCAACCCCCAAACCGTCGACTCACGTGGCCTCCACGGACGTGTGCGGCGCGTGCCACACCACCGCGGCCTGGATACCCGCCAGTCGATTCGATCACCTGGAAGCGCGCGGCGATTGCGCGACCTGTCATAACGGAGTGCAGGCGCAGGGCAAGTCGGCGAGTCACGTCGTGACCAACCGGGACTGTTCGAGTTGCCACAGCAGTACTGCCTGGAGTCCCGCGAAGTACAACCATTCCGGCATCGCCGGCAACTGCATCTCCTGTCACGACGGCCTCACGGCCACGGGCAAGTCCGTGACGCACTTCCAGACGACCAACACCTGCGAGTCCTGCCATTCGACCGGGGACTGGGCGCCGATCACCCGCATGGACCACACGCAGGTCAGCGGCACCTGCGCGTCATGTCATGACGGCCAGTCAGCAACGGGCAAGCACGCATTGCACGTATCGACGACGGCCGCCTGCAACACATGCCACGTGACTGTGGCGTGGAAGCCGGCCAGCTTCAGCCACGACGGCATCGTCGATGGCTGCTTCAGCTGCCACGACGGAGCGCGTGCCACCGGCACCGGCCCGCGTCACATCAAGGCAACGACCACGTGCGCGGCGTGTCATTCGACGACGGCATGGCAGCCAACCACAAGGGTGGACCACGCCAACGTGCTGGGCAGCTGTTCGACCTGCCACAACGGACTCGCGGCCAAGGGACAATCGGCCAATCACATTCCGACTTCGGCGGAATGCGACAGCTGCCACGCGACCAGCGCCTGGACTCCAGCCAAGTTCGACCACACGGGGATCGCCACCAATTGCGCTTCGTGTCATGACGGCGCCCGTGCCACTGGTAAGAATCCGACCCACATCAGGACTTCGACGACGTGCGAGTCGTGCCACGTCATCGCGGCCTGGCAGCCCGCTGCACGTGTCGACCACGCACAGGTACTCGGCAACTGCGTTTCCTGTCACGACGGCACCGTTGCGACGGGCAAGGGCGCTACTCACATCGTGTCCGATAATGCCTGCGAGAGTTGCCACTCGACCGTCCAGTGGCAACCAGCCAACTTCTCGCACACCGGGCTGACCGAAACCTGCTCCGCCTGCCATGACGGGACACGGGCCACTGGCAAGAGCACGACACACATCCTCTCGAGCACGTCCTGTGGCGACTGCCACGCGACGTTCTCGTGGCGCCCGGTCACGCAGGTCGACCACACCCAGGTGAGCGGCAGCTGTGCCTCGTGCCACAACGGCACGACAGCCACCGGCAAGGACGCGGGTCACATCGCGTCCAGCACGGCCTGCGCCGCCTGCCACGCCACGCTCGCGTGGAAACCCGTCACCCGCGTGGATCACACGCAGGTCACCGGCGCGTGTTACTCCTGCCACGATGGCATTAAGGCCACCGGCAAGCCGCCCGCTCACATTCCGAGCGACAGCTCCTGCGACAACTGCCATTCGCCACTGGCCTGGAAGCCGGCACGCTTCGACCACACCGGCATCACGAACAACTGTGCAAGCTGCCACGACGGCGTCAAGGCGCCGGGCAAGTCGACGGCACACATCGCGAGCAGCAGCACCTGCGAGTCCTGCCACGCCGTGGCGGGCTGGAAGCCGGCAACCCGCGTCGACCACACCCAGGTGACGGGAGCCTGTGCCGGTTGCCACGACGGCACCAAGGCGACGGGCAAGGGCGTGAACCACATTTCGACCAGCGGCGAATGCGGCACGTGTCACGCCACGATCGCGTGGAAACCGGCAACTTTCTCGCACGCCGGTATCACCAGCGGTTGTGCCAGCTGCCATGACGGGGTCAAGGCGCCGGGCAAGAATGCAACGCACCTGTTCACGTCTTCGGCCTGCGAAGCCTGCCACACGGTGACAACCTGGAAACCCGCGACCCGGGTCGATCACGCGCAGGTGCAGGGTTCGTGCGCGAGCTGCCACAACAACGTCAAGGCGACGGGCAAACCGACAACGCACGTCGCCACGACGTCCGAGTGCAGCATGTGCCACAGCACAGTGGCCTGGAAGCCGGTCACCGGGTTCAGCCACGACGGCGTCACCGGCAACTGCTACAGCTGCCACAACGGCGCCAACGCGACGGGCAAGAACACCGGACACCTGTCGACGAGCAATACCTGCGAGTCCTGCCACACCCCCATCGGCTGGAAGCCGGCGGCGAAAGTCGACCACACGCAGGTCATCGGCGCGTGCTTCTCGTGCCACAACGGCACGCTCGCGGCCGGCAAGAACACGGGTCACATCGCGAGCGACAACGCCTGCGACAGCTGCCACAAGTCGACGGCGTGGAAGCCGACTATCCGGGTCGATCACGCACATGTCACCGGCACGTGTTTCAGCTGCCACGACGGCGTGAAGGCGGCCGGCAAGCCCACGACGCACCTGCCGACGACAGCCGAGTGCGGCAGCTGTCACTCGACCCTTGCCTGGACGCCGGCGAAGGTGGACCACACCAACATCACCAACTGCAAGGGTTGCCACAACGGCACCAGCGCGACGGGCCCGTCGACCAGCCACATGACCTTCCCGGTCAACAGCTTCGACTGCAACCAGTGCCACACGACGACAGCCTGGTCGCCGAACACGTTCAAGCACCGCGTGGGTGGCGGTTACCCGGGCGATCATCGTGTCGTGCTCACCTGCAAGAGCTGCCACACGACCAACACGGATGCCGCCACCTGGCGCACGCCGGCTTACAAGCCCGACTGCGCCGGTTGCCATGCCAGCAAGTTCAAGGCCGATCCGCACACCAAGTACGGCAACGTGAAGTACACCGTCAGTGAACTGCGTAACTGCTCGGGCGCATGCCACGTCTATACGGACTCCACGCTGACGAAGATCCTGAAAAGCCGCGCCGGTCCGGAGCATCGCATCACGGACACGGAACTCCACTGATGCGGCTGCGTGTTCAACTCACCGTCGCCGCGTGCGCCGTCCTGGCCAACCTGGCGGCTACGCCGCTCTGGGCACAGGGCCGGATCGTCGAGGACGTCGTGGCGAGCGAACAACGTGGCTACGTGTCCGTCACGCTGCTCTTCAGCTGCTCGATGCGTTACCTGTCGCACACGCCGGCCACCGACGGCGAGGCATTGCAGGTCCGGTTCTCGGCGGGCCCGGACTGTGGCCGGACATCCGCCTCGGAACCGCAGCCGCTGCTGGCTGGCGCGGCTGGTTACGTGCGCTCTGTCGACGTGGTACGGCCGTTCGGCTCGGAGGTCCAGGTCCGGATCGGCTGGTCGAAGCCCGAGACGTTCGTGCTGACGCCCTCGATCGACGGGCGCCTGTTGCGAGTCAGGCTGCTGCGCGCCGAGACACCGCAGGTAACGGTGAAGGAAATGCCTCAGGGCGCCTCCACGTACGCCGTGAACCTGGCCTCGTCGACCACGCCTTTCGCGCCCGATGCACTCGCAGCAGCTGCGAAGGTCGTGGGCACGCGTACTTACGTTTCCGAGACCGTTGTCGACGAGCAACGCTGGTACCGCCTGCGGGCCGGGCCTTTCGTCAACGAGACGGCAGCCAAGCAGGCACTCGCCAATTCGCGCGGCGAATTTCCGAAGGCATGGGTGGCGATATCGGATGACGATACGCTGAACGAGATCGGCACTCCAACAGGCGTGGCGACCGTGCGGTCAACGGCCCCGCAGGTCAACGCATCGCTGACGCCGGACGAAATCAAGCGGACCCTGGCCCAGGCCAAAGATGCGTTCCGCCACAAGGACTACGCTACGGCGATACCGCTGCTGACGCAGATCACCCAGCAACCCGAGTTTCCGCAACGGGCCGACGCCCAGGAAATGCTCGCGCTTGCGCGCGAACGCAGCGGCCAGGTCGCCCACGCCAAGGCCGAATACGAGGATTACCTGCAGCGCTATCCTACTGGCGACGGCTCCACGCGCGTTCGCAAGCGGCTGCAGGCCCTGGCCTGGGCCAGTCGACCTGGTCGCAGTGGATCGGCAGGCAGCGACGAGGACGAATCCCCGTGGCGGGTCTACGGCGGCTTCTCGCAGATCTATCGCCAGGACCAGAGTCGCATCGAGAGCGGCCTCGCCGTCAGCGACCTGACGACGCAGAACGCCTTGCTCAGCGACGTGAGTCTCGTGGCACGCCGCCACGGCGAGCGCTTCGATTTCACGACCCGTGCGAGCGCGGGCTACAGCTACGACATGCTCGCCGACGGACCGGGAAGCGAGTCTCGCGTAACGATGATGTTTGCCGAGTTCGCCGACCGCATTGCGGGCTGGTCTGCCCGCCTCGGCCGCCAGGCCGGCGGCTCGGCCGGACTCATGGGAACGTTTGACGGGATACAGGCGGGGTACCAGCTGTGGCCGCGGTTGCGTGTCAATGGCTTCTTCGGCTTCCCGGTGGATTCGACACGCGAAGGGCCGGACAGCGAGCGCAAGTTCGTCGGCGTCTCGGCCGATGTCGGCACGCTCGCGAACGCCTGGGATCTCTCGTTCTATGCCGTCGACCAGCAGTATTCCGGCGTCACGGACCGACAGGCAGTCGGCACCGAGGTGCGGTACTTCCGGCCCGGCATCACGATGGTCGGGCTCGCGGATTTCGACATCCATTACAGCACGCTCAATACCGTGCTGTTGCTGGGCACGTTCGCACTGCCTGCACGCTGGACGCTGAACTTGAACCTCGATCACCGCAAGAGTCCAGGCCTGTCGACGCGCAATGCCATGATCGGTCAGCCTGTGCGCCGCTTCGACGAACTGTTCGGCCTGTTCTCACCGCAGGAGATCGAGCAACTTGCGCTCGATCGCACATCCGAGTCGAGGGTGTATTCGGCGGGCGTCTCGCGACCCTTCGGCGAACGATGGCAGTGGTCACTCGATGCGTCGACCATGACTCTCGGCTCGACGCGCGAATCGGGCGGAGTGGCTGCGACGCCGTCGTCGGGAACGGACACTGCGGTCTCGACGCAGGCGATGGGCTACGGCCTGTTCGGCCGCGGCGACGTCACGTCACTGGGCCTGCAGTACCAGACGGGAGAGACCTCGCAGATGCTTTCGCTCGGCGTCGGCACCCAGCTGCCGATCGGCGAACGCTGGCGCGTCGGCCCCCGGCTGCGTCTGGACCAACGCAAGCTCGAGACCGACCGGTCGACATCGCTGGTGTATTCACCGGCACTGCGGGCGGAAATGCGCGGCAAGCACCTCACCTTCGAAGTGGAAGGCGGTGCCGAGATCGGATCGCGCGACCTCGGCACGAGCTCCGAGGATGCGTCCCGTTACTATTTCAGCCTTGGCTATCGCTATGACTTCTAGCGGCCATTCCGGCGGCGATGGGACACGGGTCTGCAGGACCGTCTCGGTCGCTCTGGCAACAGGCGCATTGCTCGCTGCAATCCTCATGGCAGGCTGCGCAAGCGAGCAATCGGCCGGTCCGCGTGAATACCTCGACGAACTCACTGCTGCGACGATCACGGTTGCTGGCGAGTCCTTGGTCTTCGCCTGCGACCGCCCCGAACTGGGCATGAACGCGCGCGACTACGTCACACTGACGGCCCTGGACGTCAACACCTCCGGCAGGCATGCCACGCATCTCGTGGGTTACTCCTGGTCGACGCTGGACAAGCGTGCCATCAAGGAAAGCGACAGCTACTACGAAGTCATTGCCGACGACCGTACGCTGCCGCTGCAGCCGATGCCGGACGGATTCCGCGCGATCGGCGTCAACGAACCGCCAATCCCAGTCCCCTCACGCAGCGCATTGCCGCTGACGGCACCGATCACCCGCGACCAACTGCAGTTTCTGCGCGACACGCCCGGCGCGTACGTAGTGCGAACGCGCGACGGGGTCATGGAGCGGTTCGATCTCTGGCGCGGCCCCGGTCATTGAGCACCTGCCAGGCGCACTGACCAGTCAGCGGCCCGTCATTTCTTGATAAGGTGGGTAACGACGGGTTTATCCGGCTGGATCAAGACGATGCTGATTGCCTACACCCGCGAGGTGAGCCCGGCACTTGCCGATTGCGAACTCACGCACCTCGAGCGCGAACCACTGGACGTCGCCGGCGCACGGGCCGAGCACGAGGCGTACGAGTCGGTGCTCGAACGCCTCGGCGCAATAGTGCGGCGGTTGCCCGCAACTCCGCACCTGCCCGACGGCGTATTCGTCGAAGACGCGGCCGTCGTGCTCGACGACGTGGCTGTCATCACTCGACCCGGCGCGCCTTCCAGGCAGCCGGAAACGGCGTCCGTCGAGACTGTGCTCGCCGCACATCGACCCCTGGTTCACGTTCGCGCGCCCGCAACCCTCGACGGCGGTGACGTACTGGTCGCCGGGCGCAAGATCTACATCGGCCTGTCAACGCGCACGTCCCGCGATGCTATCCAGCAAGTGGCTGATCAGCTCACGCCCTATGGCTACATCGTGATCCCGTTGGCTTTCACGGGCTGCCTGCACCTGAAGTCAGCGGTGACACGCATCGCCGACGACTTGATGCTGCTGAACCCGGCCTGGGTCGAAGCAGACGCCTTCATCGGTTATCGGGCGCTGACAATCGATCCCGCTGAACCACACGCCGCGAACGCACTGGCGCTGGGTGGTGCGGTGATCCATCCACTGCATCATGCCCGCACGCGCGCGCGACTCGAGGACGCCGGACTGACCGTCGTGACCGTGCCGCAGGTGGAGCTGGCCAAGGCCGAATCGGGCGTCACCTGCTGCAGCCTGCTGGTCGAGGTTGACTGAGTCCGCGTTCCGCAATGTCCCCGGCGGCTGTCGCAGTCGTCCGCAGGGCAGACTCTTGTTGCAACGCCACGTGCACGCAGCCGTCAAGGCGGACTATTCTTGCCCCGTCGCGACCCCCGGTCGCATTCACTGGGCAGGGAAAACCAATGTCGACTTACAAAGCCGGTTGCATGTGTGGCGCAGTCCAGCTCGAGATCACGGGCGATCCGGCAGTGCAGGCCTTCTGTCACTGCAGTTCGTGCCGCGGCTGGTTGAGCGCGCCCATCCACGCGGCTGCGCTCTGGCCGGCGACCAGCGTCAAGGTCACGCAGGGCGCCGACAACCTCGGCCTCTACAAGAAGACGGAGAACAGTCACCGCAAGTTCTGCAAGAGCTGCGGCGCCGCGGTCCTGGTCGATCATCCGGGCATGGGCATGGTCGACGTGCCGGCGGGCTCAGTGACCGGACTCAGCTACAAGCCCACGGTGCACGTACACTACGGCGAGAAAGTCATGGCCGTGAAAGACGGCCTGCCGAAGTTCAAGGACTTCCCGAAGGAGTTCGGCGGCTCGGGCGACATGCTCGCCGAGTAGCACCGACTGCGACGGTTCCGCCGCGTCGTCACCGACCGCGGGATTGTTCCCGCCTGTGCAACTGCGGGTCGACCGGACTTGATCTTGTCGTCTATATTTCGATATCTTTGGAAACATGAACCAAAGAGACACGGTCATGGCGCTTGCGGCTCTCGCCCAGGAATCGAGGCTCGCGGTCTTTCGCCTGCTGGTGCAGCGCGGACCGGATGGCTACCCGGCCGGTGAGATCAGCGAGCAACTGGCAATCCCGGGCCCCACCCTTTCCTTCCATCTCAAGGAGCTGGCGGCGGCGGGCCTCGTGGCGGCACGCAAGGACGGCCGGTTCATCTATTACAGCCCCAACTTCGAACGCATGCGCACGCTGGTGAGCTACCTGACCGACAACTGCTGCAGCCTGGCCGCCACGTGTGCACCGGAATGTGCAGCCCCTGTCGCCACCCGTCGCAAGAGCAAAGCCGCATGACGCAGGTTCGCACCACGGTTGCCACTGCAGTTGGTGGTAGCTCCACGCCAACTGATCTTCGCCACGTCCTCGCAGGAAAAAAATGAACGAAAGCAACAAGGTTTACAACGTGTTGTTCCTTTGCACGGGCAACTCGGCACGCAGCATCCTCGCCGAGGTCCTGCTGAACAGCCGCGGCGCCGGACGCTTCAGGGCATTCAGCGCCGGCAGCCATCCCGTCGGCCGCGTCAATCCGTACGCCCTCGCCTTCCTGCAGCAGGCCGGGCACGCGACGGACGGGTTGCGCAGCAAGTCATGGGACGAATTTGCGCAGCCGGGATCACCCGCGCTCGACTTCGTCTTCACGGTCTGCGACAGCGCCGCGAATGAAGTGTGCCCGATCTGGCCGGGCCAGCCGATCACGGCTCATTGGGGCTTGCCCGATCCGGCCGCGGTGCAAGGCACCGACGCGGATAAGGAGAAAGCCTTCCGTGATACGTACGTCACGCTCGACCGGCGCATCGGATTGTTCACGAGCCTGCCGATCGCCGGGCTCGATCAACTGTCGCTCTCGCGCAAGGTGGCCCGGATCGGAACGTCGTGATCGTGTCCGCGCAGCGCGGTAACGTCGAAAGGAGGACGGCCCCGGCACCCATGAGTGTTTTCGAGCGTTACCTGACGCTCTGGGTATTCATATGCATCGTCGTCGGCACTGCCGCGGGGCACTACTTCCCCGACCTCTTCCAGGCGATCGGGCGGATGGAGCTGGCCAAGGTCAACCTGGCCGTAGGCGTGCTGATCTGGGTGATGATCATTCCGATGCTGGTGAAGGTGGACTTCGGCGCGCTCCGCGAAGTGCGCGGGCATGTCCGCGGCATCGGCGTGACGCTGTTCGTCAACTGGCTCGTCAAGCCGTTCTCCATGGCGTTGCTGGCGTGGATTTTCATCCGTCACCTGTTTGCGCCCTGGTTGCCGGCAGACCAGATCGACAGTTACATCGCCGGGCTCATCCTGCTGGCCGCCGCCCCCTGCACGGCAATGGTGTTCGTCTGGAGCCGGCTTACGAACGGCGATCCCATGTTCACGCTGACACAGGTCGCACTCAACGACTCGATCATGGTGATCGCCTTCGCTCCAATCGTGGGACTGCTGCTCGGCATCGCGGCGATCACCGTACCGTGGGACACGCTGATCACCTCGGTGGTGCTCTACATCGTGATTCCGGTGATCCTGGCGCAGCTCTGGCGCCGCTCGCTGCTGCGCCATGGACAGGCGACGTTCGATGCGGCCATGGCGAAGATCGGCCCGTGGTCCGTGGTGGCCCTGCTCGCGACACTGGTCCTGCTGTTTGCCTTCCAGGGCAAGGCGATCCTGCAGCAGCCCCTGGTGATCGCCCTGCTGGCGGTGCCGATCCTGATCCAAGTGTTCTTCAACTCGTCGCTTGCGTACGTGCTGAACCGGGCGCTCGGTGAGAAGCACTCCATCGCCTGCCCTTCGGCACTGATCGGTGCATCGAACTTCTTCGAACTCGCCGTGGCGGCCGCCATCAGCCTGTTCGGCTTCGAGTCGGGTGCCGCGCTGGCCACCGTCGTCGGCGTGCTGATCGAAGTGCCGGTGATGCTGCTGGTCGTGAAGATCGTGAATTCCAGCAAGGACTGGTACGAACGGGGCAGTCCGGCAGCTTGAGCGCTGACCATTCAGCGACCTGGCGTGGCGCAAATACCACGCCTGCGCACAGTACGCCATTGACGTACCTGCGTCACTGACGTACCTTTCTGCGGCGATGAGCCACGACGTCTTCATCAAGCTGCTGGAATCCGCGCGCGAACTGCGCCAGCAGCGCGTGCGCAGGCTGACCCGCCTGGCGCGAGTTGTCGGCGGGCGTCCCCGCCCCCGCAGCGAGACCGGGATCGACGTGCGCGCGATCCGTGCCGCGACCGGCCTGAGCCAATCGAAGTTCGCAGAACTCCTGTCGATCGAAGTCTCGACCCTGCGGAACTGGGAACAGGGGCGGCGCGACCCCACGGGTCCCGCCCGTGCATTGCTGCGCGCAATCCGCAACGATCCAGTCGCGGTCATCCGCGCTCTCACCGACTGAACCAGGACACACCATGAGCACGATCAACCGGACGACCGTCGCGGACCTGCGGGGTGCCGCACGTCTCGCTTTCGACGCCACGCTCGGCATCACCACGCTGGTGGAGAAGATGCACCACACCATCCAGCTCGTGCACCCGCCACTCGGTGCGTCGCGGGCAGAATCGACGCGGGGCCTGACCGGCTTCATCTACCGCAGCATCCGCGGCACGACACGCGTCATCGGCAAAGGGCTCGATGCCGGCCTCGCTCCGATGGCAGCCCTCCTGCCGGCAGGCGAGACGACGACGAGCAGGAACGCATGGGTATCGGCCATCAACGGCGTCTACGGCGATCATCTCGAGCGGACGGCCAATCCACTGGCGATCGAGATGAGTTTCCTGCACGGGGGCGACTTCCTGGATCCCGAAAGTCCCGGCGACGTCGTGCAGGACGCGTCCGGGAAAGTGCTGCTGGCAATCCACGGCCTGTGCCTGAACGAGCAGCACTGGGCGCGCGACGGCCATCACCGCATCGCAAACGTGGCGGAGACAACCGGCCACACGATCGTCCAGCTTCGTTACAACAGCGGCCGCTCTATCGACACCAACGGCAGGAGCCTCGCAGTGATGCTGGAGGCGTTGCTCGAGCGCTGGCCAGTCCCTGTGACGCAGCTTGTGATCGTGGGCCACAGCATGGGCGGTCTGGTGGCGAGAAGCGCCATTCATCACGGTACCGCCGCCGGGCATTCGTGGCGGGGCCTGCTGCGCAAGCTGTTTTCGCTAGGCACGCCTCACCACGGGGCGCCGCTCGAACGCGGCGGTAACCGTCTCGATTACGTCATGGAATTGAGTCCGTACGTGGCCCCGTTCACGAGCCTGGGCAAGGCCCGCAGCGCAGGGATCACGGGCCTGCGCTACGGCAGCATCACGGATGTCGAACATGAGTTCGTCCCCTTGCCGGACGACGTCGAGTGCTATGCGCTCGCCGCCACGCTCGGCAAGCGTCGAAGCGTGCTGGCAGAAAGACTGGTCGGTGACGGTCTCGTTCCACTCAACAGCGCCCTCGGCAAACACACCGACAGCGCGCGAACCCTGGAGCTTCCGACGGAGCGGCAGTGGATC
>JAABQQ010000023.1 GCA_011391405.1 Gammaproteobacteria bacterium
CTCAAGCAGCTGGTGCACCGGCTGCGGCAGAAGATCGAGGCAGATCCGGCGGCGCCGCAGGTACTGCAGACGGTGGCGGGGGCCGGGTACAGGCTGGAGGAGAAGGGGCAGGAAGGGCAGGAAGGGTAGGAAGGGCAGGAAGGGCAGGAAGGGCAGGAAGGGTAGGAAGGGGTTAGTCGGAAGGTTCTGCAGAACCGCCTGGGAGAGGAAAAGAAGTGTCAGAGCGAGAAGAGCTGGAAGTGATGGCGGCGAAGCTGGCAGCGCATCCAGACTATCGGGTGTTGCGGCGGCTGGACACGTCGCGCCAGCGTCCCGCCCTCGCAGGGACCGCAGTTCGGCACGCCGCGATCGTCGACACCGAGACCACCGGTACGGATCCGACGGCCGACAAGGTCATCGAACTCGCGATCGTCGTGGTGGAGTACAGCCCCGTCACGGGAACCGTCGGGCGCGTGCTCGAGACTTACGATGCGCTCGAAGATCCGGGCATGCCGATCCCGCCCGCGTCGACCGCCATTCATGGCATCACCGATGCAATGGTCGCGGGCCAGCGCATCGACGACGCGCGCGTCGGTCAGCTGCTCGAGTCCGTTGGCATCGTGATCGCGCACAACGCAGGTTTCGACCGCAAGTTCCTCGAGCCCCGCCTGCCCGTGTTCGCTGCGCTGGCGTGGGGCTGTTCGTGGCAGGAAGTGCCGTGGAGCGACGCGGGTATCGCGAGTTCCAAGCTCGAATACCTTGCGTATCGGCACGGCTTCTTCTACGACGGCCACCGCGCCGAAGCCGACTGCCACGCGCTGCTCGAAGTGCTCTCGCAACCTTTCGGTGTGACAGGCGGCACTGCGCTGAAGGTACTGCTGGACTCCGCTCGCAACCCATCGTTCCGGTTGTGGGCGAACAGCTCACCATTCGAAACCAAGGACGTGCTCAAGCGACGCGGGTACTGGTGGGATGCCGGTCGCCGCTGCTGGTCCGTCGAAGTGCGGGCGCAGGAAGCGGTGCAGGAAGAACTGGCGTGGCTGCGCGATGCCGTCTACGCCGGCAAGAACGTCGAGCTCGACCTCGACGAGTTTGACGCCAGGACGCGGTACGCCGCGCGCGAAGGACGTCGCACGAAGTTGCGGACCAAGTGACCCGGGTTCATCCTTGCGGGTCAGTCACGCAGGAATCTTCGACATGACGGTTAGAGACAGCAACGGCAACACGCTCGTCGAGGGCGATTCGGTGCAGGTCATCAAGGACTTGAAGGTGAAAGGATCGGCGGAGACGCTGAAGCGCGGCACGGTGTTGAAGAACATCCGCCTCACCGACGACGAGGAAGCGATCGAGTGCGGTCAGGGTCGCAACACCGTGGTTCTCAAGACCTGCTTCCTGAAAAAGGCGTAGGCGAGGGGGAGTGATTCGTGGCTCGTGCCTGGTGGCCCCTGTGTGGAAACAGGGCACTGGCAGTTGGCGACCATTCAGCAAATCGTTCCCGCGATTTCTGCCTAGATGCCGGTGAACAACAGGTCCAACGCGGCCACGATCGCCTGGCGATCGTGCGACAGATCGGCGATCGGTGGTCCCAGTTCTTTCGCCGAAATGCCGGCCAATTGCGGGGTCAGAAGCACGTAGGGCTTGCCTTCAATGGCGCATACCGGTGTGAGCGTCTGCATCGCGCCGCGTTTCGTGGCACTCGTGGCGGGGGCCAGCGGAACCACGACGCGCGTGCCGAGATCCTCGAGCAGGTCAGTCTGCACGTCGAGCAGAAACGGGAACCGGACCTTGGTGGCGGTATTTCGATTGCGGTGAACGGCGAACTGCGGCATGAACGGGTGTGCGCGTCAGAAGCTGCGGAGCGTATCGGCGAAGGCGCCGTGCACCTCGACCTGGTGGTTGTAGGCTGCGATACCCTGCCTGTTGTCGGCCAGCCAGCGTGCGCGCCGCTCCTGACGCAGGGCCTCCTCCAGAGCACGTTCGAGCGTGGCCGACAAATTGATGTCGCGGTCACGCGCTTCGCGTAACAGGGCGGCATCCACGCTCAGGTTGACGGCTTTCTTGCCGGCGGACATTCGAGGCTCCCCGCGCCGATCCGAGGTCGTGCGTAATGCGCATATACTATGCGCATCAAGCGCTTTGTGAAAGATGCGGGTGATGGGTCAGGCCGGCGCTAGAGGCGCCGGAGGACAAGGGTGATGGCGAGGAGGAGCAGGCGGCAGAGCAGGTGACGGCCGTGCGGGCCGAGAGCTCCTGCGAGCTGCCTAGCGCGCCTGGCAGCGGAACTCGACGTACGCCTCGAGCACCGCGGTGTCGTCCTCGAGTTGCGGGTAATGCCCCAACCCTTCGAACACCACGACGTCGGCATCGGGCACGAGCTTGCGATACCGCTCCGCCAGGTGTCGACCCGAGACCGGATCCGCTGCACCACACAGCAGCCGCCGCGGCACGCACGAGTGCACGAGCGCCCCCACCCAGCGCTCGCGATGCAACCGCCGTTGCTCCATATAGCCGATCAGGCGGCACAGGGCACGACGACCACCGTCGCGCTCGACCAGGCTCCACAAGTCCCGCCACTCGGCACGCGAGGGCGGGTTCGCTCCGCAGATGGCCAGCATGCTTCTCTCGAAGCTCGAATAGCCCATGACGCGGGCCAGCAGCGGACCGAGCAGCGGATTCGCGAGCAGCCTCTGGATCGGTCGGGCTCGATGCGTCTCGGGAAAGAGACCGCCGTTCAGGAAGCAGACACTCGCCAGCCGCAGGCGACCTTCGCGCTCCCGCGCGAGCAGTTCCTGGGCAACGGTATCGCCGTAGTCATGCGCAAGCACGTGCGGCTGGACGATGCCGTGCTGCTGCAGCAGCGCTTCGCAGAGGTCGGCTTGCAGACCGATGGGGTAACGGGCGTTGGGCGGTTTCGCCGACAGTCCGAAGCCGAGCATGTCGAGCGTGACGAGCGAATAACGCTCGGCCAGGCCGGGCCAGACCTTGTGCCAGTCGTAGCTCGCGGTGGGATAGCCGTGGATCAACAGCAGCGGTTCTTTGCCTGGTGCAAGGGCCGTGCGGGTAAAAATGCGGTGCCCGAGCAGCGTGCTGAAGCTGCCGGCGTTGATCCAACGTTCCAGTGCATGCGATATGGCCAACTGCGCTCCGGATTCCAGTCGGGTGATGCCATCGACACCACCGAACGTAACCCATGGTCGAGTCATTCGTTTCCGGCGCCAACGTCATGGTACACGGCGTCAGCTGGGGGGATCGGATCCGAATCTGTACGCCAGCTGCTTTCGGACGAATGATTCAGCTGAGCGAGATGCGCTCGAGCCGTTGCTCGAATTACCTGTTTGGGAGTGGGGTCAGATCGCGAAGCGGTAGCGGGCGCGCAGGCGGGCCAGGTGCTCGGGCATGCCGGGCCAGGTCGAGGTGGTCTCCCACTCGTGCCAGAGATCCGGGTAGGACATCGAAATGAACGTCGTGTCGCAACCCTGGACGCGTCGGGCGAAGTCCTCCACTTCGAGCCGGTGTCGCTTGCAGGCGTCGATGCCGCCGGCGTTGACCGGTTCCCAGTAGAGGTAGACGAGAACACGCTTCTGCTGCGGGTAACTGACCTTCAGGCCGAGGTAGTGTTGCACCAGCTGCGCGGCGTCGAGGCGCGTGTACGGAAGGTCTTCCTTCGGATACACCGCCATGCGCGCCACGCGCGTGTACATCTCAGACCATTCGGGTTCGGCGACCGGGTCGGTGTCTTCGGTACCCAGGAACGGCGCAAGGTACTTCGGCGACAGTTCCTGCTTCTTCTTCGAGAGCGGTTCGAGGAACTTGGATTCGACGGCGACCACCGTGTGGCCCGCGAAGGCGAGCACATCGAGATTGGGCGAACGTGACGGTTCGCCGTTCGCCTCGAACAGTCCGTTCGGGCATTTACCTTCGAACGTCGGTGCAGTGATGAAGCCGGTGATGCCGGCGAGGGTCAGTGCGTCGGGGTGTGCCTTGAAGGGTGCGCACGTGTTCACCGCCAAGGCGGACGATGAATAGCTGGCACAGAACTTGGCGGGTCGCGTCTTGCCGTCTCGCAATTCGTTGCCGTCGGCCGCGTCGAGGTCGGCTTTGAAGTCATCCAACGCTACCCCAGGGATCAGGTTGTCCGCCGGTTCGCGCACGTAGAGCGGGCGGTCGCTGCGGAAGACGCCCGCGGGCTTCAAGCCTTTCAGTTGGTCGGCGGCGGCGCGCTTGGCACGGTCGAGGAGGTTGGTGGTCATTTAGAAACGATACGACGTGCGTGTCGCTGGGAAAGCAGGGGTTTCCACGCGTCCGGATCGGAGGGGTGACGCTGCTAGTGGCTGCTTGCGGCGTGGGGTCAGCGTCCGCTTTGAATGAACGGCAGCACGGCCGCGACCGTGCGCGCCGGATCTTCTTCGTGGGGCACGTGCCCGAGTGCGTCGAACACGACCAGGCGACTGTCGTGGATGTCGTGTGCAAACCGCTCGCCTAACTCGAGTGGAATCAGGCGATCCTTGCCGCCCCACAGGATCAGCGTCGGCACCTGGATCTCCGGCACCCGCTCCGCCAGCGAGTCCGGCTTCGTCTGGTCGAACCGGGCCACCAGCGCGGCGCGATTGCCGGCGCGCGTGGCGAGATCGAAGTAGCGATCGACGAGGTCGGGCGTCACCTTGGTCGGGTCGCCATAGACGTCGCGCAGACTGCGTTCGACGACACCGCGGGGCAGGACGTCGCGCATGAGCACGTTGAGTAACGGCGTACGCGCGATCCGAAAGGCGAGCGGCACGGATTGCGACTGGAACGGATAGCCGGCCGCGTCGACCAGGATCAGGCGCTCGACGCGCTCTGGATACAGGACAGTGGTGGCCCACGCGACGTAGCCGCCGAGCGAGTTGCCAGCGAGTACGAAGCGCTGCACGCCAAGCGTGTCGGCCAGGGCGAGCACAGTGTCGACGTAGCTTTCAACGGTGTAAATCCCGTCGGGCGAGGGACCCGTCAGTCCGAAGCCGGGCAGGTCGAAGCGGATCACGCGGCGTTCGCGGGTCAGCTCGCGGGTCCAGCCCTCCCAGGTGTGGAGCGAGGCGCCAGTCCCGTGCAGCAGAACGATGGGCACGGGGTCGTCGCGCGGACCTTCGTCGCGCACGTGCACTTGCATGCCGCGTACCGCGACGAACGTCGACGGCGGCGGCGCCCACTGCGCCTGCAGTGCCGACACCGGTTGATCCGGCACGCGCCAGGCGATGAAGGCGGCCCCGATCGCACCGGTCACGAGTAGCAGCACTCCAGCGATGATCTTTGTTGCGTGTGTCATGGGCGTGGTGGCGGATACATTGATTGTTCTGCGTTGCTAACCGTGGCGGGCGATCTTCAGGGGCATTCGCGCACGGCGTCGCTCACGGTGATCACTCGGCCGATGCGTGGAGCCGTCCCAGCGGTATTGGCCTTCCTCCCCTTCCTCGCCTTCCTGCCCCTTCCTCACCTGTAGCCCCGCGCCTGCAATGCGAACAGGCCGGCGTAATGCCCGCCGAGCTGCATCAGCGCCTCGTGGCTGCCGCGCTCGAGAATGCGGCCGCCCTCGATCACGAGGATCTGGTCGGCCATGCGCACCGTCGAAAATCGGTGCGAGATCAGGATCACCATGCGCGAGCGGGCTAGAGCCTGGAACTGCTCGAAGACCTGCGCTTCGGCGCGCGCGTCCATCGCCGCCGTGGGTTCGTCGAGCACAAGGATGTCTGCATCCTCGCGCATGAAGGCGCGTGACAACGCGACTCTCTGCCACTGGCCGCCCGACAGCTCGCGACCGTCCTTGAACCACTTGCCGAGTTGCGTCGCGTAGCCGCCCGGCAGCTCCTCGATGAATGGCGCCGCCATGCCGAGCCCGGCCGCTTCGCGCCAGCGTGCTTCGTCCTCGAAGTGCGTGACATCTCCCGCGCCGATGTTCTCGCCGACCTTGAGCTGATAGCGCGCGAAATCCTGGAAGATTACGCCGACGCGTCGCCGCAGCGCTGCCGGCTGCCAGTCGTCGAGATTCGTGCCGTCGAGCAGGATGCGTCCGGTGTCTGGCGTGTAGAGCCGCGTCAACAGCTTGATCAGCGTCGTCTTGCCGGAACCGTTTTCGCCGACCAGCGCCAGGCTTTCGCCCGGCCGCAGCGTGAAACTCACGTCACGCACCGCGGGTTCGGTCGCGCCCGGATAGCTGAAGCTGACCTGGTCGAACTGCAGGCCGGCGCCCGGCGCGGCGCCCGTCGTCAGCGTTCCCGTCGCAGCGGCCACCGGTGTGTCGAGGTAGTCGTAGAGCGTCGACAGGTACAGGTTGTCTTCGTACATGCCGCCGATCGCCGAGAGGATGGAGGACACGGCCGACTGGCCTTGCCGGAACAGCAGCACGTACATCGTCATCTGGCCGAGCGTGATCTGGCCTCGCACCGCACTCACGGCGACCCATGCGTACGCTGCGTAGAACGCGCCGGTGCTGACGAGACCGAGGAAAAAGCCCCAGGTGTCGCGGCGGATCGTGAGCGCGCGGTCCTCGCGAAACACCTTCTGGAAAATCTGCCGGTAGCGATCGAGCAGGCGCGGCCCCAGCTCGAACAGCTTCACTTCCTTGGCGTGATCTTCACGCGCAATGACCGTCTCCAGGTACATCTGCATGCGCGTTTCGGGCGAGCGCCAGCGGAAGAGACGGAAGGCGTCGCCGGAAAACTTGGCTTCGGCGACGAACGAGGGCAGGCCCGCGAGCAACAGCACGGCGACGGCCCACGGCGAGAACTGCGCCAGCAGCGTGCCGAAACTGAGCAGCGCAATCGCGTTCTGCACCAGGCCGAAGCTGCTCATCACGAGGGCCAGCGGCCGCGTCGATGCCTCCCGTCGCGCTCGCGTCAGCTTGTCGTAGAACTCGGAGTCCTCGAAATGACGCAGGTCGAGCGTGAGCGCTTTCTCGAGGATCATCTCGTTCACGCGCTGGCCGAGCTGGGCGCGCAGCAGTGACTGGCAGGTCGAGAGCCCGCGCTGCACCGCTGCGAGCGAGGCCACCAGCACGCCTTCGAGCACGACGTAACTGAGCACGGTGGAGAGATCGGTTCCGCCCGAAGCCTGATGCAGGCCGACCGCCGTCACGACCGCATCGACGATCTTCGCGCCGACGAACGCAATGCCGGCGGGCAGGATGCCGGCCAGCAGCGTGAGCGCAGCGAGAGCGACGGTGAGCCGCTTGCTCGTCGACCAGACGAGTTCGAGGGCGTGCCTCGTGTAGCGGAAGACGTCGCCGAGCCCTTTGAGGCTGGCGAATGCACCTTCTGCAGGAGGCGGCCGTGCGCCCGGGCTCGACGACGTATGCAG
>JAABQQ010000024.1 GCA_011391405.1 Gammaproteobacteria bacterium
GCTTTTCCTTGTGGCGGCGCAGCTGCTCGTCGAGCTTGTCCGCCATGAGGTCGATGGCGGCATACATGTCGTCGTGGACGGTGGCCGCATGCACGGTGGTGCCGGACAGTCGAATCTTGGTCTCGG
The DNA here is from genome assembly GCA_011391405.1 of Gammaproteobacteria bacterium. GTDB lineage: Bacteria > Pseudomonadota > Gammaproteobacteria > Steroidobacterales > Steroidobacteraceae > RPQJ01. Next base: position 127 of record JAABQQ010000024.1, read on the forward strand.
CCTCGTGCCGCAGCTTCTCGACCGTAAGCGTGCAATGCACGTCGATGACGCGGTCGCAGTGCCGCAGGATGCGCGCAATCTTCTTCTCGACATAATTCCGCAGCGGCGGCGTGATCTCGACGTGGTGTCCGCTCAGGTTGACTTGCATCGTCCCGACCTCCTCTTGGTTTAGGTGCTGCCTCGCGTCAAGCAGATCGCGCCCGCGGGAATCGGTTCCTGCCGGCACTGTATTCATGCATTGGCGCGGGCCGCCGTCTGCCTGCGCTCGCTCGACGCAGCGAGGCCGAGTGCCTCGCGGTACTTGGCGACTGTCCGCCTCGCCACCTTCACGCCTTCGTCCGCGAGCAGCGTCGCCAGCTGGGCGTCGCTCAGCGGCTTCCCGGGCACTTCCTCCGCGATCAGCTTGCGGATGCGGGCGCGGATGACGACCGACGATACGTCCTCGCCGTCGGCGCCGGAGACATGACTGGAGAAGAAATACCGGAACTCGAAGATGCCGCGCGGCGTGTGCATGTACTTGCCCGTCGTCACGCGCGAGATCGTCGATTCGTGCATCGACACGGCCTCGGCCACGTCGCGCAGGATCATGGGCTGCATCGCTTCGTCGCCGCGCTCGAGGAACGCCGCCTGGCGCTGGACGATCGAGCGGGCCACCTTCAGCAGCGTCTCGTTGCGGATCTCGAGGCTGCGGATCAGCCAGCGCGCTTCCTGCAGCTGCGCACGCAGCGAGGCGTAATCGGCCGAACGTGTGACCAGGCCCGCATAGCCCTGGTTGACCCTCAGGCGAGGCACCGAGCCCGCGTTGAGTTCGACGGCCCAGCCCTGTTCGGTGCGGCGCACGAACACGTCGGGGACGACGTACTCGGGTTGCGCGCCTGCGAACGCCGAGCCCGGCCGCGGATGGCAGCTGCGCACGAGTGCAAGCGCAACCTGGAGTGAATCCTCGTCGACGCCGAGCGCGCGGCGCAGCGTGGCGAGATCCTTGTCCGCGACGGACTGGAGATGGTCGCGTGCGATGCCGATGGCGAGATCGCGTCCCGGCGTGCCTTCGTCCAGCTGTGCGAGCTGGAGGATCAGGCATTCGCTCAGCGTGCGGGCGCCGACGCCGGCCGGATCTAGCGTCTGCACGAGCGCCAGCAGCTGTTCGACGTCCGCCGCCGTGACGGGCAGGTCGGCGCTCAGGTCCCGGGCGATCTCGGCGGTCGTCAGGGTGAGGTAGCCGTCGTCGTTCAACGCGTCGACGATCGCCTCGCCGATCCACACCTGGCGCGGATCGAGCGGGCTGATTTCGAGCTGCCAGACCAGGTGCTGGTGCAGGTCGCGGCCGCGTTCATCGGTGAATTCGAGGGGGCGGTCGTCGTCGTCAGCGCGTGACCCGTCGCCGGACGGCGTCGAGGACTCGGCCCAGGGGTCTTCCATCTCGACGATGACGTCGTCGGGGCCGGGGTCGTCGGATTCGGAGGCTTCGCCGCTCTCCGTGGACTCGGTTTCCACCTCGCCCGTGGGCGCGACCTGGTCGAGCGGGGTGAGGTCGATCGAGTCGTCCTCTTCCTGCTCGAGCATGACGTTGGTCTCGAGCGCCTCCATCACCTGTGCCTGCAGCTCGAGCACGGGCAGTTGCAGCAGCTTGATGGCCTGCTGCAGCTGCGGGGTCATCGTAAGCTGCTGACCGAGCTTGAGTTGCAGGGCCGGCTTGAGCATTGACGAATCGGCGATCGAAGCGAAAGCGGGGCTGGCGTGGGTAGTCTCGCGCCAGACGTGTCAGAGACGGAAATCCTGACCCAAGTAGACCTCACGCACCTGAGGATTGGCAAGAATCTCTTCCGCCGAACCGGACGCGATCACACTTCCGGCGCTGACGATGTAGGCGCGGCTGCAAATGCCAAGTGTTTCACGCACGTTGTGGTCGGTGATCAGTACGCCGATGTTGCGCGAACTGAGGTGGCGGATGATGCGCTGGATGTCGATCACCGAAATCGGATCCACGCCCGCGAACGGTTCGTCGAGCAGGATGAAGCGGGGCTCCGCGGCCAGCGCACGCGCGATCTCGACGCGCCGGCGCTCGCCGCCCGACAGGCTCATGCCGCTGCTCGAACGGATGTGGCCGATGTGCAACTCCTCGAGCAGCGAATCCAGCGCTGCAAGACGCGCGTCGTCGTCGTCGAGGTCGGCGCGCGTCTCGAGGATCGCCAGGATGTTGTCCTCGACCGACAGTTTGCGGAACACCGACGCCTCCTGCGGCAGGTAGCCGACGCCCAGCTGGGCGCGACGGTACATCGGCAGGCGTGTCAGTTCCTGGTCGTCGAGGTGGATGCGACCTTCATCGCACGGCACCAGGCCCACGATCATGTAGAAGGCTGTGGTCTTGCCGGCGCCGTTCGGGCCAAGCAGGCCGACGACTTCGCCGGAGGAGACCTCGAGCGAAAGGTCTTTCACCACCTGCCGCGAGCGATAGCTCTTGCCCAGCGCCTCGGCGCGCAACCGGCTCATCGTCATGGGCCACTGCCACTGTCGGGCTTTGCCGCAGGAGTCTTCTGCGGGGGATTGATCGTGATCTTCACGCCGCCCGGGTCTTTCTCGTTCGGGTTGGCCTGCACGCGCTCGCGGCCGATGTCGTAGACCAGCGTGTTGCCGCGAATTTCGTTGTTGCCGTCGGTGAGCCACGCATCTCCCGTCAGGCGCACGGTGGCGGCCTTGACGTCGTAGTCGATGGCGGCCGCGCGTCCCCGCGCGACCTGGTTCTTTTCCTTGAGCTGCTGCTCGAACTGCGCCGGCGTGCCCTTGATCGATGCGCTGGCGATCGCGTTGTTGCGGAACATCACGCGTGCCTCGCTCGACTGCAGCTTGCCGCCGGGCACCGTGATCATCACGTCGCCCTGCAGCCGCCACTCTGAGTTGTTGAACTCGAGTCCGGTCGCGCTCGCCTGCTGCGCGGTGACCTCGAGGCCGCCCTGCGTGATCTTCACGCGCTTGAACAGCAGCGTGTTGTTCTTGTAGTCGAAATCCGACGATGCAGCTTCGAGGTTGATCGGGAGTTCCGAGTTGCCCGCTGGCAGTCCCGTCTGCGCGTGAGCGAACGGAACAGCGCCCAGCAGCGTCACGCTGGCCAGGAGCAAGCTGCGCGCCTGTCGGTGTTTAAGGAATGAACTGGCCATTGACGTTCGATTCTAGCCGCAGTGTTCCCTGGTTCAAACCGACGCGCATGCCGCGCCCGCGCAATTGGTGCGGTCCGATGTCCACGGTCACGGGCGCCGCCGTCTGCACCACGTTCGTGCGCGTGTCGTAAGCCAGCTCGTCCGTGCGGATGATCGCCTGGCCCGCGCTGCGCTCCGCCGCGCCGACGACGAGCACGTTGCCCGCCAGCAGCAGCGACCCGCGGTCGCTCGGCATGCGTCCGCGATCCGCGGTCACGCGCCATTCACCCTGCTTCTGCGTGGTGTAGTCGAGTTCGATCTGTGCCAGGTGCACGCTCTGGTCGGCGAGCTGCTGCTCGATCGAGCTGGCGCGCACCACGACCCGCGGCCTGCCGTCCGCGCCGAGTTCGGTGAGCCTGGCGTCCTTCAGGTAATAGCCGCGTTCGTCCGCAGCAGCCGCGGACTCCGTCGCATCGTCCGGGCTGCCCGCCAGCAGGTTGAGCAGCAGGGCGCCACCGGCCACCACCGCCACCATCGTCACGCTGCGCTGGATCAGGTGCCGTGTGCGGTCAGCAGCAGATCGCATACTTCTCTCACGGCGCCGTGGCCGCCGGCCGAAGGCGTGGTCCAGTGGGCCGCGGCGCGCGCCGATGCATGGGCATCCGCCACGGCAACCGCCAGGGTTGCGCGCTCGAGCATCGGCACGTCGGGCGTGTCGTCACCCACGCAGGCAAGCGCATCGGCGGCGACCTGCAGTTCGCGCAGGAGCTCGTCGAGTGCAGCGCGTTTGTCGGCAATGCCCTGGCGCACGTGGCGAATGCCGAGTTCAGTCGCGCGGCGCGTGACCGCCGGCGAATCGCGGCCGGAAATGATGGCGACGGCGATGCCCGCGCGCTGCACGGCGACGATGCCGGAGCCATCGCGCACGTGGAAGACCTTCGTTTCTTCGCCATGGGCGGTGATGTGCAGGCGGCCGTCGGTCAGCACGCCGTCGACGTCGAGCACGAGCAGCCGGACCCGGCGGGCACGCTCGAGCAGGGCCGGATCGTGCTGCGTCACATGACACCCGCGCGCAGCAGATCGTGGACATTGAGGGCGCCGACCAGCAGCCGATCGTCATTCGACTGCACGACCGGCAAGGACGTGATGCGATGCGTCTCCATCAAGTGCACGGCCTCGGCCGCGAGCATCCGCGGCTCGGCCACCTTGCACTTCGTTGTCATGACGTCGGCCATGCGCGTGGCGTGGATATCGAGCTGCTTGTCGAGCGTACGGCGCAGGTCGCCGTCCGTGAAGATTCCAAGCACGCGGCCAGCGGCGTCCACCACGGTGGTCATGCCGAGGCCTTTGCGGCTCATTTCGAGCAGGCCGGCGCTCAGCGGCGTGTCCGGGCCAACCCGCGGCAGCTCGTCGCCCTTGCGCATGACGTCTTCGACGTGCAGCAGCAGGCGCCGGCCGAGGCTGCCGCCCGGGTGCGAGCGCGCGAAGTCTTCCTCGGTGAAGCCGCGGGCCTCGAGCACCGCGATCGCGAGCGCATCACCCATGGCGAGGGTTGCCGTCGTGCTCGCCGTCGGCGCGAGGTTGAGCGGGCAGGCTTCGGCAGGCACGCTGACGTCGAGCGTGACGGTTGCGTAGCGTGCCAGGGTGGAACCGCCGTTGCCCGTCAATGCGATCAGCGGCACGTCGAGCCGCTTGATGACCGGCAGGATGGTCAGCAGCTCGTCCGTCTCGCCGGAGTTCGAGAGTGCGAGCACGACGTCGGCCGCCGTGATCATGCCGATGTCGCCGTGGATCGCTTCACCGGGATGCAGGAAAAACGACGGGGTGCCGGTGCTGGCCAGCGTTGCGGCGATCTTGCTGCCGACGTGGCCGGACTTGCCCATGCCGGTCACGACGACCTTGCCAGTGCAGGCCAGGACGACGTCACAGGCGCGGGCGAACGAGTCGTCGAGACGGTGCTCGAGCGCGGCGACGGCTGCGGCCTCGGTGGCGAGGACACGGCGGCCGCGGGCGATCATCAGGCTCGGGTCGGTCATGGCACGGGCAGGGCGATCCAGGAAGGCCCACAGTCTACAGCCTACAGCCGGCACGCCTTCTCCTTTAGAATTGCGGGCTGTATCCGACCCGGCGAACCAACCATGACGGCCGACGAAGTCACCCAACTGATCCTCGCCGGCCTGGCCGGTGCCCAGGTCCGCGTGCTGACCGACGACGATACTCATTTCGAGGCCATCGTCATTGCGACCCAGTTCGAGGGCAAGCGCTCCATCCAGCGCCACCAGCTCGTGTACGCGGGGTTGGGTGCCAGGATGGGACGCGAGGTCCACGCCCTGTCGATCCAGGCCTACACCCCTGCCGAGTGGCAGGCCGAGCGGGGCGGCACCGCGCCGCGCTGACCAGGAGCCGATTCGTGGACAAACTGCAGATTCGGGGCGGCGTGCGGCTCGACGGCGAAGTACGCATTTCTGGCGCCAAGAACGCCGCCCTGCCGATCCTGGCGGCCACGCTGCTCGCGGACTCGCCGGTCATCGTCAGCAACGTGCCGCACCTGCGTGACGTCACCACCATGATCGAACTGCTCGGCCGCATGGGTGCCAGCGTGACGGTCGACGAGCGCATGCGCGTCGAGGTCGACCCCACGACGACGATCGAGACCGCCGCCCCTTACGAACTCGTCAAAACCATGCGTGCGGCGATCCTGGTGCTGGGCCCGCTGGTCGCGAAATATGGCCGCGCCGATGTCTCGCTGCCGGGCGGATGCGCCATCGGCGCGCGTCCGGTCAACATCCATGTGGCTGGCCTGCAAGCCATGGGCGCGGAAGTTCACATCGAGAATGGCTACATCCGGGCTCGTGCCGGGCGCCTGCGGGGCGCGCGGATCGTGATGGACACGGTCACCGTCACCGGTACCGAGAACCTGATGATGGCCGCATGCCTGGCCGACGGGCAGACCATTCTCGAGAACGCGGCGCGCGAGCCGGAAATCGTGGACCTGGCCCAGTTCCTGATCGCCATGGGCGCGAAGATCACCGGGCACGGCACCGACACCATCCTGGTCGAGGGCGTCGAGCGCCTGCACGGCACGCACTATGAGGTGCTGCCGGACCGCATCGAGGCTGGCACGTACCTGGTGGCCGGCGCAATCACGGGCGGCAGGGTCCGTGCGCGCAATGCCCGGGCCGAGCACCTGGACGCGGTGCTGGGCAAGCTGATCGAAGCCGGCGCGGAAGTGATCCGCGGCGAAGGTTTTGTCGAGGTCAACATGCATGGCCGCCGGCCCAGGGCGGTCGACATCCGGACGGCGCCACATCCGGGGTTTCCGACGGACATGCAGGCCCAGTTCGCGGCCCTGAACACCGTCGCGGACGGGGTCGGCACCATCGTGGAAACGATTTTCGAGAACCGGTTCATGCACCTGCTCGAAATGCGGCGCATGGGCGCGGAAATCCGGCTGGAAGGCAACACGGCGATCATCAAAGGCGTGCCGAAGCTGACCGCTGCGCCGGTCATGGCCACCGACCTGCGCGCCTCGGCCAGCCTCGTCATCGCGGGGCTGGTGGCTGAGGGCACGACGGACGTCGAGCGCATCTACCACATCGACCGTGGGTACGAATGCATCGAGGAAAAGCTGGCGGGCCTGGGCGCACAGATCCGGCGCATGAACGATCGAGACAGGGGCTAGGAAGGGCAGGAAGGACAGGAAGGGCAGGAAGGACAGGAAGGACAGGAAGGGCAGGAAGGGCCAGAGAGTATCGGCTTTCCTTCTTAACCTTCCGGTCCTTCCTGTCCTTCCTGTCCTTCCTGTCCTTCCTGCCCTTCCTCCCCTTCCTCCCCTTCCTCCCCTTCCTCCCCTTCCTCCCCTTCCCTCTAGCCCTACCCCCTTTCCTCTTTTGGCTATA